>NZ_KV820458.1:134433-219015 GCF_001815405.1 Peptoniphilus sp. HMSC075B08 | reverse complement strand
ACCAAAAATTTTATAAAAAATTATTTATGCGGGTGTAGCTCAGTGGTAGAGCCCCAGCCTTCCAAGCTGGTTGCGAGGGTTCGATTCCCTTCACCCGCTCCATATAAGCACCTATAGCTCAGTAGGATAGAGCAACGGACTTCTAATCCGTGTGCCGGGGGTTCGAATCCTCCTAGGTGCGCCAATCAATTATTGGGGTGTAGCCAAGTCGGTAAGGCACCAGACTTTGACTCTGGCATGCGTAGGTTCGAGTCCTGCCACCCCAGCCAAGTGAGACCCATTAGCTCAGTCGGTAGAGCACTTGACTTTTAATCAAGGTGTCGCGCGTTCGAATCGCGCATGGGTCACCATTTTTAAATTTTATATTTGTGGAGAGGTACCGAAGTGGTCATAACGGGGCGGTCTTGAAAACCGTTAGGGTGCAAGCCCACAAGGGTTCGAATCCCTTCCTCTCCGCCATTTTTTAATCTGTGGTTAACACAGATTTTTTATTGAAACTGAATAAGACCCATTAGCTCAGCCGGCAGAGCACTTGACTTTTAATCAAGGTGTCGCGCGTTCGAATCGCGCATGGGTCACCATATTAGCTGTGAATTAATTTTCACAGCTTTTTTTTTGAAAAATTTTATTAAATAAAGATTTCTTAACTTTATCTTTACATCTAAAATGCTATACTACTTGTGAGGTGAAAACATGAGGGATTTTGCAGAAAATAAATTATCCTATCTTATGCTACTTTTGTCTATTGCCTTCATAATTTATGGAGCTTATAGGCATGAAGTGGACACTGTCCTATCCAAAGCCATAAGAATTTGCTTGGAGTGTGTTGGAATTGGTTAGTTTAATAAATCTTCTAAAAAATATTGGTAAAAAACGAAACTTATTTCAAGGGACTTTTGCCCTTCTTACAAATTTACATATTCCAAACTTTTTTAAGGGAACAATATATACAGGTAAGACTAAGAGCCTTTGCGTTCCAGGACTAAATTGTTATTCATGTCCTGGGGCTGCCTTTTCTTGTCCAATAGGTTCCTTTCAAGCACTTGTTGGCTCGTCAAAATTTAATTTTGCCTACTATGTGACGGGACTCATGCTTTTATTTGGGACCTTATTTGGAAGACTTATCTGTGGATTTATGTGTCCCTTTGGATTTTTTCAGGATCTACTTTACAAGATTCCTACAAAAAAATTCTCTACAAGAAGATTTTCTTTTTTGAAATACTTAAAGTATTTTATTTTAATTTTTGTAGTCTGGCTTTTTGGAGTATTTTTAACAGATGAACTTGGTGGAGCTTCTCCATATTTCTGCCAGTACATCTGTCCACAGGGAATATTGGAAGGTGGAATCCCTCTTTCACTTGCTAATAAATCTATAAGGGGAGCCTTGGGAAATTTATTTATCTTAAAATCTGCAATTCTTGCTGTTACAGTTTTAATGTCAATATTTTTCTACAGGCCTTTCTGCAAATATATTTGCCCCCTTGGAGCTTTTTACGCTATAACTAATAAATTTTCATTTTATAAATATCACGTGGACGATTCATGCATTTCCTGTGGCAAGTGTAAGAGAGTTTGCAAGATGGATGTTGATATGTCTACAAATCAAAACGCACTTGAGTGTATAAGATGTGGTGACTGCCTAAGGGCTTGTCCAACGTCTGCTATATCAACATCGATAAATAAACCTAAGACCAATGAAGGAGTAAGTTATGAATAAAGTTTTTAAAAAGATAAGTAAATTATTTGTTCTCATGATCCTATTAGTGTCAATGACTTCTTGCTCAAGTAAGTCACAAGAAACTACTGAGCTTTCTGGTGGAGATACTTTTCCAAAGTTTGATGCAGTAGATTTTGAAGGAAATCAAGTAAGTAGTGATGTATTTAAAGACCATCCTGTAACTATTTTGAGTATTTGGTTCACAGGTTGTAAAGGTTGTATTGATGAGATGCCAGCCCTACAAAAAATTAGTGAAGACTTAAAGGATAAAAATGTTAAGGTTATGTCAATTTGCCTTGACACTTATGAAAATAAAGAAATTAAGGCTGAAGCAGAAAAAATATTAGAGGCTAAGGGAGTAAAATACACTAACCTTGCTGTTAAACCTTCTGAAGAAATCGACGCTTACCTTAAGAACCTAACAGCTTTCCCAACAACTCTTTTAATTAATAGAGATGGAAAGATTGTGGGAGATGCAAGTGTAGGTTCAGTTGATGATAAGGCTAAGATGGAAAAACTTTATGAAAAAATTGACCAAATTATTGCTAATGACGGAAAATAATCTAATTTATTTAGATTATTAATCACTTTTAGTGATTCCTCATTAATATACACCAATTGAGGCTCCCGAGAGGGGGTCTCTTTTTTTATAAATTTTTATTGTTGCATTTGCAACAGAAATCTTTCTCTCTCTCTATTAAAATGTATTTAGAAGTTATGAATTTATAGAAATAATTTAAATAGAGAGGATGAAGATCATGGATATGTTTTGTTATCAATGTCAAGAAACATTTAAAAACACTGGTTGTACTAAAAGAGGAGTATGTGGAAAATCTGCAGTTGTTGCAAATTTACAAGACTTTTTAATTTGGACATCAAAGGGACTTTCTGAAATAGTTGTAAAAAGTGGAAAAGAAAATAAAGAAGCAGTAGATAGAGTTGTTTTAAATTTATTTACAACAATTACAAATGCAAACTTTGATGATATTGCAATAAAAGAGAGAATTGAAGAAACTATTAAGCTTATGAATTCTCTAAGAGAAGATAAAGAATACAGTGAAGCTGCTATGTGGTCAACTGAAGAATTTTCTGAAATCGAAAGAAAAATAAATTCAGGTGAAGTTTCTATTTTAGTAGAAGATAATGAAGATATTAGAAGTTTAAAAGAGCTTGTTACTTATGGTTTAAAGGGTATGGCTGCCTATGCAAGACATGCAGAAGTTTTAGGATTTGAAAGTGAAGAAGTAAATAACTTTATTTTAAATACAATGGCAGAACTTCTAACAGAAAAAACTGTTGATGAATTAGTTTCATTAACACTTAAAACTGGTGAAATGGGATATAAGGCAATGGCAACTCTTGATTCTGCAAATACAGGAACTTATGGAAATCCAGAAGTTTCAAATGTAAATATTGGTGTTAGAAATAATCCAGGTATACTAGTTTCAGGTCACGACTTAAAAGACTTTGAAATGCTTTTAGAACAAGCAAAAGATTCTGGTGTGGATATTTACACTCACTCAGAAATGTTACCTGCAAACTACTATCCAAAGTTTAAAAAATATGAAAACTTTGTTGGTAATTATGGTAATGCTTGGTGGAAGCAAAGAGATGAATTTGAATCTTTTAATGGTCCAATCTTAATGACAACAAACTGTATAGTTCCACCTAAGGATTCTTATAAAGACAAATTATTTACAACTGGCGCAGCAGGATATCCAGGATGCACTTATATAGAAGAAGATGAAAATGGACACAAAGATTTCTCAGAAATAATTGAAATGGCAAAGACTTGCAAGTCTCCAGAAGAAATTGAAAAGGGAGAAATAGTTGGTGGATTTGCACACTCTCAAGTATTAGAGCTTGCTGATAAAGTTATTGAAGCTGTAAATAATGGTGATATTACAAAATTTGTTGTAATGGCTGGCTGCGATGGAAGAATGAATGACAGAAATTACTACACAGAATTTGCAGAAGAATTGCCAGAATCTGCTGTAATTTTAACTGCTGGTTGTGCAAAATACAGATACAATAAGTTAAATCTTGGAGATATTAATGGAATTCCAAGAGTATTAGACGCAGGACAATGTAATGATTCTTACTCATTAATTCAAATTGCTCTAGCATTAGTTGATGCATTTGGAGTTGAAAGTGTAAATGATCTTCCAATTGCTTATAATATTGCATGGTACGAACAAAAAGCAGTAATTGTTTTACTTGCACTTCTATCATTAGGTGTAAAAAATATTCACCTTGGACCTACTCTTCCTGCATTTTTATCTCCAAATGTTGTAGATGTTCTAGTTGAAAATTTTGGAATCGCTGGAAACTCAACAGTTGAAGAAGATATGAAAAATTTAAAAATAAAATAAAAAACATGCTTGACTTTTAAAATATAAGCTAATATAATCATAAGTAATTCAAAAATAAACTTTTGAGAAGAAGAGTAACTTAAAATTTTGATTAAAGAGAGCTTCGTTTTGGTGAAAGAAGTAGATAGATTTTTTGTGAACATGGCCTTCTCTAGGAAATGCTGATATTAGGTATTTACGGGTCTTCCCGTTACAGAAGTAGAGTATGATAGTACTTGAAGAGGTTGCTTTCGTGAGAAAGTGATAAATTAAGGTGGTAACACGAGCTTTCGTCCTTATGGATGGAAGCTCTTTTTTTATTGTTTTGGAGGAAAAATGATTGAAGTAAAAAACTTAGTTAAAGAATTTAAAACTGGTGAAAGAAGTTTTAGAGCCTTAAACGATGTTTCTTTCAAGGTCAATCGAGGAGAGATTTACGGTGTAATTGGTTTATCTGGTGCCGGCAAGTCAACCCTTGTTAGATGTATAAATAGGTTGGAAGAACCAAGCTCAGGAGAAATCCTAGTTGACGGAAAATCTATTATTGGCCTAAATGAAAAGGAACTTAGGGCTGCTAGAAAAGATATTGGAATGATCTTCCAGTATTTCAACTTATTCATGCAAAAGACTGTGGCAGAAAATATTGCCTATCCTCTAGAAATTTCTGGAGTGTCTAGGGAAGACATAGCAAATAGGGTGGAGGAGCTCTTAAAATTTATAGACCTTGAAGATAAGAAGGATTCTTATCCAGCAGAATTGTCTGGTGGTCAAAAACAAAGGGTGGCTATAGCAAGGTCAATTGCTACAAACCCATCAATCCTACTTTCAGATGAAGGTACATCAGCCCTTGACCCGGCAAACACAAAGTCAGTCTTAAATCTTTTAAAGAAAATTGTAGAAGAATTTGACATGACAGTGATAATGATCACCCATCAAATGGAAGTGGCAAAGGAAATTTGTGACAGGATAGCAGTAATGGAAGCAGGAAAAATTATTGAAGAGAACACTACAAAGGAACTCTTCACAAATCCAAAAACTGCAGTTACAAGATCCTTTATTAAAAATCTTGAAGATGATGTGGAAGAAGGTTATGTGAGAGCCAGCGACTACAAGGGAGACGTCTTGAGACTTTCCTATGCAGACAACAACTACGACAAGCCAATTCTTTCCCAATGTGTCAAGAAGTTTGACATAGACTTTTCAATTTTATCTGGAAATATAAACAAGCTAAATGCTGCAAATGTTGGTTACCTTACAGTTCAAATCCTAGGTAAGGATGATGAAAGAGCAAGGGCCATTGAATTCTTAAAAGAAAATAACGTAATTGTGGAGGTGCTTTAAATGGATAGGATAATTGATATAGTTTTACCGGCAATTCCACAAACTTTAATAATGGTAATTGCTTCGACAATAATTGCCCTCTTAATTGGTCTTCCACTGGGAATTATTTTAACCACAACAAGACCTGGAGGACTTACTGAATCCTTAAAAGTTTACTCAATCCTAGATGGAATAATAAATATCCTAAGGTCCTTTCCATTTGTAATCTTGATGATAGTTGTATTCCCACTATCAAGACTAATTGTTGGGAAGTCCTACGGAACTGCAGCAATGATAATTCCCCTTTCAGTTTCAGCAGCACCCTTTGTTGCAAGGCTAATGGAAGGTTACTTTATCCAAGTTGACTCAGGCATCATCGAAGCAGCCAAATCCATGGGATCATCTAAGAGGGAAATAATCTTTAAGGTCCTTATACCAGAGGCAATGCCAATGATAGTGACAGGGATAACAATGACAATAATTAACGTAATTGGTTACTCTGCTATGGCTGGTGTCATGGGAGGAGGCGGCCTAGGAGATGTGGCAAACAGGTATGGTTACCAAAGAAATGAGCCTCTAATCCTTTGGTCAGCAGTAGTAGTTATTATAATCTTGGTTCAAATAGTTCAATTTGTTGGTAACTTTTTGACTAAGAAGATAGACAAGAGAAAATAAGAGAAGAAAAAGAAAAAAGAAGAAAAAAGACATAATATTTGACAACAAGGAGAAAAAAGATGAAGAAGACAAAAATTTTATTGACACTAATTGGACTTATTGCAGTTTTGACAGCTTGTGGAAAAGGCAACAAAGTAGAAGAAAAAGGCACAGAGGCAGGAGAAAAAACTAAGGTTACAATTGGGGCATCAGAAACTCCCCATGGAGAACTCATAAAAGCCCTTGAGCCAGAATTTGAAAAGGCAGGCATTGACCTTGACCTAGTAGTCTTTTCAGACTATGTGCAACCAAACCTACAACTTGAATCAGGAGACTTAGACCTAAACTTTTACCAACACCAACCCTACCTCGATAGCTTTAACAAGGACAGGAAGACAAATATAGTTTCCCTAGAAGATTCAAAAATATTTATCACACCCCTTCTTGGATTTTCATCAAAGATAAAGGACATAAAAGACCTTGAAGATGGTGGAGAAATTATAATTCCCAATGACCCAACAAATGGAGCAAGGGCCTTATTACTTTTAGATAAAGAAGGACTTATAAAGTTAAAAGACAAGGACAATTTAAACTCAACTGAAGTTGATATAGTGGAAAACCCAAAAAATTTAAAATTCACAGCAGTTGATGCACAAAATATTCCAAGAGTTTACCAAGATGCAGACCTTGCCTTTATAAATCCAAACTTTGCCATAGCGAATGGACTTGATCCAAAGGATGCGATAATCACAGAAGCAAAGGATTCCCCTTATGCAAACATTGTGGCAGCAAGATCTGGCGAAGAAGACAAGGAAATTTATAAGAAAGTTGTAAAAATTTTACAATCAGAAGAAAGCAGAAAGTATATTGAAGATACTTTCAAGGGAGCAGTGCTTCCAACATTTTAATATTAATTAAGTAATAATTTTTTTAGAGGAGGATATATATGAAAAATTTTAAAAAATTATTTTTACTAGGATCAGTGGTCCTATCACTTGCCTTAACAGGATGTGGCGGTGCAAAGAAAGATGACACTAAGGCAGAAGCCCCAGCAGATGGAGATAACAAGATTGTGATTGGCGTATCACCTACACCTCATGGAGAAATCATTGAAGGTCTAAAGCCAGAATTTGAAAAAGAAGGACTTGATGTAGAAGTTGTAAACTTCGATGACTACATCCAACCAAACCTTCAACTAGAAGCAGGCGACCTTGATGCCAACTACTTCCAACACAAGCCTTACCTTGACAGCTTTACAGAAGAAAGAAACATCGACAATCTTGACGTCCTAGGTTACGTTCACATCGAACCAATGGCCTTATACTCAGAAAAATATAAGTCAGTTGATGAAATTGAAGATGGCGCAGAAATCATAATCCCTAACGACCCAAGTAACGGTGCAAGAGCCTTAATCCTACTTGAAGATGCAGGACTTATTAAATTAAAAGATAAGACAAATCTTAACTCAACAGAAAAAGACATAGCAGAAAATCCTAAGAACTTAAAGTTCACAGCAATGGATGCACCTTCAATTGCACAAGTTTATAAAGATTCAGGAGCTGCTGTTATTAACTCCAACTTTGCTATTGGCCAAGGACTTGACCCAACTAAGGACTCAATCTTCTTAGAATCTACAGATTCACCTTATGCAAACCTAGTTGCAATTAGAAAAGAAGATGTTGACAAGGAAAAATTTCAAAAATTCTTAAAGGTTCTTAACTCTGAAGAATCTAAGAAGTTTATTGAAGAAACATTTAAGGGAGCAGTTATACCAGCTTTCAAAAACTAAAAATATTAAGAGATCCTTAGGGGTCTCTTTTTTTGAATTTTTATTCCCAATAAAAAACAGCAAATGATATGTAAAAAACAAAAATAAAATGAAAAAGCAAAATCATAAAGCTTTTATTATAAATTCATTTATCTTTCACAAATTCATACTAAGATAAAGTCATAAATTATCGTATAGGAGGAAAGTATGAAGAAGAATTTAAATAAAAACCCTGGCATGGGTAAGATTGTAATAATAATTGCCCTAGTTTTTTCTCTCATTGGAGGAATTGTTGGTTCAGCAATAACAACTTACAAGCTCTTGCCACAGGGAGAAAGTAAAACAACAAATAGCGATTCAAATATAACTATTTCTGCCAAGGACAATATGACCGTGGCTTCAGCCGTTGCCAAGAAGTCCATGTCCTCTGTAGTTGGGATAACAACTAAGGGAGTCCAACAATCCTTCTTTGGACAAGTTGAAGTCCAAGGTGTGGGTTCTGGTGTAATAGTTGATCCAAAGGGCTACATCCTTACTAATGCTCACGTTGTTAAGTTAAACAACCAAGTAGTAAAGGACGTGACAGTTAGGCTAAACAATGAAGAGGATATCCAAGGAAAGACAATCTGGGCGGACGAAATGATTGACCTTGCCATTGTAAAAATCAATACAGATAAGAAGTTAAATGTGGCAAGTCTTGGTGACTCTGATGCCCTTTCAATAGGGGACACTGCCATTGCCATTGGTAACCCAATATCACTTCAATTTTCTCAAACTGTAACCCAAGGTATCATCTCTGGACTTGACAGGTATGTTGGGGCAGTAAGTGGTGGAGGCTACATGACAGGTCTTATTCAAACTGATGCATCAATAAATGGTGGTAACTCTGGTGGAGCCCTTTTAAATGCCGAAGGAGAAGTAATTGGAATCAACACAGTCAAGGTTCAATCAGCAGAGGGACTTGGATTTTCAATTCCTATTAACTTTATTAAACCAATTATAAAACAAGTTATTGAAACAGGATCTTACAAGGAAATGTCCATGGGTATGCTTACAATGAATGTGGATGTAGCATCTCAAGTTTTAAATCAAAAGTCACCTGTTGACAAGGGAATCTTTGTCTACAAGGTTTATGAAGGATCACCTGCAGCAACTGCTGGGCTTGAAGCAGGAGATATTGTAACAAAAATTGGCAAGGACCAAGTGTCTGATAACAACGCATTGAAGTCAATCCTCTACAAGTACCAAGTTGGCGACAAGGTAGAGGTTGAGTATATTAGACAGGGCAAAAAGATGACAGCTGAAGCAACTTTTACTGATTACTCCATAGAAAATGACAAGGAGGCCCAAAAAGATATAAGGGAACAAGTAAGGGAAAGAACTGCCCAAGAAGAAGCGAGAGCAAGAAGACAAGAAGAATTATTCAATAGGTTTAGACAAGAATTTGGAAATAATTTTTAAAATTCAAAATAATTAAAAAAAATTTTTATAAAGTAAAAGTGACACCACATGGTGCCACTCTTGCTTTATTTTTTTGCAATTCTTTCTAATTTTTCTGCGTGAAAAGAATTAAAATATTCTTCCAAGAGTTCCACAAACCTCTTGGCATACTTAGTGATATATCGGTTTTTATTTTTTATGGCGTAGATTCCAAGGCTTACAGGTTTCCCCTTGGAGTATAGGGGGAAGATGTTGATGTCATCTTCAAACTCGTCCACCCACCTCTTGATATTCATCTGAGATATGAAGACAGCTGCTATTGCCTTGTTGCAAATTGAAAGGGCAATCCTAGAATAGCCAGTCTCTATATAATCATTTGGCCTTACGCCAGCTTCCTTGAAACTTTGATTTATAAGGCTCCTGATCCTATTGTCCTGGGTGTAAAGTAGGAAGGGAACCTCAGCAAAGTCCCTTAAATCTAAATTATCTATGGATTTTTCCTTTAAGGCTTCAAGATTTTTAAAATATTTTTTTAGGAGCCTGTCACTAACACAGAGATAAAGTTTCTCATCTAAAAGAAGACTAGATTTTAAATTTTCATTTTGATTGTTTTCGTCAATGGAAATGGCAAGGTCTAGTTTGTTTTCAAGACACATCTCTTCAAGTTCATGAGATTGCTTTTCGTGGAGAACAAGGCCAACTTGGGGGAATTCCTCAGTAAATTTTTCTATAATAGATGGGATAAACATATCGGCACGAGGGGAAGAGGCACCTAACATGAGCTTACCTATATCTTCGCTTTCAAGGTCCCTGATCTTGTTTATCATATCAGCCTCACTTGTAAGGAGTTTCTCTGCATAGGCCAGGTACTCTTCTCCAATAGGTGTCAGCATCAGTCTTGGTTTTCTAAAAAAGAATTTTGTCCCATAATATTCTTCCAGCCTTTTTATGTGATTTGAAAGAGTTTGTTGTGAAATGTAAAGTTTTTCTCCAGTTTCATTCATATTTAAGGTCTTGGCAAGTTCTGTGAAGTAGTAAATACTTTCGAAATTCATATTTCCTCCTATCAAATATATTTTGTGATTTATACAAATTTTTATTAATTTATTTTGTAGTACTTTTATTATATACTAAGTATAAGTTAATTGTGAAATAAATATTAAGAATCCCTTATAGTTTACCAGCTTTTTTTCCTTAATATCACAATTACCGGAATCCCCTTGCACCCACCTCCTTGGGTGCATTTTTTTATGCCCAAAATTAAAAGTTGTAGAATATTGTGACTTTATAAAGATTTAGGGGGTTATACAAAAGTGAGACCTGATAAAAAATAGGGTCTTACAAAAAAATTGAGAATTGATAAAAATATAGGGACTTACAAAAAATTGGACTTAATAAAGTTTTATGAGCTTATGAGAAAATGATGTTTAATAAAAATTTATGATTTTACGAAAAAATGATGCTTCATAAAATCTTATTATCGTATGAAAAAGTGAGACCCCATAGAAATTTAATAAGTCATGGAAAAAGTGATTTTATAAAATTTATAGAGTTATAAAAATATATGAGTTTGTAGTTATTTTAAAAGTTATAAAAAATAAAGTTAAAAAAATGATAAGTCACAAGAAATTATAGGGTCACAAAAATTCAAAAGTCATGGAGAATAAAGCTAATAATTTTAAATAAATTATCATAAAATAATTTTGATAAATTTTATCAAAAACCCTTTACAAATTTCAAAACCTATACTATAATAAAAACAGTTAATGATAGTTAATGTCATTTAACAAAAATTACTTTGATTTTGGGAACCCCATAACTCCTAAGATTAATAATAAAATTATACCAATCTTCACTCTGAAAAGAGAAAATTAAGACTGCTTCGGCAGTCTTTTTTTTGCTATAGAATAGCTTTTAATATATTTAACCCATTAGAATTATTTTCTCTGTGAAAGCTTCAATAAGTTTTCAATAAGTTTTTATTAATCGAGAAAACTTTAGAGAATCTAGTTTAAGAATTAAAAAAGGGAATTAGAAATTTAGCTTTTTAATATTTAAATTTTTTCATAGGCAAGTTGACCAGGCTTCATAAGAAAATAATTTATAAAAATTTTTATAAATAATCTTTGGAAGACTCTAAATAATTGGGGAAATTTTTTCTCGTGCAATTTTGCCTTAAGTTGACTTAAATTAAAAGTACAATAGGGTAAATAAGTCAAAAAATATATTTACATAAACTTTACAAAAAGTCCCCAAAAATTGAATAATATTATATAATTGAAAATTAGAAGGTGATTATGTGTTTAATAAAAATAAATTTAAAGAGGCTGAGTCCTTTAATATCTATGATCTTTTGATCCAAGGACTCTTTGGACTTTTGATTTGTCTCGCCATGTTTTTCTTGGCACCAGGTGGAGGCTTGCCTGGAAAATTAATTAGGGGTCCCATTGTTATAATTTTAAATATTCTGCCAATTGTACTTACAGGAATTTTCTTCCAAGGTCTACTTGGAAGGAGAAGGCCAGCCTTGATTTTAAATTCAATTCTCTATATTGTAATCTTCCTTGTCCACAGGACTAAGGTTTTTTATAGGAATTTTCCACTAAAGATTTCGGACTTTAAGTTAGCAGTTGAGGCCCTAAACATGACCTCAAATTCCTATTATCCAGACCTAAAGGGAAGTCTTGCAAGTATTTTTGGTATAGTTTGTTTAATTATCTTGGCTTTTTTATTTAAAAGTAAAAAAATTAAAGTAAGGGACAGGTTGATTTCTGTCCTTGTAGTCCTAATCTCGTCAGCTATATTACTTTTATTTGTATACTCGAAGGATGTTATCTACAACAATATTCCAATGGAGGGAAATATTTATAATTCCATTGACCAATTTAATGGCAAGGGATTTAACTATTCTTTTTTACACAAGATAAAAGATTCTTTTATCAGGCCACCAGAAGGTTATGATGATAAGGAAATAAGAGAAAGAGACGTTCTAGATCATAGCGAAAGTATTGCAGCCATAAAAAATATGGAAAGGCCAAATATTATTTGGATAATGGGAGAGGCCTTTACAGACTTATCTCAAGACCCACAATTTAAATTTGAAGAGGGCGATGACCCCAACGAAAATTTTAAAATTTTGCAGAAAGAATCTGTTTTGCATGGAAGAATTGTAGTACCTGCTTATATTGGGGGTACAGGAGACACAGAGTTTGATGTTTTGACTGGAGCAATGACAATTAACTGTGCACCTGATAACAATTATGCCTTCAATGCAATTAAAAGGGATGTTGGGTCCCTTCCAAATCTTTTAAAATCTATAGGCTACAAGACTATGGGATTCCACCCTGGCTTTGCCTGGTTCTATGGCAGACAAGACGTTTATCCAAAGCTTGGACTTGATGACAATATGTTTGTAGAAGATATTAAGGACCCTCTTATTAAAGGGGGCTACTTAGATGAAAAGCAGTTTACAGAAATTTATAAAGAAAACTTTTTAAAGGCAGTAAAGGAATCTGAGGATCCAGTCTTTTCTTATGCAGTTGATATCCAAAACCACGGACCTTACGATTTTGGTAAATATGGAGAAGTTTTACCCTTCTCTTGCGATTCACAACTTTCTGAAGAAGTGAAAAATAGTATTGGTTCTTACTTCTTGGGGGTAAAGGCCATGGACCTAATGCTAGGTGATATTTACGAGATGATGGAAGGACTTGACGAACCAACTATTATGGTATTTTATGGGGACCACTTACCGGGACTTGGCACAAATCAGTCAGGTTTTGATGAAATTGGTAAGCATCTTAATAATGAAAACTTGGAAAAAGAAATAGAATACTACTCAACTCCTTATATAGTTGTGGCAAATGATAAGGGAAAGGCCCTTATGGATAGGCAGAAGGTTGAAGTAGAAGATGGCCAACCAGTTTCTGCTAACTATCTTTCTTCTATGGTTCTTGATATGTTAGACTACAATAAGGTGGATAACTTCTTTATCTACAATTCAGAACTTAGGAAGAGACTTCCAATTATTTCGAGAAACTTTATCTATGATGGAAGTGAGGCTTACCCAAGAAGTGAAGTCAAGGGCAATGCCAAGGCTTATTATGATGATTACAGGAGATATCAATACTATAGGATTAACAAGTAGGTGACTTATGGAAAATATTTTAAAAATTGTTGAAGAAATATCAGGAGAACTTGATACTTTAAGAAAGTTTATTTATGATAATCCAGAAATTGGATTTGAAGAATACAAGTCTTCAAAGGCCCATATTGATTTATTAGAAAAACATGGCTTTGAGGTTGAATGCCCTTATCTTGGATGCGAAACGGCCTTTAAGGCAGTTTACGATTCCAAAAAAGAAGGCAGGACAATTTCCTACCTAGCGGAATACGACGCCCTACCAGGCATTGGTCATGGCTGTGGCCACAACATCCTTGGAGCAAGTGCTACTGGAGCAGGGATAGTCTTATCGAAGTTAATTGATGAAATAGGTGGAAGGGTCATTGTCTTTGGAACTGCTGCAGAAGAAGTTGGTGGAACAAAAATTGAACTTGCAAGATCAGATGAATTAAAGGATGTTGACGTGGCAATAGAAATGCACCCAGGTGATATCAACGCAGTTACTCCAAATTCTCTAGCCCTTGCTACAAGACGCTTTGAATTCTTTGGAAAGACTGCCCACGCTGCCGACACACCTCACGAGGGTGTAAATGCTCTTGATGCCCAAATAGTTTTATTTTCAGCCATCAATGCCTTAAGACAGCAAACTAAAGATGGATCAAGAATTCATGGGATTATCAAAGATGGGGGCAAGGCTGCCAACATTATTCCTGACTACACTGATTCAAGATTTTATGCTAGAAGCCCTGAGAAAAAATATTTATTAGAACTTTTAGAAAAAATAGAAGCTTGTGCCAAGGGTGCTGCTCTTGCAACAGGTTGCCAAGTTAAAATTTCTGAATACGAAAAGGGAAATGACAATACAGTTAGAAATCTTGCCTTTAACGAAGTCCTAAAGGAAAAAATGGAAATCTATTTTGATGAAGAGGTTAAGGACATAGAACTACTTACTGGTTCAACTGATGCTGGAGATATTTCTCACGAAGTCCCAACTCTTCATGGATACTTTAAAATTATTGAAGAAGGATCTCCTTCTCACACAGTAGAATTTAGGGACGCAACTATGACAGACTATGCCTTTGATCAAGTGAAAAAAACTATTGCAGCTATTGTTGAAGTTGGAATAGAAATTTTACAAAATGATGAAGTTTATAAAAAAATCTCTGATGAATTTAAAGAAAGTGTAAAAATAGGTAAAATTATCCCTCACAAGTAATTAAATAACTATAAGGTATTAAAAAACACCTCTATTCTTGGTATAATATTAAGGATAGAGGTGTTTTTTTGTGAAAACAGACATAATAAGATTTAAAGGAAATGGAAAAGATAAGATTTATCTTAAAAAAATAAGCCAAACTTTAAGAGATGGAGGCCTCGTTGTCCTACCCACAGAAACAGTTTATGGACTTGGTGGCAATGGACTTAACAAGAGGACTTGTAAAAAAATATATGAAGCCAAGGGTAGACCTAGCGACAACCCACTAATACTCCACATAGCAGACAACTCACAACTAGATGATTTAGTTGTAGAAGTTCCTGAAGTGGCAAAAAAATGTATTAAAAAATTTTGGCCAGGACCTCTAACAATAATTTTTAAGAGGTCAGACAGGGTGCCTGATGAAGCAACAGGTGGTCTTGACACAGTTGCTATAAGAGAGCCAAATAACAAGATTGCTCACGACATCTTAAAGTCAGTGGACTTTCCAGTGGCTGCTCCATCAGCAAACCTATCTGGCAGGCCATCACCAACAAAGGTAGAACATGTAATAGAAGATCTTGACGGTCGAGTTGACATAATAGTAGATGGTGGTCATTCTGTTGTTGGAATCGAATCAACAGTCTTAGATGTGACAGTTGATCCACCAATGATTTTAAGGCCAGGCAAGATTACTCTTGAGGACCTGCAAGAAGTTGATGAAAGAATCACAATTGATTCAGCAACAATTGATTCTGAGTCTCACGAAGTGCCAAAGTCTCCAGGACAAAAGTACAGGCACTATGCCCCAAAGGCTGATGCAACTTGCTTTGGTGGAAGGCTTGATAAGGTCGTAAATGAAATAAAGAAAAACATAGAAGAAAATAAGGACAAGAAAATTGCAGTCCTTGCAACAGATGAAACCTATGCTGAATATGAAAACACAGGTGTAGAATTACTTATAAACCTTGGATCAAGAGACCACTTAGAAGAAGTGGCTACAAATCTTTTTGATGCACTGAGAAGATGTGACGAAGAAGATGTAGACCTAATCTTTGCAGAAGGCTTTGAACTTAGGGGAATGGGACTTAGCATAATGAATAGACTCTTGAAGGCTTGCGGTGGCAAGGTAGTCATGAGGATTTAGGAGGAAATATGAAAATAGGAATTGGTTCAGACCACGCAGGTTTTTATTTAAAAAAAGACCTAATTGAATATCTTGAAGAAAAAAATATTGAAGTTAAGGACTTAGGATCCTTTGATGATTCTAGAGTAGACTACCCAGACTATGGGCATGCTGTTGGTCATGCGGTAATAGATGAAGGGCTAGACTTTGGAATAGTAATTTGTGGATCTGGAATTGGAATTTCAATCTCAGCAAATAAGGTCAAGGGAATTAGGGCAGCACTTTGCTCTGAACCTTACTCAGCAAGGCTTGCAAGACGCCACAATGATGCCAATGTCTTGGCAATGGGAGCAAGACTTATAGGCCATGATATGGCAATAGAAATAGTAGATGCCTTCTTAGATGAAGAATTTGAAGGTGGCAGACACATAAATAGAGTAAATAAAATCGAGGAGGACTAAAATGGGATACACTTTAATAAAACACCCACTAATTGATCATAAGATGACAATCTTAAGAAAAAAAGAAACTAGCTCCATGGAGTTTAGACAAGTTGCCAATGAAATAGCAACACTTATGGGTTATGAAGTAACTAGGGACTTAGAAACTGAAGAAATTGAAATAGAAACTCCTATTTGCAAGACTACAGGAAAAGTTATTTCTGGTAAGAAGGTTGGGATAGTTCCAATCCTAAGAGCTGGACTTGGAATGGTAGAAGGACTACTTACAATTATTCCTGCAGCAAGAGTTGGTCACATTGGAATGTATCGTGACCCAGAAACTCACAAGCCAGTTACCTATTATTCAAAACTTCCTAAAGATGTTTCATCAAGACTTATGCTTGTTGTGGACCCAATGCTTGCAACTGGTGGATCCCTAATAGAAGCAATTGATGAACTAAAGAGAAATGGTGCAAAAAACATTAAGGCAATAAATCTCTTGGCAGCACCTGAAGGAGTAAAGGCAGTTCAAGAAGCCCATCCTGACGTGGAAATCTACCTTGCAGCCCTTGACGAAAAATTAAACGAAGACAAATATATTGTACCTGGCCTAGGAGATGCAGGAGACAGATTATTTGGAACTAAATAAGAGGTAAATATGTATAAATATATAATTCCTTTTTTAGCAGCTTTTGCACTGACATTTATTCAAATGCCCTTTACTATAAAGCTTGCTAAAAAGAAGGGTTTTTTAGATGTGCCAAAGGATGAGAGACGTGTCCATAAAGAGCCTATACCAGTAGGTGGGGGCATTGCCATGGTAATATCTGTTACAATTCTCATGCTTTATTACCTGCCAATAAATAAAGGTTTGATAATGACTCTTCTAGCTTCTCTTGTCATTGCCTTATCAGGACTTTATGACGACAAGGAGGATTTAAGCCCCAAGTTAAAATTTCTTTTTCAAATTTTAGCTGGAGTCTTATTAATACTTGGAGGCATGAAGATTGAATTTGTCACAAACCCCTTTGATTCACATGATGCTCTACTTATTTTAAATATCTTGTCCATACCTGTAACAATATTTTGGGTTTGTGGAATCACCAACACAATAAATTTAATTGATGGACTAGATGGACTGGCATCAGGTGTCTCAATGATATGTGCCATCTCCATGTTTTTTATAACATACAAGATGGGAAGGTACGAGGTGAGTATGGTCTGTGCTCTTGTAGCAGGAGCGTGCCTAGGATTTTTGCCCTTTAACTTCAACCCAGCAAAGATCTTTATGGGAGATACTGGGGCCTTATATCTAGGATTTATGCTTTCCTATATAAGTATTTCAGGATTTTTAAAACAAGCGGCAATACTAATGATATTTGTGCCAGTTTTAATCTTAGGAGTGCCAGTATTTGACACAGCCTTTGCCATGGTGAGGAGAAAATTATCGGGCAAGTCCATGGTGGAAGCCGACAAGGGTCACCTCCACCACAGGCTACTAAAGATGGGACTAAATCAAAGGCAGACTGTTGTAATTCTCTATTCTATATCTGCAATATTTGGAGTTCTTGCAAATTTAATTTCAAGATTCCATTCATCCATAGCTCTTGTGATTTCGTTAGGAGTTTTACTTATAATAATTGCAACGGGAGTGGCAGCAGGTATGTTAAAAAACAAGGAGGAATAAATTGAAGGTATTATTTGTATTTGGTACAAGGCCTGAAGGCATAAAGATGGCACCAATAATAAAGGAAATTCAAAAGAGAAATAAGTTTGAATGCTATACTTGTGTCACAGGTCAGCACAGAGAAATGCTGGACCAAGTGCTAGAAATTTTTGATATAGAACCAGATTACGATTTAAATATTTTTAAAAAGGGACAATCCCTAACAGATGTAACTACAAAAACTCTCAAGGGACTTGAAGAAATTTTAGACGAATTAAAACCAGATATCTTGCTTGTCCAAGGAGATACAACTACAGTTTTTGCTGCAGCCCTTGCAGCTTTTTACAAAAAAATAAAAATTGGCCACGTTGAAGCAGGTTTAAGGTCAGGTAACTTATATTCACCTTATCCAGAAGAGGCCAATAGAAAACTAACTGGAGTAATATCCAATTATCACTTTGCACCAACTGAATCCAACAGGCAAAATTTAATAGAAGAAGGTTATGATGAAAAAAATATTTTCATAACGGGAAATACTGTTATTGATGCCCTAAAGTATTCTGTTAGAGAAGATTTCGTATTTGACGATGAAATTTTGAACGATTTGGATTATAATAAAGATGTAGTGTTACTTACTGCACATAGGAGAGAAAATTGGGGTAAGCCAATGGAAGATATTTTCAAGGCAATAAGACGTGTAGTCTTGGAGAGGGAAAATCTTGAAATTGTATTCCCAAGACATTTAAATCCTATAGTAAGAGATGCTGCTGAAAAGTATTTTGCTGACTTAGATAGGGTTCACTTAATAGAACCACTTTCTTACCTTCCTTTTTCAAATCTAATGGCAAGGGTAAAATTTGTCGTTACTGATTCAGGAGGAGTTCAAGAAGAAGCACCTGCTCTAGGGAAACCCGTTCTAGTTCTTAGAAATGAGACAGAAAGAATGGAGGGAGTAGAAGCTAAAACTGCTAAGCTTGTTGGTACAAAAGAACAAGACGTTTACGAGTCTATAGTTTCACTACTAGACGATAAAGACCTATATGATGAAATGGCAAAGGCCGTAAATCCTTATGGTGACGGTCACGCTGCAGAAAAAATTGTTGATGTACTAGAAGAAATGATTTGATTTTAGGATATTAAATCTACTTAGCATAAGATTTAAGTTAGGATAATTTTCAGCAAAAGTTGAAATAAGAGAGAAATAATATTTTCACTCGCACAACTTGTACAAATCAAAGGGAGAAATTATTTATTTCAGTGGCTTATGCCACATGGTAGTAATAAGGAGGAAAACATGGAAGATAGAATTGTTATAGCATCAGCTGCAAGAACAGCTGTAGGTAGTTTTGGTGGCCAATTCAAAAACACTTCTGCAGTAGAACTTGGTTCAATTGCTGCAAAAGAAGCACTTAAGAGAGCGAATGTTAAACCTGATATGGTAGACGAAGCTTACATTGGTAACGTACTTCAAGCAGCACAAGGACAAAACGTTGCAAGACAAGTTGTTCTTGGAGCAGGAATTGATATTAAAACACCAGCAGTTACACTTAACATTGTTTGTGGATCAGGACTTCGTGCAGTAAGTTTAGCAGCTCAAGTTATCAAAGCTGGAGATGCTGAAATCGTGCTAGCAGGTGGTACTGAATCAATGTCAATGGCACCATATGCCCTTATGAATGAAAGATGGGGAGCAAGAATGGGCGACAAAAAAGTTGTTGACACAATGATTAAAGATGGTCTTTGGGACGCATTCAATGACTACCACATGGGTATTACAGCTGAAAATGTAGCTGAAAAATACGGCATTACTAGAGAAATGCAAGACGAACTTGCTGCAAGATCTCAAAACAATGCAGAAAAAGCAAGAAAAGAAGGAAGATTTAAAGACGAAATCGTTCCTGTAGAAGTTAAAGATAGAAAAGGCAATGTAACTGTAGTTGACACTGATGAACACATTAGAGAAGGAGTAACTGCAGAAGGACTTGCAAAACTTAAACCAGCTTTCAAAAAAGATGGCGGTACAGTTACAGCAGGTAACGCATCTGGAATCAACGACGGTGCAGCTATGCTTGTACTAATGAAAGAATCAAAGGCAAAAGAACTTGGAGTAGAACCTCTTGCATACATTATTTCTTATGCAACAGCAGGTGTTGATCCTAAGATTATGGGTACTGGACCAATCCCTTCATCAACTAAGGCACTTGAAATTGCAGGACTTAAGGCAGAAGACCTTGACCTAATTGAAGCTAACGAAGCTTTCGCTGCTCAAGCATGTGCAGTTAACAAAGAAATGGGCTTTGATGTAGATAAAGTTAACGTAAACGGTGGAGCTATTGCTATAGGTCACCCAATTGGAGCAAGTGGTGCTAGAATCTTAATAACTCTATTATTCGAAATGAAGAAGAGAGATTCTAAGAAAGGACTTGCTACACTTTGTATCGGTGGAGGAATGGGAACAGCTCTTATCGTAGGAAGGGACTAATCCAAATGGACTATAAATATTTAATAGTAGAAGAAAAACCTAATGGAGTTGTTCTTATAACACTTAGTAGAGAAAAGAGCCTAAACGCTCTTAACTCTGCTATGTTAAAAGAACTTCATCATTTCTTCTCAAATGTTGACGAAGATATAAGATGTATAATCATAACAGGAGCAGGTAAATCCTTTGTTGCTGGTGCCGATATTGCAGAAATGGCAAACTTCACTGCAAGTGAAGCTTATGACTTTGCAAAACTTGGTATGGATACTTTCATGGAAATTGAAAAATGTAGAGCACCAGTTATTGCAGCAGTAAATGGTTTCGCCCTTGGTGGTGGATGTGAAATCTCTGTTGCTTGCGACATTAGACTTTCATCAACAAAAGCAAAATTTGGTCAACCAGAAGTTGGTCTAGGAATAACTCCAGGATTTGGTGGAACTCAAAGACTTTCAAGAGTTGTTGGACCAGGATATGCAAAGGAACTTATCTATACAACTGAAATGATTGGTGCTGACAAGGCCTACCAAATAGGACTTGTAAACCATGTTTACGAACCAGAAGAACTTTTGGATAAGGCACTTGAAATGGCAAATAAAATTGCATCTCACGCTCCTAAGGCTGTTGAATACGCTAAACAATCAATTATCAATGGATCACAAACAGACATTGATACAGCTATGCAAATTGAAAAAACTCACTTTGGCCTATGTTTTGCAACTAATGACCAAAAAGAAGGCATGGATGCATTTTTAAACAAGAGAAAATCAGAATTTACAGGGGAATAAAAGAGGGAGATAACAATGAAAATAGCAGTAATTGGATCAGGTACTATGGGAGCAGGTATTGCTCAAGTACTTGCAACTCATCACGAAGTAATAGTTAGAGACATTGCACCAGAAGCACTAGAAAATGCTAAAAATAAAATAACTAAGGGTTATGAAAAAAATGTTTCTAAAGAAAGAATGACTAAAGAAGAAATGGATAAGGCCCTAGCAAATCTTAAATATTCAAGTGATATTGAAGATGTAGTTGACTGTGACCTTATTATTGAAGCAGCTACAGAAAATCCAAAAATCAAAAAAGCTATCTTTACAGAATTATGTGAAAAATGCGATGAAAAAACTGTTCTAGCATCAAACACTTCATCTCTTTCAATAACTGACATTGGTGCAGCTACACAAAGACCTGAAAAAGTAATTGGTATGCACTTCTTCAACCCAGTTCCAGCTATGAAACTTGTTGAAGTAATCTCTGGAAAGAAAACTGATCCTAAAGTTAAGGACATGATTATTGAACTTTCTAAAGAAATTGGCAAGACTCCAGTAGAAGTTGACGAAGCTCCTGGTTTCGTTGTAAATAGGATTTTAATCCCAATGATCAACGAAGCAATTGGTATTTACGCAGAAGGTATTGCATCTGTTGAAGACATTGATACAGCAATGAAACTTGGTGCAAACCACCCAATGGGACCTCTTGCACTAGGAGACCTTGTAGGACTTGACGTTGTTCTTGCAATCATGGAAGTTCTCTACACAGAATTCGGCGATCCAAAGTACAGACCACACACACTTCTTAAGAAGATGGTTAGGGCAGGTCTACTTGGAAGAAAAACTGGCGAAGGATTTTACAAATATTAATAATTTAAATTTTAAAGAAGGCTTAGGCCTTCTTTTTTTATGAAAACTTTTATGTAAGTTCCTTTAATAACTTTCTTAATTTAATAATATATTTCCCTTTAAATATAAGTAGGGTTGATTGCATGAAAAAATTATTAGCAAAAACCTTTATTAGATTTATCGATTATTTTTGAAATTATTTTAATTATATTTCCCTAGCAATTTTGATGGGGATTTTTTGTAATGAGTTAAAAAAAATTTATCTTCTTAGAAATTTTTAATATAGATATACATTTTAATCTAAAATTCAAGAAGGAAGCTCTTTAATCTTAATTTTATTTATTTTAATATGAATTCTATTTTAATGGGCAATAATATGTCACCCATTTTTAATTAAATATTGAAAATTCTAGAATAAAAAATGAATTAATTCTAATAACTTAATATAAAGACCTTTAAATTTATATCCTTTTGTAGTAAAATATAGATAAATTGAACGTTGTTCAGAAATATTTTACTTAAAAACATCTAGGAGGTTAATTATGAAAGTTAATTATAAAGAAAATACTAATGAAAGCTTATTGACTCCACCTGAAGAAAATAAAAGTGATAAGAAATCTTTTAGAGAAAATTTAAAGGACAAAAGAGATGAAAAAATATTTACATCTGCTCTTAATCTTGCCTACAAGAGGGTAAAGAAGGATCCTCAAAAGGGTATGCTAGAAGTTGTAAATGTCTTTGACCAATTTATGATGCCATCATCAAAAGATGAAAACTCTGCAAAAGCTGGGCTTGAAAGGGTTAGAAATGAATTAAAAGATGAAAATTCAAAGTGGGTTTCCTTTGGTAGCGACATTGTAAATGGAATTGACGAAAACATTGTAAAGACCTCTGTAAAAAACGTAGGTTACAATGCTGCATATAAGGGAAATTCTTTGAGGAACAAACTTCAAAAAGAATATAATTGCAACATCCCTTGGACAATTTTATTTGACCCAACTTCTGCCTGCAACTTAAAATGTACTGGCTGTTGGGCTGCTGAATATGGTCACAAAAACAATTTAACTTATGAAGAAATGGCAAGCATTGTAAGACAAGGAAATGAGCTGGGAACTTATTTCTTTATCTTAACTGGTGGAGAACCACTTGTTAGGAAAGATGATGTCATAAAGCTTGCAAAAGAATTTAATGATTCTGCCTTCCACGTTTTTACAAATGGAACTTTAATTGATGAAGAATTTTGTAAGGAAGTTAAGGAAGCTGGAAATATTTCCTTTGCCTTAAGTATTGAAGGTACAGAAGAATCAACAGACTTTAGAAGGGGAGACGGAGTCTTCAAAAAAGTTATGAAGGCCATGGACCTAATGAAGGAAAATAAACTTCTCTACGGAGCTTCTATTTGTTACACAAGTAAAAACTACGAGTATGTAACAGACGACGAATTTATAAAAATGCTTGTAGACCATGGATGTAGACTTGCTTGGTACTTCCACTACATGCCTGTTGGAAAGGGAGCAGACACAAGTCTTCTTCTTGACCCAGACCAAAGAGAATATGTCTACCACAAGGTTAGGGAAATTAGGTCAGCTGAATACCCTCAAAATATTTTTACAATTGATTTTCAAAATGATGGGGAATTCATCAATGGTTGTATAGCTGGAGGTAAAAACTACTTCCACATTAACTCTCTAGGTGACATGGAGCCTTGTGTTTTCATCCACTATTCTGACTCAAACATCAGAGAAAAAACTATTAAAGAATGTCTAATGAGTCCTCTATTTATGGGCTTCCACGACAATCAACCTTTTAATAAAAACTTATTAAAGCCATGTCCAATGCTTGAAAATCCTGGAAGACTTACTAAGATAGTTAATGATTCTGATGCAAGAAACACTGACATGATTGAACCAGAAAGTGCTGAAGAATTACAAGAAAAGACTACATCATATGCTATGAATTGGAATAAGAAGGCCAACGAGCTTTGGAATGCTTCAAGAGAAAAGGCAGAGTCTTTTAAATAATAATTAGATTTTTATAAGTTAAAGAGATTTAATTTAAAATTAAAATTTATAAGCTTATAAAATTTTGTGACCTTATAAAATATTTTAAAGTCATAAATAAATAAATAAAAAAATTGGAGGACAATGAAGTCCTCCTTTTTTGTTTAGGGTTAATAATATTTTTAATTTTATAAATTTTTTAATTTGTATCGAATTTAATCTTACAAAATTTAATGTTAATAAAAAAGAATTTATTTCCTTATCTTTTTTATCTTACAAGATATTTTTAAATTATTTTTTCGGCTAAATAAAATTTCACGATTTAATTTTTAATGAATTATAGGATTTCTAACATTTCTATTATTGAATCAATTTTATATGTTGCATCTTTGCCTTCGTCTTCTGGTCCGAAGCCATAGGTACAGAAGATGCTCCTAAGATTATTTTTGTGGGCTGCATCCATGTCGTGGTGCCTGTCGCCAACAAAGATAATTTCTTCTTTAAGATTTTTTCTCTCCTGCCTTATGATTTCGTCTTTAGGAATAAAGTCAAAAGTTTCTGCTGCGTAATATTTTTTGAAATATTTTTTAATGCCATAGATATCAAGAGCTTGGTCCAGGTAGGACTCGCGACAATTGGATAGGATGTAGAGGTCGTAGGTCTTTGAAAGCTTCTCCAAGACTTCTTCTGTCCCATCATAGAGCTTTCCAACCTTATTTCTTATATTTTCGTCCATCTTTTGACCAACATGGGTCATGACTTTTATCTTAAAGTCTTCATCAGCTTCTTTTGCCAAAAGGTCGTAAGCAAAGTTTGGTTTCTCGCCCAAAAATCTTTTTACATTATCTTCAGAAAGTTCAAAGTCCTTGGCATAGCCATGGTCCTTTAAGATCTTAATTCCTTCTGAGAAGGCAGGGTAGTAAATTTTTATGGTGTCGTGGAGGGCCCCGTCAAAGTCAAAAATTATGCTTTTTACATTTTTGAGTTCCTCTTTTATAGATTTTTTATCCACGAATCTCACCAAGTAGGTTGGCCATTTCAATAGCAGCTGTTGCAGCATCGAAGCCCTTGTTGCCAGCCTTTGTGCCAGCTCTTTCAATGGCTTGTTCAATATTTTCTGTTGTGATAACTCCAAAGATAATTGGCACTCCAGTTTCAAGTGAAGATGAAGCTATTCCCTTGGCAACTTCAGCTGATACAAGTTCGTAGTGAGTTGTTGCTCCCCTAATAACTGCACCTAGGGCAATGACTGCGTCGTACTTTTCGCTTTGAGCAAGTGCCTTGGCAGCTAGTGGAATTTCAAAAGATCCTGGAACCCAGATAACTTCGATTTCATCGTCAGTAACTCCATGCCTCTTTAGACCGTCAAGACAGCCGTCTAATAATTTTGAAACTATAAACTCGTTAAATCTTGCTAAAACTATTGCGTATTTCTTTCCTTGTGATTGTAAATTTGCACTGTAAACTTTCATATTTCCTCCAATTTTATAAAATTTTATAAACTAAATTAATCTTCTTTCTTAAATTCTGATAAGATGTGGTTCATCTTTTCTGCCTTAGTTCTCAAGTAAAACTCGTCGTGTTTTGTTGAGTGAATTTCTATTGGCACTCTTTCCTTTATCTTCATGCCAAATTCTTGAAGTGAGTAAACCTTGTCTGGATTGTTTGTGAGTAGTCTTAATTCCTTAACTCCAATGTCTTCAAGGATTTGTGCACCAGTTGAATAGTCTCTTGCATCTTCTGGGAAACCTAGAGCCAAGTTAGCCTCAACTGTATCCATGCCTTGGTCTTGAAGGGCATAGGCCTTAATCTTATTTACAAGTCCAATTCCACGGCCTTCTTGGCGCATGTAGAGGAGGATTCCCCTGCCTTCCTTGTCGATTTGATTCATAGCAAGGTGGAGTTGGTTGCCACAGTCACATCTTGATGAGCCAAAGCAGTCGCCAGTTAAACATTCAGAGTGAACTCTCGTTAATACATCCATTCCGTCGCCGATTTCTCCCTTAACAAGGGCGATGTGGTGTTCGCCAGTTACCTTGTCGATGTAGGCGTGGGCCCTAAAGTCTCCAAACTTTGTAGGAAGTTTTGCTTCTGCAACTTTTTCTACGATTTTTTCATGTCTCTTCCTATAAAGAAGGAGCTCTTCAGTTGTTGTAATTTTCATGCCAAGTTCTTGTGCCAGTTTAAATAGGTCTTCGCCACGCATCATGTGACCATCGTCTTGCATAATTTCACAGCAAAGTCCCACTTCCTTGAGTCCAGCAATTTTCAAAAGATCAACAGTTGCTTCAGTGTGGCCACGTCTCACAAAGATTCCATCTTTCTTTGCCACAAGGGGGAACATGTGTCCAGGTCTTCTAAAGTCCTCTGGCTTTGCGTCATCTTCTGCAAGCTTGTTGGCAGTTAGGGCTCTTTCCCAGGCAGAAATCCCTGTAGTTGTGTCCACGTGGTCAACAGAAACTGTAAAGGCAGTTTCGTGGTTGTCAGTGTTGTCTGCAACCATTTGATTTAATTTTAATTTTTCTGCGTATTCCTTTGACATTGGCATACAGATTAGGCCCTTGGCAAGGGAAGCCATAGTGTTTAGACTTTCTCCAGTGGCAAACTCTGCTGCCTGGATCATGTCGCCTTCGTTTTCTCTATCTGGTTCGTCAGTTACTATTACAATTTCGCCCTTTTTAAGAGCTTCAACAACTTCTTCAATTGAATTAACTTTCATTTTATCTCCTCTCGATTTAAAAACCATTTTCTAGTAAAAATGATTTAGTAATTTTGCTTTCTGTTTTTGTATTTACAAAATTGTAGACATAGCGACCAATTATATCTGTCTCTATATTTATCTCGTCTCCAACTTTTTTATTTATTAAATTGGTGTCCCTAATAGTTGTTGGAATAATTGAAACTTCAAAATATTTTTCTCCAACCTTTGAGACAGTAAGACTTATACCGTCAAGGGCAATAGACCCCTTGGGGGCAATGTACTTAAAATTGTCTGAGTCAAACTTTATCCTGTAGACAATTTCATTGCCGTGGTTGAGGATAGAAATTATCTCGCCAAGTCCATCTACGTGACCTTGGACTATGTGGCCGTCAAGTCTCTTGGAAGGACTTAAGGCTCTTTCAAGATTTAGTTTTTCTCCTCTTTTTAAATTTTTAAAAGTTGTAGAATTTATTGTCTCAACCATAACATCTGCCTTGTAAAAGTCTTGACCTAATTCTGTGACAGTTAGGCAAACCCCGTTGGTTGCAATAGAGTCGCCTCTCTTAGTTCCCTCTAAAACTTTGCTGCAAGAAATTCTTAGGCTGTAGAGGTCACTTTCTCTTTTAATGTCACTAAGGCTTCCAATTTCTTCTATAATTCCTGTGAAAATTTTAATCACACCTTCCAGTGACTAGTATGTCATCAAATAATTTTTCGGACTTCATGTCCTTAATCCTTATTGCATCTTTTAGTTCATCAATTTCGAGATCACCAATAGCAGGGATTCCCTTGGATCCAAGTAGGATTGGGGCAATGAAGAAGTAAAATTTATCAACTAATTTATTTTTTAGCATCTCTGCATTTAAAGTCCTTCCACCTTCAAGTAAGATGGAGGAGATGTCGTAGTCCTTTAACTTTTCCATTAAATCTTTAAGGTCAACCCTCTTGTTCTTGTCCTTACAAATTATGACTTCAACATTTTTCATAGTCTTTAATTTTTCCAGTTTTTCTTTGTCGCAAGCTTCTGTTGTTGCTATGATACAGATTGACTCTAAGTCATCTCTTAGGACCTTGGCATCAAGAGGTATCCTCAAGCTTGAATCTGTGACAATCCTTATGGGATTATTTTTATACTTGCCATGTCGGGTGTTAAGACTTGGGTCATCAGCAAGAACTGTTCCAAGACCCACCATAATTGCATCAAGCTGGCCCCTGAGTTCGTGACCATGGGCTCTTGAAAATTCTGAAGTTATCCATTGAGACTCGCCTGACTCTGTTGCAATTTTCCCATCGAGAGACATGCCAGCCTTTAGGACAACAAAGGGTCTTTTGTTTTTCAAGTAAGTGAAGAATCTCTCGTTTAGGTTTAAACATTCTTCTTCGCAAAGACCTTCTGTGACAGAAATTCCTGCATCTTCTAAAATTTTAATTCCCCTGCCAGAAACTTTTTCAAAGGGGTCGGCTGTTCCAATAACAACTCTTCTTATTCCTTCCTTTACAATCCTCTCAGCACAGGGAGGAGTCTTCCCATAATGGGAGCAGGGTTCAAGGTTTACATATAAAGTTGCACCTCTTATGTCTTCACCACGAGATTTGGCATCTAAGATTGCATTTACTTCTGCATGGTTGTCACCAAACTTTAGGTGAGCGCCTTGGCCAATTATCTTGTCATCTTTTACAATTACACAGCCAACAAGGGGGTTGGTCTTTGTCTTGCCAGTTCCCTCTCTTGCGATTTCAAGGGCACGTTCCATGTAAAAGATATCGTTAAAATCTTCTAAATACATTAAATCACCTATAAAAAAAAGAGCCCATGCAGGGCTCTAAAATTCAAAAAAATTATCTTCTTTCATCCAGACTATACTGTCGGTATTGGAATTGCACCAATTCAGCTTTCGCTCGCGGACTTTACCGCCGGTGAGGAATTGCGCCTCGCCCTGAAGAATTTTATTAACTTATAAATTTATAATAACACTAGAAATTAAATTGTCAAGGAAAAGAAAATCATTTTCCCTCTCTAATATTTTTGATTAGGCTAATGACATCTTCAAAGACAGAGTCTATGTCCCTGTCAGCATCGATGATGTAGTCTGCATAGGGATCAAGGTCTTCTAAGACATCAAGTCTCTTTTCGATATCATTTGCATGGTCATTTCTCTTTATCATCCTGTCTCTCAAAGTCTCCCTTGAACATTTTAGGTAGATTGACCTTGCATTTGCAAATTCTTTTTTAATTGCGAGGACACCTTCTTTATCAACGACAATAACACAGTCGCTGTCCTTGTTGTTATTTTTTTCAAGATCTTCCTTGAGGGTTGAATAGTAATTACCCACATAGCAAGTTGTCCCAATAAATAAATTATCCTCATCCATCTTCTTAAAAAGTTCTTGGTCAATAAAGTTATAATCCATGCCGTCCACTTCAGAGATTCTTGGCTCTCTCGTCGTGTAGGTTATTATTTTTTTTATTCCGTGTGAAGTCAGGGCATTTCTTATAGTTGACTTGCCTGAACCAGAATGTCCTAGTATTAAATAAATCATAATTGCTCCTTAAATTTTAATTTCTAAAGTATAAGATATTTTTTCTATTATACTTTACAATTATAAAAATTTGAAGTACTATGGATAAGATAAAATATTAGATGGAGGTTAGGATGAAACATTTAATTGAGCCACTAGATTTTACAACTGAAGAATACGAAGAAATTTTTAGACTAGTTGATGACATTATTGCAAAGCCAGATGATTATTCTCATGTTTGCGACAATAAGTTATTAGCTAGTCTTTTTTTTGAGCCTTCTACCAGGACGAGACTTTCCTTTGAGACTGCCATGCTAAGGCTTGGGGGACAAGTTATAGGATTTTCTGATGCAGGAGTAAGCTCATCGACAAAGGGCGAGACTCTGCTTGACACCATAAGAGTTATAGAAAACTACGCCGACATTTGTGCTATGCGTCACCCAAAGGAAGGGGCAGCACTTATGGCATCAAAGGTAGTGAAGACCATGCCAATTATAAATGCAGGAGATGGTGGTCACTTCCACCCAACTCAAACTCTTGCAGACCTAATAACAATTAGGCACTACAAAGGATCCTTTGACAATTTAACCGTGGGACTTTGTGGAGACTTAAAATTTGGAAGGACAATTCACTCTCTTGTGAGAGCCCTTAATAGGTATGAAAATGTGAAATTTATTTTTATTTCACCTGAGGAACTCAAGATGCCAGATCCCTTTAAAAATTTTATAGACAAGGAAAACTACGAGGTGACTAGGGATCTTGCAAGTGTAATTGACGACCTAGATGTCCTTTACATGTCAAGGGTTCAAAAGGAAAGATTTGTTTCTTCAGATGAGTATGAAAGGTTAAAAGACTACTATATTTTAAATGAAGAAAAGTTAAAAAATGCAAAAGAGGACATGATTATCCTTCACCCCCTACCAAGGGTAAATGAAATTGCACCTGAGGTGGACAAGGACCCTCGTGCAGTTTACTTTGAGCAAACAAAGTTTGGAATGTATGGTAGGATGGCACTGATCATGAAACTTTTGGAGGCTAGAAAATGATAAATGTTTCAAAAATAAAAAAAGGAATTGTACTTGACCACATAGAAGCAGGCAGGGCCCACGTCCTTTACAAGGCCCTTGAACTTGACAAGGTGACAGATCCAGTTGTACTTATGCAAAATATTTTCTCAACTTCCATGGGCAAGAAGGACTTAATAAAAATAGAGACAGATTACGACTTGGACTTCAAAGTCTTGGGACTTATTGCCCCTCACACAACTGTTAACTTTATAGAAGATGGCGAAAGGGTCAAAAAAATCCGCATGGAGATGCCAGAACTTGTTGAAGATGTCTTGACTTGCAAGAACCCAAGATGCATAACAAATTCTGAAAGAGAAATACCCGGTCACAAGTTTTTCTTATATGATAGGGATAAGAAGGAATATAAGTGCGAATATTGTGACACAGTAACCACATATGGAGAATGATATGGCAAAGATAATAGAAAATATTGATGTATGTAAGGATTACTTCATACTGAGAACAGACTTAGACGTAAAAGTTTATCCAGGACAATTTTTTATGCTAAGGGCCTGGGAAGCTTACCCAACTCTTTCAAGACCAATTTCAGTTTATGACGTCACTGATGGAGTTGACTTCTTAATAGAAAAAAGAGGAGAGGGAACAAAGATCCTTGAAAGCTTAAAGGAAGGCGACGAGATTAAATTATTTGGTCCCTTTGGCAATGCCTTCTACGCAAATGTAGACGAAGTTGCCCTAGTTGGTGGTGGAGTTGGAGTAGCTCCATTCCACTATTTAATTAAAGAGATTCAAAAACTAAAACCCAATTCAAAAATCACCCTCTATATTGGAGAAAGGGAAGAGCTTGAACTTGAAAATGCCTTTAAGGATATTAAATGCGACATAAAAATTAAAAAGGGCGGCTTTATAACAGATATAATTGATTTTGAAAACCACGACTTAATTTACACTTGTGGACCAGAAATTATGATGAAAAAAGTTGTAGAACTTGCAAAAGAACATGACGTGACTACTTATGTTTCACTAGAAAAGAGAATGGGATGTGGCGTGGGCGCCTGTCTATCTTGTTCTTGTGAGACAAAGAGAGGCAGGAGAAGATCTTGCAAGGAAGGACCAATATTTAAGGGGAGTGATTTAATTGACTTCTAGGACTGAAATAGATTTAGCAGGGATAAAATTAAAAAATCCAATAATAATGGCAAGTGGTACTTATGGATTTGGGGAAGAGTTTAAGGACTTCTACGACCCAAAGATTCTTGGAGGAATTTCTTCAAAAGGGATCACAAGGTATCCAAAAAAGGGAAATGATGGAATAAGAATTTGGGAAACACCATCAGGAATTTTAAACTCAATAGGACTTGAGAACCCAGGAGTTGAAGAATTTGTCAAAACAAAAATCCATGACATGAATAAACTTGGGACAGAAGTTTTTGTCAACCTTGGTGGCAATACTATAGAAGAATACATTGAGTCAGCAGAAATTTTAAATGACTACGACTTTGCAGCCATTGAGTTAAATATTTCTTGCCCCAATGTCAAGGAAGGTGGCATGGCCTTTGGTATGGACAAGGATTCTGCCGCAAGAGTTGTGAGAGAAGTCATGAAGGTGACAAACAAAAAAGTTTTTGTAAAATTATCTCCTAATGCTGGCGATATTGTTGGCATTGCCAAGGCAGTAGAAGCTGAAGGTGCAACGGGACTTTCTCTGATAAATACAATTCTCGGCATGGCCATTGACTTAGACAGAGAAGAAATTCCCTTTGACAACACTTATGCAGGTCTATCAGGCTCAGCAGTAAAACCAATTGCTCTTAGGATTCTCCACCAAGTTGCAAAAAATGTAAACATTCCAATTATTGGGATGGGAGGAATTTCAAATTATAGGGACGTCTTAGAGTTCTTAATGGCAGGAGCCACCGCAGTTGAAATTGGAACTTACAACTTTATGAATCCCAATGGAGGAGCAGAAATTATATCTGACCTTGAAAAATATTTAGAAGAAAAAAATAAAAATATAAATGACTTTATAAAAAAATTAGTTTAAAGATTATAAATTTTAATTTGGAACTCCTAAGAGGGGAGTTCTTTTTTGTTATTTAAAATTTTACATGATGTAAAAATTATCATGCTATATTGAAATTTTGTATATAAAAAAGGCAAAAATTGAATAAAACGAAGAATTAACAAGTTATTATGTTATTTTACTAAATCGCAGTTTAATTTAAATTAAATTTTAGTTATAATAAATATATCGAACATTGAGTCTTTGTTTAAAGGATTTAATAGATTCGAAATTTTTTGAAAGGAGATGAGTTTATGGATTTATTAAGTATTTTAAATTCAAAACCACTTTATCTTTTAGTTGGAGTATCGTTAGCCATAATCTTTGGCATGTGTATCTTTTTTTGCAAAAGGGCAATTAAAAGAGCAAAAGAGTTGAACATTACGCAGGACAAGATTAATTCTGTAATTAGGTCTTCAGTAATTTTTTCAATAGTACCTTCAATTTCTGTTATTATTGGACTTATTACTCTTGCACCAATTCTTGGAGTTCCTTGGCCATGGTTTAGACTTTCGGTAGTAGGTTCTCTACCTTATGAATTAATGGCAGCAGACCTCTCTGTAAAAGGAGCAGGTTTCACTGGATTTGACGACTTTCTAGCAAATGGTACATCAAGTGTAATCGGAGCAATTATGTTTGTAATGAGTATTTCTATTATGGCTGGAATGGTTTTCAACATTTTAGCTCTTAAAAGAGTACATACAGGAGTTTTGAAAGCTGGAGAAAAAGACACACCTTTTGTTGACCTTGCTCTATCAGTTCTTGTAATTGGTATGATGTCTGTATTCGTTCCAGTTCAATCTGTTAAGTCGATTATTCACTTACTTACAATAATAGTTAGTATGCTAATAACATTAATTTGTCAAAAACTTGCAAGTAAGTATAAGATAACATGGTTAAATGATTTTACAATGTCTTTTGCCCTAGTTGGTGCAATGGCAGCAGCGGTTATTTTTACTAATATGGGAATAGGAGGTTAATTATGCAAATGTCAAATTATATGAGAAATACTTACAGATACGGAATTATTGCAACCTTAATTGCAATGACACTAATGCTTGGTATACCAGCTATAATGTGTACAATTTATGGAATGTGGCCTGAGTGGTCACTTATTGGGTCAGTGGCAGGACCATTACTTGCGTTATTCGTACCAACAGCACTTGCAGAACAACTTACAATGATACCTATCGGTGGTACGACATGTTATCTTAATTCAATTTTAGGAAATGTAATGAATATTAAATTCCCTTGCTACCTTTCAGCAATTGAAACTGTAGATGCCACTCCTGGTACAGAAGAAGCAGACGTTATGGGTATGATTGCAGTAACAGTCTCAGGGATGGTTTCTATGATTACTATACTTATTGGAGTAGTTCTACTTACGCCACTTAAACCAATCCTTCAAACAGAAACAGTTGCAACTGCAACAAATTATATTCTTCCAGCACTTTATGGATCAATGGGAATTTCTGCTTTTATTTCGACAAGTGCGGGTTCAAAATACAAGGCACCAAGAAGACCACTGATAGCAATTGTTGCTCTAGTAATAGTTTATGCTTTTAATTTTTTAGTAATGCCTATAGCAGGAAAAGAAGGCTATGCAATGTTGATAATGTTAGTTATAACACTTTTAATTTCTTACTTTTTTTATAAGTCAGGAATTGTGAAGCTAGAAAAAAAGGAAGAATGATATGGATAGTTTTTTAAATTCAGTAATAGAATATGGAAAAGGTTTTGTCGATGAAGGAAAGTTGGTAGACTACATTCCAATTTTAAAAGATGCAGATAAGACTGCTTTAGGAGTGTGTCTTATTGATAAAGATGGAACTGTTTATGAAGCAGGAAAATCTCGAGAAAAATTTGCAATAATGTCCATTGTAAAAGTAATACTTTTCGAAATCGTGCTTGAAAATTATGAAATAGAAGAAATAAAAAAATATATTGGATTTAAAGGTTCTTCAAAACCCTATGATTCAATTTTAGACTTGGAAATGGAAAACGGAAAGCCAGTAAATCCTTTTATAAATTCAGGGGCAATAATGTCTTCTTATTTAATTTTCAAAAAATTTAAAGAAAAATCAATAGATGTTCTTTTTGAAAAGGCAAAAATTTTAACAGATAATGAAGATATTGATTATGCTAGAGAGTTATTTAAAATAGCCGGTAAAGGTGGAGATAATAATTTAGCTCTCACTTATATATTAAAAAAGCATGGCAGTATTGATAAAGAAACAAAGATAGAGGACGTTCTTTATATTTACAATTTAGCATGTTGCCTCATGGTTAACACAAAAGATTTAGCTATTTTAGCGTCTATTATTTCTAGGAATGGAATAGGAATAGATGGTAAAAGAGTAATAGACGAAGAACATGCTAGAATTTTAAGGACTCTTATGTCAATTTGCGGTACTTATGACTATTCGGGAGATTTTGCAATTAATATTGGTATTCCAGCTAAAAGCGGTGTTGGTGGAGGTATAATGGCCACTACTAATAAAGATATTGGTCTATGTACATTCTGTCCAGGTCTGGATAGTTCAGGAAATTCAGTAGCTGGAGTAAAGATGTTAGAAATGATCTCTAAAGAACTAAAATTGGGTTATTATTAAATCGAGATTTATAAAATAATTAAGAAAGAGAGATGATTATATGACAGGCGCAATGCTAACTACTTTATTTCAAAGTGTTTGCTTTTTAGCACTATTTTTACTAATAGGATTTTTCATGAGAGCAAAAATTAAAGCTTTTCAAGAAACTTTTATACCAGCTAGTGTAATTGGAGGTTTTATTCTATTATTACTTGGACCTATAGGATTTGGAGTCCTTCCGATTCCAGAAGAATGGATTAAAATTTGGTCGTTAATACCTGGTATTTTAATTGTACCAGTGGTTACAGCTACTCCGCTTGGACTTGATTTAGGTGGAAAAAATGGAATGAATAAATTTAAACCAGCAGTTCCACTATTTTTTATTATGTTCGCAGCTTATTATCTTCAAAATGCTATTGGTTTTGGTACAAACGAGTTATTTAGATCAATGGGTCAAGATTTGTATGATACTTTCGGTTGGGAACTTTGTATAGGGTATACTGGAGGACATGGTACTGCGGGTATACTTGGAAATATGCTAAGTGAACTTAATATTCCATATTGGGAAACAGCGCAAGGTGTTGCAGTAACTATGGCTACATTTGGTCTAGTTGGAGGAATCCTAATAGGTATGGTTCTCATTAACTGGGCTGCAAGAAAAGGCGAAACTTCAGTTCTTAAAGAACCAGGGGATATCCCTCAAGATGTTAAGATTGGATATCAAAGAGATATAAGTAAACAAGGTTCTCTTGGTAGAGAAACAACAAAATCTGCATCAATGGATACTGTAACTTTCCATTCTGCAATAATATTTTTGGGCTGTTTAATTGCCTATGGAATACTTGCTATTTCTAAAAAATATAATATTCCAGGACTTAAATCTATTTCTGTTTGGGCATATGGAATCATTGTAATGTTTGCTATATGGGGAATAATCAGGAAATTAAAGTTAGATTTCTTGATAGACTCTAATGTGAAGGGAAAAATCACAGGATCACTTACAGAGTTTGCTGTAATCGGTGCTGTTGCATCACTTCCTTTAAAAACTGTATTTACTTACTTTGTTCCTATAATGGTAATGGTAATATTAGGATTTATTGGAACGGTTGCAATACTTTTATTCTTATGTAAGAGATATTTAAAAGTAGATTGGTTTGAGCATATGATTGCCACTTTAGGAATGAGCTCTGGTGTGTTTTTAACTGGACTTTTACTTCTAAAAATTTGTGATCCTGATTCAGAAAGTACTGCTCTTGGAAATTATTCAATTTCCTTCTCAATAATATCAGCTGTTACATTTGCTATAATGCCGATAATTTTAAATATCATATTAACAAATGGACCAGGAAAAGCGTTTATATTAACTAGTGGTCTTACAGTGTTTGGAATAATTGCAACAATTATTTCATCTAAGATTCTTTTAAAAGATTGAGATATCAAAAAATAAATTTTAAGGAGAATGATATGGATAGATATAATGATGAACTTATAGAACTTGCAAAAGATATTTGGGGATATGCGGAAATTAAGTGGAAGGAATATAAATCCGTTGAAGCTCAAAAAGAAATTTTAAAGAAACATGGTTTCAAAATTAATGAAAATTTAGCAAATCTTCCAACAGCTTTTAGTGCAGAATACGGGGATTCTGATGGAGCCACTATTGGTTTCTTAGGAGAATTTGATGCTCTTTCTGGACTTTCACAAGTGGAAGATTTAGCTGAGAGGAAAGAAAAAGTTAAGGGAGAATGTGGTCATGGTTGTGGTCACCACCTCTTGGGAGCGGCATCTATTGGTGCAGCTCTTAAACTTAAAGATTATATTGTTGAAAATAATCTTAATGGCAAAGTAGTTTATTTTGGATGTCCAGCAGAAGAAGGCGGAAGTGGAAAAGCTTTTATGGCTAAAGCAGGTTGCTTTGATGATTTAGATATTGCAATAACTTGGCATCCATTTAATGGAAACGCAGTTTTAACAGGCTCACTTCAAGCAAACAAGCAAGTTTATGTGAGATTCAAAGGAAAGGGAGCACATGCTGCAGGAGCACCACACCTAGGAAGATCGGCTCTCGATGGTCTGGAACTCGTGAATATTGGAGTGCAATTTTTGAGAGAACACATGCAGGACTTTGAAAGAATTCACTACTCAATAATAGATCCTGGTTCTGCATCTCCAAATGTTGTTCAACCTTATGCAGAAGGAATATATTTGTTGAGGTCAAAGGATACTGAACATGTAAATAGACTTTATGAGAGATTTGCAAAAATAGTTGAGGGCGCGGGTCTAATGACTGAAACTGAGCCAGAAATTATTTTTGACAAGGCTTGTTCTAATGTAATTCCAAATTCTGTAATTGAAGAAGAGCTTTACAAGGCTTTCTTGGAAGAGGGGCCAATGGAATTTACAGATGAAGAAATAGAGTATGCTAAGCAATTTAGAGATACTTTTCCAGAAGAAAACATTGAAAGTGAAACTACAATAGGATTTTCAGAAGATAAAAATGCAGAACTAGATTATTTAAAAGAAAATATTTTGTATGATAAAATTTTGGATTACAAACATTCAGATGGAATAATGATGGGATCCTCTGATGTAGGCGATTGTTCTAATGTTGTACCAACATCTCAAATAATAACAGCTTGCTACGCTATAGGAACAGCAGGACACTCTTGGCAAGAGGTTGCTCAAGGGAAATCTTCAATTGCAATGAAGGGAATGATTAAGTCATCAGATGTAATGGCAAGGGCAGCGATCAGCTTCATTGAAAACCCTGAACTAATAGAGAAAGCTCGTGAAGAATTTATAAAAATTCGTGGAGAAAAATTTATATCTCCTATTCCTGACGGATCTAAACCAAGGATGGACTGAAATGGATAACATATTAAGCAAATCAAAGGAAAACCAAAAACTTTTGATAAAAATAAGAAGAGAACTTCATATGAACGCTGAAACTTCACAAAATGAAATTGAGACTTCAAAGATAATTATGAAATATCTCGATGAATTCAATATTCCTTATAGAAGTGATATTGGTGGGCATGGAATTGTTGCAGAAATAAACGGAAATGAACCAGGTAAAATTGTCGCTCTAAGAGCTGATATGGATGCACTAGAAATGGAAGAAGAAACAGACCTTGACTTTAAATCCAAAAATAAAAATGTTATGCACTCATGTGGACATGACTCTCATATGACTTTTCTTCTTGGTGCAGCAAAATTATTGAATGATAACAAAGATAAGATAAAAGGCAAGGTAAAGCTTGTATTTCAACCAGCAGAAGAACTTTCTCCAATTGGTGGAGCACCAAAAATTTTAGAATCAGGACTTCTTGATGATGTTGATGCAATATTTGGTTCCCACGTATGGCCTGATCTTCCGTTTGGGAAAATTGCTGTAAAAGAAGGACCTATGATGGCTAACTCTGATCATTTTACAATAAAGTTTATAGGAGCGTCATCTCATGCGGCTAAGCCTCACGAAGGTGTTGATGCTGTCGTAATGGGTTCACAATTTGTAAATGCTATGCAAACATTAATATCTAGAAATACTGATCCAATGAATTCCGCGGTTTTAACTGTTGGAAGATTTATAGCAGGGACAAGGTATAATGTTATGGCAGAAGAAGCCCTAATTGATGGAACTTGCAGAACTTTTTCATATGATGATAGGATGAGAATTTCTAAAGATATGGAAAACTTGGCAAATGCCATTGCCGAAGTGAATCATGGAAAATGCGAATATAATTATGGATTTGGTTATCCAGCAGTTATTAACGAAAAAGAGTCTGTAGGAGTTGTAAAAGAAAGTGTTGCAGAACTTTTTGGAAAAGAATCTATATTAGAGATAGAAAAACCAGCCATGACTGCAGAAGATTTTGCTTTTTATCTTGAAAAGATAAAGGGAGCTTTTTATTGGGTAGGAATTGGTAAAGAAGGCGAAAAAAACTATCCTCTTCACAGTAAAAGGTTTTATCTTAATGAGGATATTTTATACAGAGGCGCGGCTTTAATGTATGAAATAGCCACAAAATTTTTAAACAAAAATTATTCAAAATAAATTTTTAGGTCTCTTCGGAGGCCTTTTTTATTATAAGGAGAATAAAAATTTTTCTTAAATAAATTCTTTTATTTTATAAAATCTAAATTAATTTTACAAATTCACTTTAGCATATTATAATATCAAAAAAGGGTATAGTATACTAAATGTTTATTTATAAAGGAGATAAAATGGATTATAGAAACGGATACAAGGAAACGATAAAAGCTAGAGAAAGAATTAGGGACTACATTTATGAAACTCCCTTGGTTAGACTAAATCATATATCTGAAATGCTCGGCACATCTGTCTATGCAAAACTTGAAAATATGCAAAAGACAAATTCCTTTAAGATAAGAGGCGCCTTAAATAAAATTAGAAAACTTTCTGATGAAGAATTGAAAAAGGGAGTTGTAACAGCATCAAGTGGCAACCATGGCAAGGGGATTGCAACTTGTGCAAAAATCTTGGGAATTCCAGCGAAGATTGTCTTGCCAGACACTTCTACTGAGACAAAGAGGCAAATGATAAGAGACCTTGGGGCGGAAATTGAAATTACGACTGTGGAAAAGAGATTTGAAGTGGCAAAGGAAATTGCTGACAAGGAAGGCATGACTTTCATCCATCCCTTTGACGACCTAGATGTTTCTGAAGGTCAAGGAACTATTGCAGTTGAAATCCTAAACAAGATGGACCACTTGAAGATGATTGTTCCCATTGGTGGTGGCGGACTAATCTCTGGTATTGCCATGTATACCAAGGGAGTTACAAGATGGTCTAAGGTCATTGGGGTTGAGCCAGAAAATGTTGCCAGATACACTATATCACTTGAAGAAGGTAAACCTAGTGAAGTTAAGAGAGGAGAAACTCTTGCTGATGGACTTCTTTCTGTTAAGCCAGGAGACCATGTATTTCCTATTGTAAGAGATCTTGTTGACGATGTAGTTACTTGCCAAGATAAATATCTTAAAAAAGCTTTAGATTTATTGTATAATAAAGAGAAATTAATTGTTGAGCCTTCTTCTGCCATTGGACTTGGTGCAATTTTAGAAGGCAAAATAGAATATGATGACAGGGACAAGCTTGTTCTTATTATCACAGGTGGAAATGTAGAAGGAAGCAAAATCGAAGAAATAATCAATTCGTAGGGAGGAAATCATGAGAGATTTTATTTGTAGTAAGTTTAACAAGGTGGGACCATCTGGTATTAGAAAGATAAATGAAAAAACTATTGAGATGGAAAGAGCCGGCAAAAGGATCTACCACTTTGAAGTAGGCAGACCAGACTTTGACACTCCAAAGGTAATTAAAGATGCCACTATAAAAAGCATCGAAGATGGAGATGTTTTTTATACATCAAATTATGGCATTATGCCTCTAAGAGAAGCTGTGGCTGAAAAACTTAGGAATGAAAATAATTTAGACTATACTGCAAAGGAAGTCTTGATAACAGCAGGTGCAACTGAATCAATTTACGATTCCTATTCACTAATCTTAGAAGAAGGCGACGAAATTCTTCTTCCAAACCCATGCTGGCCAAACTATGTTAACACAGCCCACATTATGGGAGCAGTGCCTGTAAGATATAGCCTTGCAGAAGAAAATGACTTCCAAATTGATTTTGATGAACTCGAAGGTCTTGTAACAGAAAAAACTAAGGCCATAGTAATTATTAACCCATCAAACCCAATTGGATCTATGTTCACATTAGAAACTTTGGAAAAGCTTGCTGACTTTGCAAAGAAAAAAGACATCTTAGTAATTTCTGATGAAATTTATGAAAAAATTGTCTATGGAAATAAGAAACATATCTCCATGGCATCCCTTGATGGAATGAAGGAAAGGACTATTACAATTAATGGTTTTTCAAAAACTTATTCCATGACAGGCTTCCGTCTTGCTTATGTTGCAGCACCAGAAGAATTTATAAGGGTCCTAAATATTATCCACCAACACAACACTTCTTGTGCAACTTCCTTTGTTCAACATGGAGGAATCACTGCACTTAAGGCAGGAAATGAAGGCTCACAAGAAATGGTTAAGGAATATAAGAGAAGACGTGACTACATTGTTGAAAAAGTTAATTCTATTGAGGGACTTAGCCTTAATGCTCCAGACGGTGCCTTTTATGCCTTTATTAACATTAAGGGACTTGGAGTTTCTGCAGAAGAATTTTGCAATTACCTTCTTGATGAAGAATGTGTTGCAATAGTTCCAGGAACAGTTTTTGGTAGTGCAGGAGAAGGCTTTGTTAGATTTTCCTATGCATCTTCTTACGAAGATATAGTTGAAGGTCTAAATAGGATGGAGAAAGCTTGTAAGCATTTTTTAAATAAGTAAGTAATCGTGATTTTATAATCAGGTGAAAGAATGAAAAAAGTTTTAATAATTGTATTAAATGTCCTTGTCTTTGCACTAGCGTCAATATTACTTCCAAGTTCTCAAAAAAGTGGAGATTTGATGTTAAAATTATTTTATTCAATAACCCTAGTAAAGGCAGGCTTTAATATAGAAAAGGCATTAAAAAAAGAGTAGGTTTCTCATTGAACCTACTCTATTTTATTTGCATAAGTTTTTAAAAATATTCCAACTACCTTGTGGAAGCGAGCTATGTCAGTTATATAGGCGTAGTCATTTCCGTAAATTTTTTTTATGTTCATGCTTTCTGCTTCTTCGCCTGTGAAGACTCCAAAAGTGTTGATTCCCTTGAGCCTTGTCAAGAGGACTTCCTTTGATGTGTCCATGACAGCTTCTTCGTCTTTGTAATTTTCTCCAGGAGTCTTTGACGCACCAACTATTCCAATGTCGATCTCGTCAAAGGGAAGACCATCAGTTAGGACAATTAAAAATCTTCTTGCATCCCTGTTTTTAGAAACAAGGTGGCGCATAAATTTTATTGCAAGTCCATCTCTATTGGAGCCCGACGGGGAGTACTTGAAGATGTCCTTATTTTTTATTCTTAGGTCATTGTAGTCCCTGTATTTTTTTATTATAAGATAATTGTAAAAGTTGTTATAGGAGAAGACCCTGGTTTTTATATTTAGGGAAGTTAGGGCTTCAGCAATAATATAAGTTTCCGTCGCAAGGATTTCCTTTCTTTCATTTTGAGAAGCAGAGGAGTCCAAGAGGATGTCTACAAAAATCTCATTGGAGTCCTTCCTGTTAATTTTTTCAAAAATCCTATCTTCATTTAATTCTCTGGTTTTCCAAATTTCTGATGGAACAATTCTTCCAGAAGTTGATTTTAATATTTCATCTTCAGATTCCTTTAAGAGGGAATTTTTTATTACTCCGGCTAGTTCTCTTATGGCACGAGAATTTTGCAGCTTGTTATTCTCATAGAAGTGCAAGTTGTCAGAGTAATTTCCCAACTCTTCCTGAGCGTAGTAGGAAGATTTATTTTCAAACTCTCCCACAGGGAAGAAAAATTTAATTTCTTCATGGATGCCTGTTGAAATTTCTTGAGCAATCCTATCAGCAGTGTGTCTTTTTATTTTTTCTATCCCGTAGCGTTTGACTAGGGCCTTGTAAATATTTTTGTCTCCAAACTTATTTACGGGAGCATCTTCTATGACGTTAATGTCCCTGAAGTCATCGTTAAAAAATGTAAACTCTGCTGACTCAATGTTGTACCTCTCGAGAAAAGTATTGTCCTTGAAATTTTTCCTCTGATAGGGAGAATTCTTCTTGGAAGTTGAATTGGATTTAGCTTCTTTCTTGAATTCTTCATAGGACTCTTCTGTGTCATGGGGAAGGTCCTTGTTTACGTGAAAATATTTTTTGAAAATATATCTTAGGAAGTCAAGATACTTGAAGGTGTCTCTTTCCTTAAAATTATAAATTTCTCCCAGCATTTCTTCCAAGATTTTTTGGACTTTGGGATACTGGCCTCTTTCTTTTCTGATGTAGCCAATTTTAAGTTCTGTTGTCATTATAATTTTTCGCCTGTTGAGATTTTTTAAGATTTCTTCGTCGTGGTCCTTTTTAAAATCAAGGGTCCCAGGTCTTTCCAAAATCATTTCTTTTGAAAAAATATTTTCCAAAACTAATTTTGAAATTTCCCACAAGTCCTTTTTGTTGTTTAAAGAGTTTACATACTTCTTGAAGAAGTCATCCAGGACATAGAAATCAAAATTCCTAGCAGCATAACCCATAAGGGCAGCCTCGTAGGAGTCCTCTGGTTTTAGTGAAAAATTAAAAATATCAAAGTCATAGAAGTCTGAAAGGGTCCAAAAAATATTTTTTAGCCTATTTTCATCCTTCAAATAGATCAGCTCTTTCAATATTTTTTACAAAAAGGGTGTCAATGACATCATTGACAATTTCTTTTTCGTAGGAGTCGAAGGTCTTGTCAACAATACCAAGGTCAAGAGACTCTCTTATGCCAAGACCACGATTCATTAGCTCAATACTTGATAAGAGTCCACGAAGGTCAATGGCCTTGGAAGAAATTTCTGAGTTAAGAGATTTCTCTTGAAGGTCTAAGAATAGTCTTGTGAAAATTTTTATGGCATCCTTGTTAAGATTTGTGTTTTCTTTAAATAACTTGGCCAAGTCACTTTCTGATATTGTTGGCATGTCAATTACCAAAAATCTTGAAACTAAGGCTTCGTTAAGGTCACGAGTTCCAATGTAGCCGTAGTTCATTGTGGCAATAAATCTTGTTGCGTCGTTAAGATTTAATCTGTCGTAGCCAGAAATGTCTAAAACTCTTCTGTAGTCAAGAGTGGAGTGGACAACAGAAAGAGCTTCGTTCTTTGCCATATTAATTTCATCAAAGACTGCAAAGCCACCTTCTTCTGCTGCCTCATAAACTGGTCCCTTCTTAAGAGTAACTTCGTTGTTCTTAAAGGTATCAGATCCAATTAAACTTGATGGGTCTGATGCAATGTTTAAAGAGACTGTCCAAAGTGGTCTCTTAAAGAGATAGGCCAAGTTTTCTGCCAAAACATTTTTGCCCGTTGCCTTTGGTCCAGAGAGGAGGATGTTGTCGCCAGATAAAATTGCAGCGATGGCCTTCTCCCAAGTTTTTTTGCCGTAATATTTGTATTTTATATTTGGGATTCTATATTCAAAATCCTTATTTAAATCATGTTTTTCTATAAATTCATCTACTCCCTTAAGTAGATCTTCTGAAACGCCTTGTGAAAGTAAAAACTCTCTCATTTCATCACCTCTTGCCTATTATAACAAAAAGAAAAAATTATGTGCGTAAATAAATTTTGTAAAAGATTAATTATATTGATATAATGTAAAAAAGTATAAAGGAGGAATCATTATGGCTTTTACCACTTCTTGTTCACTTATTTCATTAATTCTTGGCTTGGGGATTTACATAGGTGTTTTTGTACTTATAATCTTGGCAATCCTTGCCCTTATAAAGTATCTTAAAAAATAAAAAAAGGCTTAGCAGCCTTTAAAAATAGGAATATTATGTTATAATATAGATAAAGAGGACACCATGAAAGATGGTCGCCCTTAGGTTTAATATTAAAGAAATACCACCTAAGTCGATACAGGTGGTATTTTTATTTCCTAATCTTTTTTATAAAGTGTTAGGATGCCAACGATAAGTGTTAGGATTTTTATCACTATGGATATCAATTCATAATCACTCACGTGTGCCCGAATGGGTATGTTGCACCTCCCAATAATTAAATTGGGCAACCACCTAGCCTGTGCCCGAATGGGTATATGTCCTCATCTATATTATACATATTTTAGAGAATTCTATCAATTTAATAAAATTGAAATGATTAACTAAAAACAAAAAAAGGCTTGCTAGCCTTTAAAAATAGAAATATTGTGTTATAATAAAGATAAAGAGGACACCGTTTAAGACGGTCGCCCTGCAGTATGATTTATGAAACCATCTGTAGTGACGATACAGGTGGTTTTTTCTAACTACTTATTTTTACAAAGTGTTAGGATGGCGATTATAAGTGTTAAAATTTTAAGCATAATACTTAGAATTTCATAGTCACTCATAATTGCACCTCCCAAAAATTAAATTGGGCGACCATCTGTATGTCCTCAAAACTATTATAATCTTTTAAAACAAATCAATCAATTGACTTTACTTTGTTAATTAAAAGGCTTGAACTTATTTTTCCTTATGTTATAATAAAAAAAACTAAAAAAGGCGATAATTGAGAATAGTAATTTTAAAAAGTTTTTAAGAGAGCAGGTGGATGGTGAGAACCTGTAAAGTTTTTAAGATGAATCCACCTCATAGTCTGTGTAATTTTAAGTGAACCATTTGGTTAATTAGGGTGGCAACGCGGGTCTCTCGTCCCTTTAGGGATTGAGGGGCTTTTTTTATTTTAAGGGAGGATATATGCTAGACATTAAATTTGTAAGAGAAAACCCAGAAGCAGTCAAAGAAAATATCAAAAAGAAATTCCAAGATGACAAGCTTCCACTAGTTGACGAAGTTATAAAAATTGACGAGGACCTTAGAGCAGTAAAGACTAAGGGCGACAACCTTCGTGCAGAAAAAAACCAAACTTCAAAAAAAATTGGTGGCTTTATGCAAAAGGGAGAAAAGGACAAGGCAGAAGAAGCAAAGAAAAAAGTTGCTGAAATAAATGAAGAGATAACAAATCTTGAAGCTGCTGAAAGAGATCTTGCTGAAGAACTTAAGAAGAGGATGCAAGTTATCCCACAAATGATGGACGAAACAGTGCCAATAGGAAAAGACGACAGCGAAAATGTTGAACTCGAAAGATTTGGCGAACCAGTAATTCCTGACTTTGAAGTTCCTTACCACATTGACATCATGGAAAGCTTTAACGGGATTGACCTTGACTCTGCAAGAAATACATCAGGGGCAGGTTTCTACTACCTAAAGGGAGATATTGCAAGACTTCACTCTGCAATCCTAGCTTATGCAAGAGACTTTATGATTGACCGTGGCTTTGAATACCACATTCCACCATTTATGATTAGATCAGACGTAGTTACTGGCGTTATGAGTTTCGCAGAAATGGAAAACATGATGTACAAGATTGAAGGCGAAGACCTTTACCTAATTGGTACTTCTGAACACTCAATGATTGGTAAATTTATAAACACAATTAATCCAGAAGAAGATATGCCTCTTGCACTTACTTCATATTCACCTTGCTTTAGAAAGGAAGTTGGAGCTCACGGTATTGAAGAAAGAGGAGTTTACAGGATTCACCAATTTGAAAAACAAGAAATGGTTGTAATTTGTAAACCAGAAGAATCTAAGGATTGGTATGTAAAATTGTGGCAAAACACAGTGGACTTCTTCCGTTCACTAGAAATTCCTGTTAGAACTCTTGAATGTTGTTCTGGTGACTTGGCAGACTTAAAGGTTAAGTCTCTTGACGTTGAAGCCTTCTCACCAAGACAAAATAAATATTTTGAAGTTGGATCATGTTCAAACCTTGGCGATGCCCAAGCAAGAAGACTTAACATAAAACTTCGTGGTAAGGATGGCACATACTTTGCCCACACACTAAATAACACTGTAGTTGCTCCACCAAGAATGTTAATTGCCTTCTTAGAAAATCTACTTCAAGAAGATGGCAGCGTAAGAATTCCTGAGCCACTACAAATGTATATGGGTGGAATGACAAAACTTACTCCAAAGAAATAAAAATAATTTATTAAAGATTTATAGATTGTTTTAGGCAAAATAATTTGATATAATTTACTCACTTAGGGGAGTAACTTTTAAATTTTCAGTCGTCATTACGGCATAGCCCGGCTGGAAAGCTTATTATTAAGTATGTGAGACCGATGTAACAATCGGTCTCTTTTTTGTATTTAAAGGAGGAATTATGGAAAAAAATTGGTATAACCAGTCCCCAGACGAAGCCCTAAAAAATCTTTCTGTGACGAAAGAAAAGGGACTTAGTCAAGATGAAGCCAAAACTAGGCTTGAAAAATATGGGGACAATGCCCTAGCAGCAGAAAAGAAAAAATCCTTTGGGGAAAAGCTAAAAGAACAAATCCTTGACCCAATGATTATCATTTTAATTGCAGCAGCACTTGTATCTGCCTTCAATGGCGAAGCCCTTGATGCAGGGATAATTGTTGCCATTGTAATTGTCAACGCCTTTCTATCAATTTATCAAGAAGGTAGAGCAGAGGAAGCAATTGCAGCCCTACAAAAGATGTCTTCACCAAAGGCCAAGGTCATAAGAGATGGAGACCATGTTGAAGTTGATTCAAACACAATTGTGCCAGGAGATATTATCATCCTTGAAACCGGAGATATTGTCCCAGCAGACCTAAGACTTCTTGAGTCATCAAACTTAAAAATTGATGAATCATCCCTAACTGGTGAATCAGTGCCAGTAGAAAAGGATGCAAGTGTGGTTTATGATGGCAAGATGGAAATTGGTGACAGGGAAAACTTGGCTTACTCATCAACTATTGTGTCTTACGGTAGGGGTATGGGACTTGTTGTAGAAACTGGTCACGAAACAGAAATTGGAAAGATTGCAACTTCAATTGCCACAGTTGGAGATGAACAAACTCCCCTCCAAAGAAAACTTGCAAAACTTTCTAAGACTCTTGGTATTTTAGTTCTTGTAATTTGTGCAGTAGTTCTTGCAGTTGGCGTACTTTATAAGCACGACCCAAGAGAAATGTTTATGACTGCAATTTCCCTTGCAGTAGCAGCAGTTCCAGAAGGACTACCAGCAATTGTAACAATTGTACTTTCAATTGGTATGGGCAAGATGGCAGAAAAAAATGCCATTGTAAAAAAACTTTTGGCAGTAGAAACTCTTGGAACAACTACAGTAATTTGTTCCGACAAGACTGGTACACTTACACAAAACGAAATGACTGTTGTAAAGGTATTTACTGACGGACACGTTTACGATGTTTCAGGAACTGGCTACTCTCCAGAAGGTGACGTAACAAGAAAAGATTCAAAAGTTACTATCGAAGAAGATGAAAATATTAAAATTCTTTCTTCTATTGCAGCCCTAACTAATGATGCAAAATTACAAGTTAAGGGTGAGGAAGCGTCAATTATTGGAGACCCAACTGAAGGTGCCCTTCTTACTTTTGCAGAAAAAGCAGGAAATGGACTTAAGGAACTTTATAGTAACATTGACAGAATTGAAGAAATTCCTTTTGACTCTGACAGAAAGATGATGACAACTTTCCACGACAAGATCTTTGATGACATCACATCCTTCACAAAGGGAGCACCAGACGTAGTTCTTGACAGATGTAGCAAAATCTTAATTGATGGAAAAGAAGTAGACCTTGATGAAAAATTAAGAGAAGAAGTTTTAGAAAAGAATAGCGAGTTCGCAAGATCAGCCCTAAGATGTCTAGGATACGCTTATAGAAAACACAGCGACATGCCAAGTGAAGTCACATCAGAAAATATTGAAAAAGACATGGTTTTTGTTGGACTAACAGGTATGATTGACCCATCAAGACCAGAAGCTAAGGCAGCTATAAAAGAATGTAGGACTGCAGGCATAAGACCGATTATGATTACAGGTGACTACCTTGAAACAGGTCTTGCCATTGCAAAAGACCTTGGAATTGCTGAACATGACGATGAAGCAATCATGGGTAGAGAACTTAACGAAATGTCTGAAGCAGAAATGAGAGAAATTGTAAAAGAAAAATCTGTCTTCACAAGAGTTTCTCCAGAAAACAAGGTTCAAATCGTTACAGCTCTAAAACAAAATGGTCACATAACAGCCATGACTGGTGACGGTGTTAACGACGCCCCAGCAATTAAGAAGGCAGACATTGGTATTGCCATGGGTATAACAGGTACTGACGTTGCAAAAAATACTGCAGAAGTAATTTTGACAGACGATAACTTTGCGACAATTGTAAATGCAGTTGAAGAAGGAAGAATTATTTATTCCAACATCAAGAAGTTCGTTGCATATTTACTTTCATGTAACCTTGGAGAAGTTTTAATAGTTTTAATTTCAATCCTATTAAACCTTCCAGTGCCACTAATTCCAATTCAATTATTGTGGCTTAACCTTGTTACAGACTCCTTCCCAGCACTTGCACTTGGAGTTGAAAGAGGAGAGGCAGACATAATGAATGAAGCACCTCGTGACCCAGATGAGCCAATTCTTGATACAGAAATAAAAATCACAGTTGCCATCCAATCTATTGCCATAACAGTTGCCACACTACTTTCATATTTAGTTGGACTTAAGTGGTATGGCCAAGGCGAAGGACTTGGACACGCAAGGACAATGGCCTTTGCAACCCTAATAATTTGTGAGCTTCTAAGAGCCTACTCTTCAAGATCAATTGACAAGACTGTATTTGAACTTGGAGTATTTACAAATAAAAAGTTAGTGTTTGCAACATTATTCTCCTTCATACTAATGCTAGTAGTAATTTATGTACCAGTATTAAACGATGCCTTTGGCCTAATGGACTTAGGACCAAAAGAAATTGGCGTTGTACTTGGATCATCACTTATCCCACTAGTTGCAGGAGAAATCCAAAAGAAAGTTAGATTTAAGAAAAAATAAATTTTAAAAGATAAAATCAAAAGTGTCCTTAGACTCTAATAGTTTAAGGACACTTTTTTATTATATATAATTTTATAGGAATTATTATTTTTTGAAAAAATAAATACTTAGAGAAATAATAAGACCAATTAAACTACCCGACATTGAGTCTTTTGCAAGACCATACAAAGGGATACCAAATATTCTTTCAATCCCAGATAATTTGTAAAAAATAAATAAAAGAATTCCTAATATAAAAAATAGCACAGCCATTTTGCACATATTAAATAAGTAAAAATAAATGTCGTCATTTACATCAATTTTTTTATAGTGTTTTAAAATAAATTTTTCAAGCCATAAATTTATTTTTTTCATAATTTCTCTCCTATGCATTGAAAAGTATTGTAAATGTAATTGTGACATTAGCCACATATTTCACACCATAAAATTATCATAAACCTTAAAATCAGTCAACCACTAATGTAATATGAGTAAACCTTTTTATTATCTCCATATTTAAAGTTACTAGAAAAACTTCCTTAGCTATTATCTAGATAAGTAATATCACTTTGTTTTTCTATAGCACTCAAAATTGGATAGCTTATTATTTCATTTTACATGATAAAAAAATTTTTAACATGCTATAATATTTACTAATTAACTTTAAGGAGGAGAAGAGATGATAAAAAATTTAAAAAAAGTTTTTCCAATTACAATTCCAATTTTAATTTCCTTTTTATTTATTGGACTTAGCTTTGGAATATATACATCTTCCTTTGGATATGATTTTTGGATGCCACCATTGACATCAGTGGTAATCTTTTCTGGCTCAATTCAATTTGTAGTCGTTGAAGCCATGCATTCAGGCATGGATATCATGTCATACATCTTAGTGGTTGTCATGATGAACATAAGACACTTCTTTTATGCCCTAACATGTCTTGGAAAATTTAAAGACATGAGTAGGAAGAAAAAAACTTATGCCTACTACGCCCTTTGTGATGAAGCCTACTCAATGATAATGGGAACAGAAGTGCCTAGTGATATGAAGAAGGAAGACTTTTATCTTTCAATTTTAATCTTGCTCCAGTCCTATTGGTTTATAGGCACAATCCTTGGGGGCATCCTTGGCAACTTCATAAATTTTGAAATCCAAGGCATAGATTTTATTTTGACAGCCCTCTTCCTTGTAATATTTTTGAGCCAGTGGAAGCAAGTGGAAGATCACTTCCCAGCCCTTCTTGGGCTTGTGGCTTCTATCTTATCTTTAATAATCTTTGGAGAGAACTTCATCCTTCCAGCCATGATTATCATCTTACTTGTCCTTTATCTTGCTTACAGGAGGGAAAGAAATGACTGAAATGAAATATATTTTTATAGCAGGCGGAATAACAATCCTTGCAAGATTCCTCCCAAGAATAATTTTTAGGAACAGAGAACTCCCAGGCTTCATAGCCTATCTTGGGGAAAAGTTGCCCTACTCACTAATGGGACTCTTACTTGTTTTTTGCATAAGGGGAGTGGACTTTACAAATTCAGCAGAAGTCCTGCCCCTTGGGCTAGCCTTCGCAGGGATAATTTTGTCCTTTAAGTTTTTGAAAAACTTCTTGGTCTCAATCTTTATTGGAACAGGAATTTACATGGCTTTGATTTATTTTTTGTAAATAATAATTAAGAAGCGAAGAACAAAAATTAAAAATTAAAATTTTTGAGAGGAGACTAATTAAATTTAGTCTTTTTTTATTGGGAATTTTTATAAAAATCTTGACAAAAATATTTACCGGGCTTATAGTGTAAATATAAAGTATATACACTATAAATTGAATTAAGGAGTTGAAGAGATTATGAAAAAAGATTTAAAAATTTTTATTGGCATATCATTTATAATTCCCTACTTAATGGGATTTGCCATTTATTACTGCAAATTACACGAGATAAGCACAAGTATTTATCCCTTATTTCAAATGTTTATTCCATTTTTAGCTGTAATAGCCTTGTTATACAAAGAGGACAAAATTATTATAAAGGTTTTTCCATTTAAAATTTATATATTTACAAGTATTGTTGTGTTTGTATTTGCTATAGTAAATATTTTTTATCCAGAGTTTAGCGGGTTGTCTGAATTTGTTATTTTAATTTCTGCTATTGCAATGATAATAGCTATTTCAACTATGGACAAAGATCTTAAAAAGAAATTATCTCTAAATAATCCAAATAAAAAATCAACTTTACTTATGTGCTTACTTTTTATAATTATATATTTTTTTAGAGCTTTTTTAGGTTATGTATTGCAAGGGGAAACAAATGAATTTTTTAAAATTTTAAATCTAAAGAGTTTAAGAATTTTCATTTCAATTTTTGTTTTTTCTTTTTTAAACATTATGCCATTCATAGGAGAGGAATATGGTTGGAGGGCATATTTAGCACCAAGACTAAAAGAAATTTATGGTGTTAAAAAATCTATTTTAATGACAGGTTTTATTTGGGGAATTTGGCATTTGCCCCTTAATTTATTTTATTATTCAGATGGAGTTTTGACATCGCAAATTTATTCAGTACTTGTACAACTTGTATTCTGCACATTTTTGGGAATATTTTTAACTTATGCATATAATAGGACAAAATCAATTTGGGCTCCAGTTATGATTCACTATTTAAACAACAATCTTGCCTTATTATTGGTCACAGATTTTTCTCAAGATATATTTTCTGGACAGCATTATGATTTAAAAGAAACTTTGTTTTCAATAGTAAGTTCAATAATATTATTTGGAATTTTTATGTTTTCAAAATACGTTAAGGATGAAAATCTTTGGGAAAAATCTGTATATGAGAAAATAAAAGAATCTTAATTGTTTTGTGCTTTTAAAAGGTATTACAGTATTTAATACAAGTATTGTGTAAAAGCAAAAATATAAAGTATATACACTTAAAGGTGGTGTGATATGAAAATTATTATTTCAAATGACTCTGGCCTTCCAATTTATGAGCAAATAAAAAATCAAATCAAGGCTCAGATAGTTGCTGGAGACTTAAAAGCTGACGAAGGGCTTCCTGGTATGAGGACTCTTGCCAGCGACTTAAAGGTCTCTGTCATTACAACAAAGCGTGCCTACAATGACTTGGAGCAAGAGGGATACATTTATTCCATGCCAGGCAAGGGTTCCTTTGTAAAAAAATTAAATGAAGAAGTTGTAAGAGAAAATGCTCTTGCAGAGATAGAAAAATATTTAACTGACGCAATGACTGTTGCCAAGGCAGCAGGAATTGACATAGACGAATTGCAAGAAATTTTAAAGACATTAGATGAAGTGGGTGACTTATGAAAACAATAGAAATAAATAATTTGAGAAAAGAATTTAAGGACTTTGACCTTGATATAGAAAATTTAGAAATTCCTGAAGGAGCAGTCCTTGGTCTAATTGGGGAGAACGGTGCAGGCAAGACAACGCTACTTAAGTGCATCTTGGACCTCTATAGGTATGATGGAAACATAAAAGTTTTTGGAGAAGAGATCCACAAGGAATCCTTTGAGAAAATTGGGGCAGTGATACCTGACTCCTTCTTCAACGATACTTTTAAGATAAAAGACGTTGTTGATATTTTAAAAGGTGCCTACAAAAATTTTGATGAAGATATGTTTTATGACTGCGCAGAAAAATTTAAGATGCCCAGGGACAAAAAGTTAAACGAACTCTCTACCGGTAACCTAATGAAGCTAAAAATTATTTCTGCCATTTGTCATGACCCAGACCTTTTGATCCTTGATGAGCCGACTTCTGGTCTCGACCCAGTTATTCGTGACGAGATTATAGGATTTTTGTTTGACTACATCAAGGATGGGGATAAGACAATTTTATTTTCGTCCCACATCTTGTCTGACATAGAAAAAATTGCCGACTATATAATTTATATCCACGAGGGAAGACTAATCTTATACGATGAAAAGGACTCTCTAATAGAAAAGTATGGAATTTTAAAAACTTCTGAGGAAAATTTAAAAAATTATGGAGACTTCATCTTAAAGACAAGAAAAAATAAATACTCAACAGAAGCCTTGATAAAAAATGTCCAAGTTTTTAAAGAATTTTATCCAAATGAAGTTGTGGACAGGGCAAATGTGGAGGACATAATGATATTCTTATCAAGAGGTGGACAATGAAAGCAGTATTAATAAATGAGTGGAAAATATTTAAGTATTATTTTTTAGCATCAATAGTAGGATTGGCATTAATACTCTTAATTTTTATTAATAATAGGGGAGGAGACAACAGACTTCTCAACTACTGCGTTGCCATTGTTTCTTATACATTAAGAGGTCAAATTGTCTTTGGAGATAAGTATAATGATATGGGTAATTTCTTAACAATACCAGTTTCTATTAATGACTATGCCCTTGGAAAAATCATGAGGAATATAATTGTTTATGTAATAACATCGACAGCATTTTTTTCTTTAGTAATTTTTAAAGAAAATATTACAATGGAAATTATAAAAAGATTTATATTTTATTTTTTAGCAATTGATTTTAGCTTAATGAGCATTTTCCATATATTTTTTTCAAAATATAAAAAATCTTATATTTTTATAATTTATACATTATTTGTTTTATTAGTTGGGATGCCATTGCTTAGATACACCAAGTATCTTTTGAATTACAAAATAATTTTTATAATTCTTTCCATAGCCTTACCAGTAATTTCAGTTTTTATGGATTATAAATTCTCATCAAAACTTTTAAAGGAGAATGAAATGCTATGAAAGCAGTTTTATATAATGACTTTAAACTTGTAAAGAATACTGCCCTTCCACTTGTAATTGTTATTGGGGCAATTTTAGCTTTGAGTTTTGTGGTTAGGGGAAAATTTTCTGAGCAATTTTTTTTGCAATGGGCCTTTATTATGGTCTTTACCTTGAGGTCACAAATTGTTTTTGGAGATAAGTTCAAAGATTTTCAAAAGTTTAAGACAATGCCAGTATCTATAAGAAATTACTCTCTTGCCAAGATTATAAAAAATCTAATAGTATTTTTTATTACTAGTCTTGTATTTTTAATTGGTATGATTACCAGTTCTGATGAAGACAGACTTATTTTAAATATGTATGTCGACCTCCTAATAGCTTTGGACTTTTTCGCCCTTAGCCTTAGTCACCTAATTTTTACAAAATATAGAAAGAACTTAGTGTCATTCCTATACGGCTTATTGATTGTTGCTTTCGGTATTGTTTTTGGCATGATTTACATGGCTAATTATGAAACATTAATTAACTACAGACCACTATTTATAATAGGATCAATAATAATTTGTATCTTGTCCTTTAACTTAGACTATAAATTTTCTACAAAATTTTTAAGGGAGAGTGAGATAGTATGAAAGCAGTTTTATATAACGACTTCAAACTTGTAAGGAATATTATCCTACCACTTATGGTTTTTATTACGGGCATACTTTTTATTGGCTTTTTGATAACAGGACAAGCCTTCAACAAATTTTTTAGCCAATGGACTCTTACAATTATTTTTATCATTAGAGCCCAAAGCGTCTTTGGAGATAACTTTAAAGATTTTCAAAAGTTCATGACCATGCCAGTATCTATTGAGGACTATTCTCTAGCCAAGATAATAAAAAATCTAATTATCTTTGCAATTACTTCACTTGTTTTGTTAATGGGGTTAATTCTTAGTAACGAGGAAGATAAAAATATTATCATAGACATTTATATGAGCCTATTTATTGCCCTAGACTATATGGCACTTAGCCTTAGCCACATTGTTTTCACAAGATATCAAAGGGGAATCGTAGTCTTCCTCTATACCTTAATTGGAATAATTTTTGGAGCAGGCTTAACTTTTATTTACTCAAGTTTCTATGAAAGCTTTACTATTTACAGACCAATGTTTATAGGAGCCTCAATAATAATTTGCATCTTGTCTTTTAGCTTGGACTATAAATATTCTACAAAATACTTGAGAGAGGGGATAGTATGAAAGCACTCCTAGTAAATGATTTAAAAATTAGGAAAAAATTTATTATTGCTTATTTAATATTTATTGCAATGATTTTTGCCCTAAAGACTATTGGACTTATGTCAGAAGAATATAGGTTTTTCACAAACAAACAATTCGTTCTAGTTTACCTATCAGCTATCCTAGTTCATTTCGTATTATATGTAATAAGTAGTGAAGGTATAATGATTGACAAGAGCAAACCATATTTTTTGTGTATGGGTGTATCGAGACGTGACATAATAAATGTAAAGTTCTTGAAGATTGCAATAATATTTTTAATAGACGGTCTTTTAATGGCTTATATCTTGCAAAATGTTAAATTGCGCGGGGAGGAATTTGAGTTTGGACTTTTTATTTCACTATTTATGATGGCCTACTACCTTATAAACATTCCCATCTATCTTTACTTTGGACAAAATAGTGGAGTGGGAACAATATTTACAAGCTCTCCTGCCTTGCTTCCATTTTTAGACAAGATAGGAACAGACCCAGCAGGATTTTTCCTAGGAATAATAAAAAGAACAAGTTCCCTTAAATTAACTTTATTCTTGCTTGCCTTTGTAATAACAATTTATATAATCTCTCGAATAATAGGAGAGAGAAAAGATTATTAATAGAGAAAGACTTTTGAAGCCCCACTTCAAGAGTCTTTTTTTATTTAAAAATTATTTTAACAGAAATAAATTCATCATCTTCCTGCCATTTATCTCACAATGTGATAGAATTGAAAATGTATTTTATATGAGGAGGAAAAAATGGAAACAAATTCAAGTTTTTTAGAAAAAACTTTTTCTCTCAATGAGAGAAAGACTAATGCCAAGACAGAATTCTTGGCAGGACTTACAACTTTTATGACAATGTCATATATCCTAGTTGTAAATCCAAACATGTTATCTGAAACTGGAATGGACAAGGGTGGAGTTTTCACTGCGACTATTGTTGCATCTATAATTGCAATGATCTTTATGGGATTTTTTGCAAACTTGCCCTTCGCACTTTCAGCAGGAATGGGACTTAATGCTTTCTTCACTTACACAGTTGTCCTAAGCATGGGTCACGACTGGTCCTACGCCTTAACGGCAGTATTCTTAGAAGGTATTGTATTTATAGTGATGAGCTTTTTCAATATTCGTGAGGCAATATTTACTTCAATACCAATGTCACTTAAGAATGCAGTATCAGTTGGTATTGGACTTTTTATTACCCTAGTGGGACTAATTTCAGCTGGAGTTATTGTTGATAACGACGCAACTCTTATTGCTCTTGGAGATATTGCATCAAGACCATCCCTTGTTTTTATAGTATCACTTATGGTGATGGCACTTCTTACTGCAAAAAATGTCAAGGGAGCACTTTTATATGGAATTATAACGGGAACTGTACTTGCTCTTATCTTGGGAGTTAGTCACTTGCCTGGAGGAATGTTATTTTCACTTCCACCATCACTTAAACCAGTTGCTTTTAAACTTCACTGGGGAGATATCTTCACATTTGATATGTTCTCTGTAATGTTTACATTCTTATTTGTAGACTTATTTGACACAGTGGGAACTCTTACTGGAGTTGCAACTAAGGCAGACCTAATTGATGAAGATGGAAATCTACCAGGAGTTGGACGTGCACTTTTATCTGATGCTATTGGTACAGTTGTGGGAGCCCTTTTGGGAACATCTACTGTTACAACTTTTGTTGAGTCTGCATCAGGTGTTGCAGACGGAGGAAGAACTGGACTTACAACTTTATCTTGTGCCTTCTTCTTCTTTATATCATTATTCTTATTCCCGATTTTTTCAATCGTGCCAGCACAAGCGACATCAGCTGCCCTTGTAATGGTAGGACTTTTTATGATTAGTCCAATTAATCAAATAAAATTAGATGACTACACAGAATCAGTTCCAGCCTTTTTGACAATGGTGACAATGCCCTTTGCTTATTCAATTGCAGAAGGTATTTCTGTGGGAATGATCTCTTATGTAATCTTAAAGGTGACAACAGGACGTGGAAAAGAAGTTTCACCTGTTATGTATTTATTGGCCCTTATCTTTACACTAAGATACCTAAGACCAATTTTACCTTTATAAGAAATAAGAATTTTTTAGGACTTCAAAAATTATTTTGAGGTCCTATTTTTTTATGAGTTAATAATGAATTTGTAAGTGACACTTTTTTATGACTTGAGAATAAATTTGTAAGTGACACTTTTTTATGACTTGAGAATAAATTTGTAATTGGCAATTTTTTATGACTTTATAATGAGTTTGTAAGTGACAAATTTTTATGAGCTTATAATAAATTCACGAGTGACAATTTTTTATAAACTTGTAATTATTTATGAAGTCATAAATTTTTGTGAAGTGTTATTTTCTTGTAAGGTCAGAATTATTTATAAAGTCTCATTTATTGAATTGTTGGGGTCCCTTTAGTATAATTGTAAGTATATTAAGGGGGCGTTTTTATGAAAAAAATGTTTTTATACATAGTTATGGCTCTTACTCTTTTTGTAAATGTTTTTGCTGCTGAAGACATCCAAGTTGTTCTAGAACAACCAGGTCTTTCACAGGCGAAGAGTGGAGACAGTCTAAAGTATAATTTAATTGTAAATTTGCCAAAAGACTACAAGGAGAAGTATTCATCTTTTTCTGTAACTCTTTTGTTTGACAAGGCACTCGATGTAAAGGGAACAAAATTAATTGATGAGAAGGAAGTGTCTGGCAAGCTTGACATTAGGGAAACTTCTATTAAGGGAAAGGACCAAAATATTGTCACTATCAATGCCAATGACCTTTCTGTAATCAAGGGAGACAGGTTAAATCTCGAAATCAACACTAGAGTGAAAAGTGATGTTGGTTCAAGTTCCAACTTAAAGAATTCCTTTGTCCTTTCTTATGTTGACAGGGAAGGGGACACTAAGAGTGACCAAAGAAATCTTGAGTCTTCAACAAAAACTCAAAATGGAGTTTTGACTATCAAGGACGTTTACGATGGATCAAGTGAGATTGAAGGCAAGACAGAAAAAAATGCTGATTTGAGACTTGCCATTGATAAAAAACTTGTGGCAACTACAAAGGCAGATGCAAAGGGAAACTTTATCTTTGAAGGACTAGACCTAAAAGAAGGTTCCTACCTAAGGATAGCTGCGACTACTAAAGACAAGGAAGCCAGCCTGGACTACATGGTAAAGCCAAAGGTCGAAGCTAAGAAGTCAGCAGAACTTGTAAATGAAAATAATGACGAGTTAGAAACTTACAGCACAATAAAAACTCTTGAGAAATTAACTGACTATGTGGATTTTGGGAAAAATCTTTCCACTGCCAAGGCAGGAATCCAAAATGAGAGAAGACTTCATGCAGCAATTGCGTCAGCTGAATATATTGTTGTAAAAAGCGAAGTTTCAACTGATGAAATAAATAAGTCTCTTGAAGAACTTCAAAAGTCCATAGAGCTTGTAAGACTACCATACATGGCAGGTATATCTGAGGATAAATTCGCTCCTAATGAAAAAATAACTAGGGCAGAGGCTGCTTCAGTTTTAAAGAGATTAATTGATGACAAGACCAAGTCCAATGGAGAGACTAAATTTAGTGACCTTAAAGAAGGCCAATGGTTCTATGACAATATTGTCTTCATAGAAAAAGAGGGCCTAATTTCAGGTTATGAAGATGGAACTTTTAGACCAAAGGAGCCAATGACAAGGGCACAGTTTGCCAGCATGATGGCAAATTATTTGAAATTAAATGTGGGCAACAACCCAATTGATTTTAAAGACGTAAAAGAAAACTATTGGGCAAGTGATGCCATAAATATCCTATCAAGTCATGGAATTATGGTTGGAAAATCAAAAAATGAATTCAAGCCAAATGACAAGATAACAAGGGCAGAAGCTGCAACAATCTTTAACACGGTTTTAGATAGGAAGATCAACAAGTCTTTCTTAGATAAGTATTCAAAGAACCCATTTAAGGACCTAAAGAGGAACCACTGGGCTTATTATCAAGTTATAGAAATTACAGCAAAATAAATAGAAAAGTAAATAGAAAGGAATAAATAATGTCAGATATTAAATTAAGATTTGCACCATCACCAACAGGTTACCTTCACATTGGAGGTTTGAGAACAGCTCTATACAACTACCTATTTGCAAAGAAAAATGGCGGCAAATTTGTTTTGAGAATAGAAGATACAGACAGGACAAGATATGTGGAAGGTGCCATAGAAAACCTAATTGAATCCCTTGAATGGGCAGGCATCTCTCACGACGAAGGTGTTGTAGTAAAGGATGGCAAGCTAACAGAAGTTGGCGATTGTGGACCTTACATCCAATCAGAAAGACTGGACATCTACAAAAAATATGTTGATCAACTAATTGAAGATGGCCACGCTTACTACTGCTTCTGTTCAAAGGAAAGATTAGATAATCTTAGGGAAGAACAAAGAATTAAGGGTAAGGTGCCAAAGTATGATGGACTTTGCCGCGGTATTCCTCTAGAAGAAGCTAAGAAGAGAGTTGCAGCAGGAGAAGATTATGTTGTAAGACTTAAACTTCCAAAGAACAAGGACATCACATTTAACGATGCAGTTCGTGGAAAAGTTACTATTAACACTGATGAAATCGACGACCAAGTATTAATGAAATCAGATGGTTTCCCAACTTACCACATGGCTGTAATAGTTGACGACCACCTAATGGGAATCACTCACATAGTTAGAGGAGAAGAATGGCTTCCTTCAACTCCAAAACACGTTTACCTTTACGAATGTCTTGGATGGGATGCACCAGAATTTGTTCACCTTCCAACAGTTTTAAATAAGGACAGGAAAAAACTTTCTAAGAGACAAGGAGATGTTTCTGTAGAAGACTTTAAGAAGAGGGGCTACCTTCCAGAAGGTATTGTAAATTATCTTGCACTTGTTGGTTGGTCACCTGAAGATGGAGAAGAAATTATGTCTCTAGATGAATTAGTGGAAAAATTCTCATTTGATAGGGTAGGAAAGTCTGGAGGAATCTTCGACACAGATAAATTAAACTGGGTTAACTCTCACTACATGAAATCTTATGACTTAGAAAAACTTTCAGAACTTGCAATTCCATTTGTAACTGAATCAGGACTATTAAGTGAAGAAAAAATTAGGGATAACTTTGAATGGTACAAGATCTTAATAGACACAGTGAGAGAAGCTTGTGACAAGTTAGAAGATATTCCAGAACACATCAAATTCCTATTTGGAGATATTGAAATCACAGAAGATGCCGCAAAAGAAGAGCTTGCACAAGAACACGTGCCAGGACTTCTTGATTCCTTTATAAAAATTGTAAAATCCCACGATGAAATTGACATGGAAACTGCTAAGGGACTTATGAAGGAAGTGCAAAAGGATTCTGGAGTAAAGGGCAAGAAACTTTACATGCCAGTGAGGGCTGCAATATCTGGAAATGTTCACGGACCAGAAATGCAAAATGTTCTTTACCTTTTAGGAAAAGACAAACTTATTGAAAGAGCAGGAAAAATTAAAAATTCACTTTAATAAAAAGAAGAGGACTAGTCATAGAGATTGGTCCTTTTTGTTTTAAGCTTAATACCTAAATTGTTCTAAAAAAATAATTTTTAGTTGTAGATAATTTTTGATCTAATAAACTATAATATATTTACAAATAATTTTTAGGTGGAGATATATTTGACGAGAAATATAAAAAAGTTTTTACAGGTAATCCTATGGCAGTATCCTAGTAAATCCAATATAATTTACAGGATTTTAATTCATGCCTTTATAATATTTTTAAGCTTGTGTTGGGCTTATATTTTTATTGATAATATAAATATTACTTTTATTAAAGTTTGTCTTATTATCTATACTTATCTTAATTTTTTATCTTATCTACCTAGTCTACTTATTGTTGGAAGTCTAGATGAAAAAAGAGGAAATTCTTTATTTATTGTCTATATATTATTTTCTTACATCTTGGCCTTTGTCAGCCTATTTATTTTAATCTACTTGATAAAAATGGACTTAGTTTAATTTAAAAATTAATAATCTTGCTTTTGTCTATAAATAATTTAAGGCAAATAAAAAGAGGACTGAAAATAAAATCAGTCCTCTTATTTTTTAATTTTGTGAGAATTTCAAATTATTTTAAAATTCCAAATTCATAGTCCCTGTCCCTAAAGTACTTTATAACTTCTGATAGGGAATCAGCTGTTAGTTGTTTGTTTCTTGCGTCGTGGGCAAGGACAACGACAATCTTTGTATTCTTATTTTTGTTTAAACTTCTGTCAAGATATTCGATTTGACCTGCAGTCGTTGTTGGCCTAACAGACTTTTTCTCTGCATCGCCAACTAGGCAGTTCCAGTCAATCCAATTTATGTCTCTTGATTCTAAGAAAGAGTTTGATGCAGGAGTATTCTTCCAAGACATCTCGCCACCTGGATATCTAAAGACTTTGGAATGAAAAGCATCGCCTAAGATATTTTGAAGTCTTTCGTTGGTCTTTTCTATTTCTCCATAAACTCTTTCTGGACTTACAACTCTTCCTGGATATAGATAGTCGTAGTCGTGAGAGAAGGAGTGAGTTGCAATAGCATTGCCATTTGCAAGAATTTCTCTAACCCTATCTGCAGTCTTATCTCCAATTGATTTACCAACTAAGAAGAAGGTTGCACGAGCATTCTCTCTCTTTAAGGTGTCCAAAACTTGTGGAGTGATTTCATTGTTTGGTCCATCATCAAAGGTCAAGAATACAATTTTTTTCTCTCCCTTGTAGTTTTGGTGGACTGTGTAGTCACGAATTTTTTTGGCATCATAGGCATACTTGTCAACCCTTTTTAAGTGGTTGGATCCCTCGACAATAAATTCATCCTCCATTTTACTTATTTTATCCAAGGCCACATTAGAAATATATTCTTTTTCATAAAATATTGGTCTTGGTCTGTCCTTGTAAATTTCATTTGTGTAGTACCACATAAGGGCAGGTGAAACTTCTTTGTTTTTTGAATTTTTAATACCAGAGAAAATTTTTGAGAAAATTAGTATAAGTATTAGTGCAAAAATCGAAATAGAAATAATTTGCCTAATTCTCTTTTTTCTCCTGGCCTTTTGTCGTCTTAATCTTTTTCTTCTTTCATAACTTGTTTGGGTCATAAAAAAACCTCCCATTGATAAATATACATCAGTGGGAGGTAAGAAGCAATTACAAAAGAATTACAATTACTTTATTGAGTTATAGATTAGGTATAGGATTTCTTCAAGGGTCATTTCCTTGTCTGGGTCTATGTCCCCATCAATATATCCAAAGCCTTTTGCGATAATATAATAAGATTCATAGTCGTCTAAAGATTTTTGATTTTTAAATAAATCTTCCTTAAAGATTCCCTTGACCTTAGTAAATCTTTCAAGATTATTTTTTGTCACGAGGGTCTTAACCACATCTTTTTCAGGAATATTTTTATCCTTTAATTTTTCAAGGTCTAGGCCAAAAGAATCCATGTAGGAAGAGTTCATTCCACTTGACCCATTTAAGAGCTTGACAAAGTCTTGGTAAGTTATTTTGTCCGAAAGATTTCTTCCAATTAAACCAATTTCCATATCTTTTAAGAAGAGGATGGCATCCTTATTCCTTGCCTTATCAAGGTCAGGATAGGAAATTTGTTCCTTGAAGTTAATAATCTCGCCATTATAGTCTCTTAAGATTTTATCTTTGCCAATGATTGGGTCAAAGTCCTTTATGTTTCCGTAGAAAAGCGTAGGCCCCTTTTCAGTGATTACATATTTTAAACCAAAGTTTTTTGAAGATAAGAAAATCTTGTTGGCTTCTTCTTGGGTCAAGTTATTGTCACTTGGTTTTGAAAAATCTACTTTTGTAAAAGTTCTTTCATAGGATGAAATTTTCTTGTCTTGGTCTACAAAAATTTTTACTCCTTCCTTTAGGACAGGGAGTTTATTTACATATCTTGGTAAAGTAACAGAAGTTCCCATTTTAGATGAGTCTATAGAAACTTTATCTAAGTTAAGCTCAGATTTATCTCCATACTTTTCTAAGAAGTCTAGGGCAAGTTTTTTTGCATCTTCTTCTTTTACTTTATTATTGTAAACTTTTCTGTCAGTCCAAAGGTCTAGGGAAACAAGATTTAAGTTCTTGGCATTAAGCGTGATATGACTATAATTTTTATCTTTTTCTAGATTAATATTGTAGTAATAATTTTCCTTGTCAGAGTTCAGGGAGATTGAAGTAACTTGGTAACCATCACCAGTAATTTCATAGGCTCTTTTCTTGGCTTCAGATTTTTTCTTTAAGTCCTTTAAGCCATCAATCTTTTTAACTTCTACATCAGTTAAACTTGCAACGTCAGCAACTTTATCCATCTCATAGGGCATAAATCCCAAATTATTATTTTTTACAAGCTTTCCATCTTTTGCATCAATATCAAAAATTTCTGAATGGTAAACTTTAGACACAGACTTGCCATCATTGGAAATCTTGTAGGAAAGTCTAAGTGGAAATTTTTTTGCAAATATTTTTTCTGCATCCTCTTGACTTAACTTGGCCTTGTCTGTAAAGTCCTTATCACTTAAGAAGGATGTGGCAGGTCCAAAGTCGGAGTTGATTCCCATATCTCTTATTTCCTTAGAAGTTAGGGAAATATTTACATAAAGTGAATCTGATGCAAGAGGTATTCCCTTAACGAGTCTATCATAAAATAAACTTAATTCTTTTCCATCATCTAGGAGAGAGAAATCCTTTAATTTATATTTTTTGTCAAAGTCTGGAATAAGTTTTTCCAGCTTTTCTTCTACAATTTTTTGCGCCTGGTCTTTTGAAATTTTTTCAGAATTTTTATTGTCATATTGATCCTTGCGCCACTTTGAATAAGAGTAGAAGTCGCCATCACTTGTGTAGGTAACTTGTAAATTTCCTAAATTTTCATCAGACCATTGGTAGGAGTCAAGACTTTTGTTTTTTGCTTTTTTATTTAGATAAGCAGAGCCTGTGTCAGAATTTATTGGGTCTTTAATCAAATTAAAATCTTCATAGGATTCTGTGATATTAAATACTTCTTTAATTTCTTCAACCTTTTCTTTTTCTTTCTTCGTTATGTCAACAGACACTGCCTCATCCGTTGGATTGTAGTTAGCCTTTTCTACTGAAGCTACAACTGGTCCCACAAGTAGGGCTAGGGATAGGGCGTAAATTATTTTCTTTTTCATAAGTATCTCCTTATTAAATCATTAAAGTATTTATGTAAAAAAAGAAGAGGCCTCTGCCTCTTCAAATTTAAGCTTTAGATTAAGCTTCCGCTTCTTCTTTCTTATCTTCATTAAGAGCAGCTACAAGCGTATTTGGATCTATACCGTGAACCATTGCTGCTTCTTCAAGAGTTTCCATTTGAGAAGATGGGCACATGATGCAACCCATTCCAAAACTCATTAGTGTACCAATTGATTCAGGTTTTTCTGAAAGAATTTGTCCGATTAACATATCTTTTTTAATTTCCATCTATTAACACCTCCCTAGTTTATATACCCAAAATTATTTATATTTAAAAGATGAGTACTTAACAAAATGATCTTTACTTTTTGCTCCCATGCTGATTTCAAATTCGTCTGTGGAGTCAAAGCCCTTTGATGTTAAAGTTTTTGCAACTTCAAATTCTTTTTCATAAGGGAAGACTTCAGACTTATCTCCTTGGTCAATCTTTATATAAGGAGTGTAAGTGAGTTTGCCGTTATACTTAGCAGAAGTTGGTAGAACTTCAACAATATTTTCTGACTTAACATAAGTTGACTCGCCACTTAACTTACCTTCTTCAGCTGTTGCAAGTACTTCGTTTTTAATATTAGCAAGAAATTTGGAAATGTCAAGAAGAGGGTTCTTCAAGATGTCCAGTTCTTTTTCTTCGTAGTCAGTTGCATAGTCAACAATTTTTACATCTACTTGGTTATTTACAAGAGAACGACCAGGTATTGCCTTTGAATCAATTAAAACAGAATTATTTTTTTCGTCAAAGTCAACATCGAATCCAATTGTCTTTCCAAGTTGTCTCAATTGGAAATAATTGTAACCGTCAATTGTGTAAACCTTAAAGGAATGTCTCACACCATCCACAAAAACCCTGTGGTTTGATTTTTTTACTTCGTTCTTACTGTCCTTTAGGGGAGCTAAATCTTCTTCAGTCTTCTTGTAGTCAGACTTGCTGTTAATCATAACAGCTTCTCTGTCGCTGTCGTAAGATACACTAAACTCAGCATCAAGTCCATCAAGGAGAGCTGCAATGTCTCTTAACTTGAAGTAGTTGTTGTCTTCGATGTTGTAACCCTTAACACCAGTGTCCTTTCCATCAACATAAACGCTTTGGCTAGAAACTTTTGCTCCAGCAAAAACATTTGTAATTAAAACAAGGGACGTAAGTCCAATAGAAATTATTTTTTTCATAACATGACCTCCTAGGTCTATTGTATTTTAAAAGATTGCCCTCGACAAGCCTAAATATTTACCCTATAATTTAATGAGGTGATTTTATGAGTAACTTACTTATGGGTTTTAATATTGTATCGCCCGTATTTATAGTTTTGCTACTGGGATACTTTGCAAAACAAAAAGGATACATAGATGACAACTTTGTAGACAGAGGAACCTGGCTTGTTTTTTATATGGCCCTGCCCTTTAAATTGTTTTATGACATAAAGAATGCCAGGATTGAGTCCCTCCATCCAAAATATGTTGCCTACATACTCTTAGGGATTATCTTTGTAATTTTTCTTGCTCTCGTAATTGGTAAATCCTTTAGGATTAAAGACAGGAAAAAATTATCTGCCTTTGTCCACTGTGCTTACAGGTCAAACTTTGTCTACGTTGGATTTCCAATTTTAGATATTATTTACAATGGGGCTCCATCAATGGAACACATGATAGTAATAATTGCTTTTGGACTAACTCTTTACAATATTTCTGCCATTGTCCTCTTGACCTACTATTCTGAGTCAGAAGACAAGTCAATTTCTATTTCCAATATACTTTTAAAGATTATTAAGAACCCAATGATTGCTGGAGTAGTCTTTGGTGCGATTTTTAATTTTTTACACATTCCAGTCTATCAAGGAATAGACAAGGCAATAGAAATGGTGGCGAAGATTTCAACGCCAATGTCACTAATCTTAATTGGAGCCAGCCTCAACTTTGAGTCATCAAAGAGCGACTTCAAGCTTATGTTTACATCAGCTTTTATAAAAACAGTTCTAGCTCCACTTATTCTCATACCTATTGGAGTTAAGCTTGGCTTTACTAATATGGAACTAGGCATTGCCTATATATTTTGGGCAACACCATGTGCAGCCAACTGTTTTATATTTACAAAGCAGATGAATTCTGATTATGAGTTTGCATCAAAGGTAATAACCTTGAGCTTTATTATGAGTATTATTACCTATCCTTTGGGCATATCCATAATGAACTATTTTAATTTGTTGCACTAAGAATTTTTAAGTGCTATAATCAAGCTACAAAATATAAATAATACCTTATTGAGAGTGGTGGAGTGAATGGGCACTGTGAAACCCGGCAACCTAGTTGGTGCTAAATCCCACAGATTTTTATCTGGAAGATGAGGTTTAATGGTCCTCACTTTTGCGTGGGGATTTTTTTATGGATTAAAATTTAAAAGACTTTACAAATTTGACTAAATAAAAAAGATTCATACATTAAATCAAGGTATTTAAAATGGAGGAAAGAATAAAATGAAAAAATGGCAATTTAGTTCAGAGTCCGTAACAGAAGGACATCCGGACAAAGTTTGCGACCAAATATCTGATGCCATCTTAGATAAGATTTTGGCAGAAGATAAAAATGCAAGAGTAGCCTGTGAAACTATGGCATCCACAGGCATGATAGTTATAACTGGAGAAATCTCAACAGAAACTTATGTAGATTTTGAAAAAACTGCAAGAGAAGTCCTAGAAGATATTGGATATAACAGGGCCAAATTTGGATTTGATGGAAACACTTGTGCAGTCCTATCTGCAATCAAGGAACAATCCTCTGACATAGCAATGGGTGTTGACAGGTTTAAGGAAGAAGGAGTAGATGAACTTGACTCCTTTGGAGCAGGAGACCAAGGAATTATGTTTGGATTTGCCTGCAACGAAACAGAAGAGCTAATGCCACTTCCAATTTCTCTTGCCCACAAGTTATCAAGAAGATTAACTGAAGTGAGAAAAAATGGCACACTTGACTACCTAAGACCAGATGGCAAGACTCAAGTTACAGTTGAATATGAAGAAGATAAACCAGTAAGACTTAAAAATGTTGTGGTTTCATCTCAACATGCTCCAGAAATTTCTATGGAACAAATTAGGGAAGATATAATAAGAGAAGTTGTAGAAAAGGTTGTTCCTAAAGAATTTATAGACAAGGACACAGAATTTTTCATAAACCCAACTGGCAGATTTGTTATTGGTGGACCAATGGCCGATGCGGGACTTACTGGTAGAAAAATAATAGTTGATACCTACGGCGGCTTTGGAAGACACGGAGGTGGAGCTTTCTCAGGTAAAGATCCAACAAAGGTTGACAGATCAGGTGCCTACTATGCAAGATATATTGCAAAAAATATTGTGGCAGCAGGACTAGCAGAAAAAGTTGAAATTGGACTTGCCTATGCAATTGGTATTGCAAGACCAACTTCAGTTTATGTAGAAACTTTTGGCACTGGCAAATTATCTGACGAAGAAATCGAAAAGATTATTATGGAAAACTTCGACATGAGACCAGCTGCAATAATTCGTGACCTTGACCTATTGAGACCAATTTACAGACAAACTGCATCCTATGGTCACTTTGGTAGAAATGACCTAGACCTTCCTTGGGAAAAGACTGATAGGGTAGAAGACCTTAAGAAGTACCTAAGATAAGACTGTGTTAAAAATTAAATTTAGGGTAAGATAAGAATAGCGGTTAAAAAAGACTAACTTAGTATGCTATAATTAAAGAGTAAATTTATTTTTAGAGTCGAGAAGAGGATGGTTATGAAGAAAACTTTTAATTATTTTAGAGCAAACCCATGTGGAAATATAACAGGATTTGTTGTAGCTCCTGTATATCCAGGATATAGAAAGGCTTACACAGATTGCATCATGGAACAAATAGATAAGGATGTAGAACAAGTTGGATTTATTTCTCCAGCCTATGAAGGTGCACCACTTAGGATGGACATGATGGGTGGAGAATTTTGTGCCAACGCAACAAGAGCATACGGACTTTACTCTGCAAGCTTCTATGACACAGATGGACTTGTTGACATAGAAGTCTATGTAAGTGGTCACGAAGGAACAACTGATGTAATTGCAGATGTTAAAAATCAAAAGGCTTATGTAGCTTTAGATGCTCCTATTGGAAGAGAAAATCTAGCAATAGATGGCAAGGACTGCACTCTTATCAAGCTTCCTGGCATTAGTCACCTAGTTGTTGAAGCAGAAGAAGATAAAGAATTTGTTAATAAGGCTCTTGAAGTTCTTAAAAAAGATCATAAGGACGAGGCCTATGGAGTTCTTTTCTTTAATAAGGAAAAGCTAGAAATGATTCCTTACGTTTATGTAGAAGGTTCTGAAACTTTATTTAGGGAAGGTTCTTGTGGATCAGGAACTATTGCAGTAGTAAACTATCTTGAAGATGACATTGCAAAGCTTGATGAAGATTACAAGATTTCTATCAAGAACCCAGCGGGAGAACTTGAAGTCTTTGTATATGAATTTGAAGATGGCAAGAAATTCTGTGTAGGTGGCAAGGTTGAACTTACTGAAGTAGAAAAGAAATCTATAGAGATTCCACAAGATGTTGCCCTAGCAGTTATAGCTGAGCACGACAAGATTGTGGAAGAACACAAGAAGCAAATGGCTGAAGAAGAAAAGGAAAAGCCAGTTGATGAAAGTGACTTAACTGATGAAGAGCTTAAAATAATGAGAGAAAAATTTGGATTTGATTAATCCTTAAGAAGAGGGGGAAGACCCCTCTTTTTTTATGTAAACTTTTAAGGACAAACTTTCGAATAATTATGAATTTGAAAATAAAATGAGGTTAGTAAAAAATTTGAAAATAAATAAGGCTTTATGTGTATAATGTTAGAAGGTGATTATAATGATAAATGTTGTTGGACTTGGGTCCACTTCTTCAAGAGACCTTACCCTTGAAGCAGTAAAAATTATGAAAAATGGAAATAAAAATTTTTTGAGGACTGATAGGCACGAAGCCCTTTCTTTTTTTGAAGAAAACAAAATAAAATATGAGTCCTTTGACTACTTATATAATGAGATGGAAAGCTTCGACGAAGTTTACAATAAAATTGTAGAAATATTATTAGAAGAAGCTAAGGATAAGGATATAAATTATTTTGTTCCAGGAACTCCCTTAGTTGCAGAAAAAACAGTTAGGCTCCTAATAGATGAAGAGGCTGATATAAACATTGTAAATGGAATTTCTTTTATTGAACCAGTTCTTGCTGGAGTGGGAAGAGACGCTGTTGATGGACTCTTATTTTTAGACTCAGATGCAAAGAAGTTTGACTTCGATACAAGACGAGATACTCTTATAACACAAGTCTACAACAAGAGAATTGCATCGGACCTTTCTCTTCTTCTTCAAGAAGTTTACAAGGAAGAAGACATGGCCTATGTAATAAGAAATGCTGGACTTGACGACGAGATTGTAAGGAAGGTTGAAATTTATAAACTTCCAAGGATTGATGACTACAACCACCAATCTTGCATTTACATTCCAAGGACAAGTGGCAAAAATCTTCCAATGATTATGGATAGGCTTGAAGATATTCTGGAAAAAGAAGATATTTACCTAGATGATGAATGTTTTGAAAAGATAAAAAAACTTTTAATTGAAAAGTCTGAGGACTTATCCATGGACTATGAAAATGAGACAGACATCCTAATTTTATCTATATTATTACTTTTATTAAAAGATAGGGAAGGCCTAGTGGATTTCCGTGAAATTTATGATGAAATATACAAAAAATTGGATAAAATAGCGATTTTTTTAAAATAAATGTAGAAAATAAACTTAACTTAGGTTATAATTGTAACAGTCTTAGGAAAAGAGCCCTTTTAGATCTTGGAATATTAAAGGTTGAGAGGGTCTTAAACTAAGAAAAAGACTAAAGAAAATTCTTCAAGGAGGATATAAAATGAACAAATCAGAATTAGTAGCAAGCATTGCTGAAAAATCAGGTCTTACTAAAAAAGACGCTGAACAAGCTTTAAACGGATTTATCTCTTCAGTTCAAGAAGCTCTTGCTGACGGAGAAAAAGTTCAATTAGTTGGATTTGGAACTTTCGAAGTTAGACAAAGAAAAGCTAGAGAAGGAAGAAACCCTAGAAATCCAGAAGAAGTTATTAAAATTCCTGCATCTAAAGCACCAGTTTTCAGATCAGGTAAAGCTCTTAAAGAAGCTGTTAATAAGTAAGAAAAGAGAAGGCAAGGCCTTCTTTTTTTATGCCCAAATTTTCCATGAGTATTGATATTTTCTTCTATATTTGATATATTCTTATTTGGAGAGGATTATGAGATTAGATAAATTTTTAAAGAATTCAAGACTTATAAAAAGAAGAACTGTAGCTAAAGAAGCCTGCGAAAAGGGACTTGTTGAAATCAACGACAAGGTTGCCAAGCCATCAGACTCTGTTAACATTGACGACATTATTTCACTACAACTTGGTGAAAGAAAGGTTAGGGTCAAGGTTAAGGACATTTCCGATGTGAATTCCAAAAAGGATGCAGAGACTCTTTACGACAGGATAGATTAAATCGAGATTAATCCAATTGGAAATTAAGAGGGGTTGCTTATGAAGGTAAAAAGAAGAAGATTTCCCTTGGCTCTTGCCCTTATTATCCTAGGTTCAGTAATCCTGGGATCAATAAAAATTGGCAAGTCGATTTCTCTTAGGAATCAAAAACTTGAGATTATCTCTGCCAACAATCAGGAAATTTCTAATTTAAAACTTGAAATAGATAATTTAAATTCTGAACTGGACAATTCTTCCTCAACTAATTTTATTGAAAAAGTAGCGAGAGAAGATTTAGGTATGGTTAAACCAAGAGAAGTTATCTATATTGATAAGAACAAGGATAAAGATAAGATTAATAATTCTGAAAAGGATATTTAAAATAAAATTTAGGAGGAAGTTATGGATTTATCGCCAGGCGATATTGTTGAAGGTGTAGTAACTAAGGTTGCCAAGTTTGGAGCCTTTGTTGATTTAGAAGATGGCAAAAGTGGTCTAGTACATATTTCTGAAATTGCAGATACTTTTGTAAAGGACATCAATAATCACATTGCTGAAGGTGACGAAGTTAAGGTTAAGGTCTTAAGCATTGATGAGAAGGGAAAGATTGCCCTATCTATCAAAGATGCAGTTGAAAAAAAGGAAGAACCTAAGGATGAAAAAGTCGATCAAAAGTTTGAAGACCTTTTGAGCAAATTCCTTAAGGAAAGCAATACTAAGCTTGACGAAGCCAGAGCAAGATACAATCAAAAGACAAAGAAGAAAAATTCTAGAAATTAGTAGTGGTGACTATCTTTTGATAGTTTGCCACTTTTTTTATTTTAATTATGGATAAGATATTTTATGAAAATTTAAAAAAATTAAATAGTATAAAAAAGTCTGACAAGCTAAGTCTTGGCGTATCTGGTGGAGCAGACTCCATGTATCTTTTTTATAATCTAATGGATTTAAGGGATGACTGGGACCTTGATATTATTGTTTGCCACCTAAACCATGGGATAAGGGAGACTGCCAAAAGAGACGAGGACTTTGTAAAGAAAGTTTGTCAAGATTTTGGGATTAAGTGCATTACTAAGACTGTTAACATGGATGAATTTGCAAAGAAAGAAAAAATTTCATCGGAAGAGGCTGGAAGAATTTTGAGGTATAAATTCTTTAGGGAGAACTCCAGAGGGAGAAAAATTTTAACAGCCCACAATGCCAATGACAGGGCAGAGACAGTACTTTTTAACATTATGAGGGGGACAGGTCTAAAGGGTCTTGCTGGGATTTCTGAGGTCAATGAAGATGTCTTTAGGCCTCTTATAAATATTAGGAGGGAAGAAATAGAAGATTACCTCCACAAGAATAAGCTAGCTTATTTTGATGATGAGACAAACTTTGAAGAGATCTACACAAGAAATAAAATTAGGCTGGGACTTATTCCTGAACTTAAAAAATTTAATCCAGACATAATAAATTCTTTACTTAGACTTTCTGAGAATGCAGAAGAAGCCAATGGACTCATAGAAGAACTTGTAAAAGAAAACTATGACAAGTGCCTGGGTCATAATTTTTTAATTCCCTCTGAAATTATAAAGGTCAAAAAATTTATTGGCCAAGAAATAATAAAAAGATACCTAGAAGAGAATTTTTATAAAGAAAATATTTTAAACAGGTCTAACATTCTTGCCATTTATGACTTGTGTCTTGGCCAGTCTGGGAGACAGGTTGACCTTGGGAAGAATATTTATGCGAGAAGGTCCTATGACAAAGTTATTATTGAAAGGTTTGAAGAGAAAAAAGAAAAATCGACTAAGGACTTAAAACTTGGAATAAATTCAACAGACTTTGGAGAAATTTTTATAAGAAAAGATGGAGAAGAAAGTCATGCCAATTCCTTTATAAAAGTAATAGACTATGATAAAATAAGGGGTAGTCTTCACATAAGGAATAGGGCTCCAGGAGATAGGTTTAAAGCTCTTGGGATGAAGAATAATAAAAAGCTAAAAGACTATTTTATTGATAGAAAAGTTGACAGACTTTTAAGAGATGAGATAGGCCTTGTGTGTGATGATGAAAAAATTATCTATGTGGTTGGGATGGATATCTCAGAAGATGTTAAAATAGATAAAAATACAAAGAACAAGCTCGTTTTGGAGGTTAAAAATGTCAGAAATTAAAGAGGTTCTTTATTCTGAAGAAGAAATCAAAGAAAAAGTTAAAGAACTTGGCGAGAGAATAAGAGAGGACTACAAGGACAAAAATTTATTACTTCTTGGAATCCTAAAGGGTTGCGTTCCCTTTATGGCAGATATTATGAGAAGTATTGATCTAGACCTTGAGTACGACTTTATGGATGTTTCCAGCTATCAAGGAACAAGGTCCATGGGTGAGGTTAGGATTCTAAAGGATATTTCAACTAATATTGTTGATAAGGATATTCTAATTGTTGAAGATATAATTGACACAGGTGTGACACTTTCTTATTTGACTAAACTTTTAAGATCAAGAGGAGCAAAGTCTGTTGAAATTGTGACTATGCTTTCTAAACCATCTAGGAGAAAGGTTGACTTACCTGTTAAATATAATGGATATGAAATTGATGACCACTTTGTAATTGGTTATGGAATGGACTATAACGAGAGATTCAGAGGTCTTCCTTACATTGGAATATTAGATGAATCTGTCTATTCTAATAGTGAGGAGTGATATTATTGAATAAGAAATTTGGAGGAGCGGGATTTTATATTGTCCTAATCCTTGTCTTAATATTATCAATTAGGTTTTTTGGGCCACCAGCAAATGTTGTGGAAGAAAAATCCTTTACTGAATTTGTAACAGAACTTGATAAGGACAATGTAAAGTCCGTTAGCTTGCAAAATGGAGTTGACTCCATTGCCAGCGTAAAATTAAAAAATGACGACACTTTTAGGACTGTGATTCCACAAGAAGCTTCAGATACTTTTTATAAGGACTACCTAAAGGAAAAGGCTGATGCAGGAACTATTGATGTAGTTTCAAGTCCAACTAAGCAAACTTCTTTCTTAGTTGAGTGGATTCCAACCCTACTTATGTTTGCCTTTATAGTTTTCTTCTGGTACAGGATGATGCAACAAGCTGGTGGCGGAGGAAAGATGAATTCCTTTGGCAAGAGCAAGGCCAAACTAATTAACAAGGAAGATGGAAAGAATCTTGTTAGCTTTAAGGATGTTGCAGGTCTTGAGGAAGAAAAGGAAGAACTTGCAGAAATTGTTGATTTTTTAAAAAACCCTAAGAAGTTTATAAATATGGGAGCAAGAATCCCTAAGGGAGTCCTACTAGTAGGTCCTCCAGGAACTGGTAAGACTTATCTTTCAAAGGCTGTTGCTGGCGAAGCAGGAGTTCCCTTCTTTATAATGAGTGGTTCAGACTTTGTTGAAATGTTTGTCGGTGTTGGTGCATCAAGGGTAAGAGACCTTTTTGAATCTGCAAAGAAAAATGCACCTTGTATTATTTTCATTGACGAAATTGACGCAGTGGGAAGAAAAAGAGGGGCAGGTCTTGGAGGTGGCCACGACGAGAGAGAACAAACTCTTAACCAACTTCTAGTTGAAATGGATGGTTTTGGAACTAACGAAGGCGTAATCGTTATGGCTGCGACAAACAGGGCAGACATACTTGACCCAGCTATCCTAAGACCAGGAAGATTTGACAGGACCGTATATGTTGGAAAGCCAGACGTTCGTGCAAGAAAGGCAATCCTTGGAATTCACTCCAGAGGCAAGAAGCTTGCTGATGATGTAAACCTTGAAGTAATTGCAAAGAGAACTCCAGGTTTTACTCCAGCAGACCTTGAAAACTTAATGAACGAGTCAGCCCTACTTGCTGCAAGACGTGGCGAAACTGCAATATCTATGGAAGATATTGACGAAGCATCAATAAAGGTTCAAGCAGGTCCTGCAAAGAAGTCTCGTGTTGTTTCAGAAAAGGAAAGAAAGCTAACAGCAGTTCACGAATCTGGACACGCAATTGTATCAAGACTTCTTCCTGAAGAAGATCCTGTTCACATGATTACAATTATTCCTAGGGGAATGGCTGGTGGATTTACTGCCTACCTTCCTGAAGATGAAATATCTTTTATGACTAAGAAGAAGATGGAAGCTTCCATTGTTTCCCTTCTTGGTGGAAGAGTTGCCGAGTCCCTAGTCCTTGATGACATATCAACTGGTGCCTCAAATGATATTGAAAGAGCAACAAAGATTGCCCGTGCCATGGTAACCCACTATGGAATGAGTGAGAAGCTAGGTACAATAAATTACGACTCATCAGAAAATGAAGTCTTCATAGGAAGAGACCTAGGACGTTCAAGAGACTATTCTGAAAGAACTGCAGCGGAGATTGATGACGAAGTAACAAGAATTATCAACGAAGCCTACGCTAAGTGCAAAAAACTTTTAAGTGAAAACTTAGACAAGTTACTTGCACTTTCCGATGCTCTTTTAGAAAAGGAAACAATCTATTCTAAGGACTTCGAAAAGATTTTTAACGGCGAAAAGCTCGATGAGGAATCCATTGATCTTGAAGACACAATAAATGAAGATGACTTGTCTGAAGAAGCAAAGGAACTTATTCATAAAAAGGATAAGAAGGAAGCAGAAGGCAATGAAGATTCAGAAGAAGATAAAAATAATTTATAAATTCAAAAATAAAAAAGCTCCGAGAGGGGCTTTTTATTTTGTCATTTTTTAAGAATTATAAATATAAATTAAAAAGGAAATATAGATATGAACTAAAATAAGAAGGTGATTTAAGATTATTAAAAGAAGAATTAAAAGCAAATAGAAGGATATATAAAAAATAAAATTAAAATGACTTTAAAATCGTAAATAATAAAATGATTGGTCTTCAAAAATAAACTTTAAAATATTCATTTAAAATCGAATAAAAGAAGACAATAAAAAAACTGGAGCTCAACTCCAGTTTCTTTAATCCTCATTATTAACAATTGATTTAGAAGTCTTCTTCTTACTGCCTGAATTGTTGTTATTGTCTGATGACTTCTTGCTCTTCTTGTTATTATTATTGTTGTTGTCGTTATTCTTTTTAGTTTCTTTTTTCTTCTTTGTATAGGACTTGTAGAAGCCATACTTGTTAGTGTAGTGTGGTTTAGTTCCCTCAGCAAAGATTTCTCTTCTACCACTAGAATATTTAGTGTAAATTCCTTCAGGTTCTTCAAACTCTTTTCTGTCAAGATCTTGGTGAATTGACTTCATAATTTGTTTCCATAGGTAAGCTGATTGAGTTGATCCAAAGGCAAGTTTTTGGTTCTTGTCGTTACCAATCCAAACGGAGCAAGTGTAGTAAGGAGTGTAGCCAATAAACCAAACGTCCTTCCTGCCATTATGCTCGTCAGTTGATGTACCAGTCTTACCAGCAACTTCTTGACCAGGGAAGGCTGCATTTCTACCAGTACCACGTCTTACAACATCCTTTAACATGTCTGTCAAGATGTAGGCATTTTGTGGACTAGTAACTTCTTTTTCCTTAGGGTCAACTTGGTAAATAACTTCACCAGTGTTTGATTCGATCTTTGTAATTACATAAGGGTTGGCGTACTTTCCCCCATTGGAAATTGCAGTGAAGGCGCCAGCCATTTCAAAGGGACTAATACCATAGCTCATGCCGCCAAGGGTAAGTGGGGCATAGTCCATATCATTCCATGTTGGGTTGTCGTCCTTTTCAACTATTGTGGAAACTCCAATTGATTTTAAAGTTTCTACTATTTTGTTTATAGATTCTTCGTCGTTGTATGCCTTAGAGTAAGTTGAGTTTCTATTGATTTTTGCATCCTTGTCAGCAGAGATATCTCTTGCAACTTGGTAGGCACCAACGTTTGATGATTGACGAAGAAGGTTTCTTATAGTTGTCCAACCTTGGTAGTAGTTACCAGAATTTCTAGGTGAGTGGCCAAATAATCTTTCTGGCATCTTTTGGTCTAGGTAAACATCGCCTGCAGTGGCGCCGTTATTTAGGGCTGTTAAGTAAACTGAAATAGGTTTAATTGATGAACCAGGTTGTCTTGGTACAAGTGCTCTATTTAAAAGTCTACCACCACTAACATTTCTACCTCCAACAAGAGCCTTAACTTCGTGAGTTTTTTGGTCGATGATGACAGAAGCAACTTGTGGTTGGATGATTCCATTCTTATCAGTAAAGCCACCATAATAGTATCTAGGGTTAGAAACTACTTCTTCAAGAGTCCTTTGCATATTTATATCCATTGGAGTATAAATCTTAAGTCCTCCATTGAAGAGTTTGTTTGTGGCTTCTTCTTGTGAGTAGCCTGATTCTGTCAAGATTTTTATGGCATTCTTTTGAACTACGTCTGTGTAGAAGGAAGAGATTCCACTTTCCTTACGAGAGCCAATATTGATTTCAATTTTTTCATTTAGGGCCCTGTCGTAGTCTTCTTGATTAATTAGTCCTTGGTTAAGCATTCTCTTTAGAACAAGTCTTTGTCTTTCTTGAGAAGTTTCATTAAAGACAGCCTTAACAGGAACTATCATGTCATTTTGAATTTGAATTAAATCAAAGTTATCGATTTGACCAAGTTCATTTAAGTTCTTGGCAATTCTTATTATTTCATCAGAGTTTGGCTCTGAGTTTTCGTTCTTTGGTAGAAGAACAATTTCAATGTTGCCCAAGTCGTCTGATTCATTTATCTCTTGAGTGTTGTAAGGAGTGTACTTTTCTGGAAGGTTTGTTACACCTGCTATAAGGGCACACTCAGCAAGGTCGAGTTCTGATACGTCTTTGTTAAAGAAAGTTTTAGCTGCAGCTTGAACCCCAACAGTTCCCTTGGAGAAGCCTGCAGAGTTTAAGTAAGCTTCGAGAATTTGTTCCTTGGAAAGATCTTGCTCTATCTGATAAGAATAGTAGACGTCGGTTATCTTTCTAACTACGCTCTTTGAGAAAGATGTGTACAGGTTCTTGGCAAGTTGCATTGTTATTGTTGATGCACCTTGTTCAAAAGACCTAGTCTTTATATCGTGAACTATGGCACCAACTACTCTCTTGTAGTCGACTCCATTGTGTTCGAAAAACCTTTCATCTTCTATTGCCACAATGGCATTTACCAAATCCTTTGGTATGTCCTCGTAGGGAACGAATTCACTAAATTGATCAGATATAAGTGATTCAATTAGCTTTCCGTCGCTTGAATAGATCCTAGAAGTTTCAGAGAGTTGTGATCTGTATTCTGATGGTTCTATTACAGGAGCTTTTTTAAAAATACCCAAGACAATTGAAGTGACAAGTGAGCCTAAAATTATAATTGCAGCCACAACAATTAAGAGTAGTATTTTTATTATGCTTGAAAGTTTTATCATTCCGCGAGGTTTATTGTTTCTATTATCTTTCATAATAACCTCCTATTTTGTTATTATATCAGAATCTTTGGCATATAACTATAAGTATAAATGAAAAAAACCTCGCCCTTAAGCGAGATTCTTTCTTAAATTATTCTATTAATTATGAACTAAATTATTTTATGGCCTTTAAAATTCTTGGTGCAATAATTGCAGCTACTACTGCTTTTGCCAAGTCAGGAATAATAAAAGGTATCATCCCAATTGCAAAGACCTTTGAGATGTCCATAGGATTACCCATAACCACATTTAAAATGTAGTACATATAAGGAAGTCCAATTGCATAGAAAATAACTTCTGCAATAACTAGGACCACCATAGTCTTTCCAAAGTTCTTTTCACCGTGAGCAAACTTAGATATAAATGCAGCTCCTATTATAAAGGCAATTAAAAATCCAAAGCTTGGTTTTAATACAGTTTGAAAACCACCTGTAAAGCCAGCAAAAATTGGGACACCAATTAGGCCAAGTAGGACGTAAATAAAAACTGTGAGTCCTGCATAAAAAGGTGTAAGTAAAAGTCCAGTCATAAATACAAAAAAGTTTTGTAGTGTAAAGGGAACTGGTCCAATGGGAATAGAAATAAAAGCTCCCACAGCTATAAGTGCTACTAAAAGTGCTATTTTTGTTATGTCTTTTGTTTGTATTTTCATTTTTAACCTCCATGGATATATTACACAATGTTTACCCAAGTGTCAATATGGTTAACCTAATTACTTTTTATAATGGAATTTATCAATTCAAAAATAATAATTAGTTGAAAGTCAAGTTTATAAAATATATAATAAATACAATTTGTTAAACAGAGGTGTAAAAATGTTATTAGTAATAGATGTAGGGAATACTTCCATAACTTGGGGAGTTTTTAAGGGTGGAGAGCTTGTCAATGACTTTAGGACTTCAACTGTAAAGACAAGGACATCTGACGAGTATGGTCTTATCTTTATAAACACTCTTCTCCATGCCAATATAGATCCACAGGATATTGAAGATGTAATTATTTCTTCAGTTGTGCCAAACCTTATGCACACACTTCCTTCTATGATTATAAAATACTTTAACAAGAGTCCAATGGTTGTTAGTACAGACCTTGACCTGGGACTTAACATTAAGTATGAAAACCCAAAACAAGTTGGTGCAGATAGGATTGTCAATGCTGTTGGAGCCCTAGAACTTTATGGAGAGCAATCAATTATAGTTGATATTGGAACTGCCATGACTTTTTGCGTTGTTGATAAAGAAAAGAATTATCTTGGTGGACTTATTATGCCTGGAATAGGGATTTCTGCAGAAGCCCTCTTCATGATGACTTCAAAACTACCAAAGATAGAAATAATTGCGCCAGAAAAAGTTATACAATCTGACACTGTTGGAGCAATGCAAGCAGGACTTTATTATGGTTACACAGAAATGATTGACGGTATTGTTACAAAACTTCTCAAGGAATTAAACTGGAAGGAAGAAGAAACAAATATTATTTCAACGGGTGGTTTCTCCACAATGTTAACTAAGGATTCAAAATACAATTTTATTATTAACAAGTTCTTGACTCTTGAAGGACTAAAAATTATTTATGAAAAAAATAACAAAATTGAAGGAATAGATTGAGAGTGATTTTTTGCTAAAGATTTTAGCCCCCATGGCAGGCTACACAGACATAGCCTTTAGGGAAGTGGCAAGTGAAAAGGGTGCAGACATTACTGTAACTGAAATGGTATCGGCCATGGCACTTGTATATGAAAATAAAAAAACTATAGACCTCTTGGACATATCTCCCAAGGAGAAAAAAGTTGCCGTCCAAATATTTGGCAGCGACCCAGATGTTATGGGCCAGGCTGCAAAAATTTTAAATGACTACGACTTTTCTTATGTGGACATAAATATGGGTTGTCCTGCACCGAAGATTGTAAAAAATAATTCAGGCTCTCATCTATTGAGTGACCCTTCTCTTGTTTACGATATTGTTAAAGCTGTTGTAAAAAACTCCAACAAGCCTGTCACTACAAAAGTCCGCAAGGGAATAGGCGGAGTTTCATCTATGAAAGCCATAAAAAATATTGAAGCTGCAGGTGCGACCTTTGTAACAGTTCATGGCAGAACGAGAGAAGAATACTACACAGGCAAGGCAGACTGGGACTTTATAAAAGAAGTTAAGGAAAATGTAAAAATTCCTGTAATAGGAAATGGTGATGTTGCTAGTCCTGAAGATGCTCTGGAAAAAATAAATTATTCTAAGGTCGATGGCCTTGCAATAGGACGAGGGGCAATTGGCAACCCTTACATCTTTTCTCAAATAGAAGAACTTATAAAGACAGGCAGTTATTACAAGCCGAGTGATAAAGAAAGACTCCGTCTCATGATTGATGAACTTGAAAGAAAAATTGCCTACAAGGGAGAAAAGCTTGGCATACTTGAGATGAGAAAGGTCTATGCAGAATACTTCAAGGGGATGAAGGGGTCCAAGGAAGTTAGGAATAAGTTAAATACATTAAAGGATAAAGAGGAGATAATAGAAGTAATTAGAACTTATATAGATAATTTAGATTGATTTTAAAATTTAAAATATAAGTGTCGTTAGTAAGAAGGGAGTTTATTATGCATTTTATAGGAAGTATATTGTGGTTTCTTGTCTATTTACTCAATCATGAGGAAAAATCTATAGAGAGATTGCCCTTTCTTGCAGCTTTAACTTTAGCAATATCTTTAATTTTTACATTTTTTTCTAAAATATTTAATCTTTTTCATGCTTATACCGTTGAGGATTTCTGTGCATATTTCGCGTTGGCTTGTATTATTGATAATTTTATTTTTATTTATCAAAATAAAAATAAAGAAAAAGAAAATAAAGTAAAATAAATTAAAATACTTTTAAACTCTGTGAATAAATTTGCAGGGTTTATTTTTTGTATAAAAACTTATGAAAGTCTTCTTAATACTTAATCTTCTTGACATTTAGCCACCTTTAAATTATAATAGCCTAGATTAAAAGGTTTTGTGAAAGGCGGCTCACGCCTTATTTTTTATATAATTGAGGGAGAGAGAATTTTGGAAAAAGATATATTTTTTACACCGGAAGGTCTAGAAAAAATCGAAAATGAAATTGAGTATTTAAAAACAGTTAGAAGAAAAGAAGTTTCTGAAAGAATTAAGGTAGCTCTTGGCTATGGTGACCTTTCTGAAAACTCTGAATATGACGAGGCAAAAAATGAACAAGCACAAGTTGAAGAGAGAATCGCTAAACTTGAAATGATGGTTCGTAATGCTAAAATTATAGATGAAAAAGATTTAAATACAGACGTTGTCAACATTGGATCAAGTGTTAAAGTTAGAGAACTTGACACAATGGAAGAAGACGAGTACACAATTGTTGGTTCAGCAGAAGCAGACCCACTAGAAGGAAAAATTTCTAACGAATCACCAGTTGGTTCAAAACTTATTGGCAACCGTGTTGGCGATGTAGTTGAAGTTGAAGTTCCAGACGGAATTATCAAGTATGAAATTTGTGGAATAACTATTTAGGAGGCAGTTTGTGAAGAAAACAGAAGATGCAAATCTAAATGAAATGCTTTTGTTAAAGAGACAAAAGCTTGAAGAATTAAAAAGTGAAGGCAAAGACCCCTTTGTCCACGAAACTTATGATGTAACTGCACACTCAGTTGGAATCAAGGAAGAATTCAACGAAGCAGATGAAAGAGAAGTTTCTATTGCTGGACGTATTATGAGCAAGAGACGTCACGGAAAAATTTGCTTCCTAGACCTTAGAGACTCAGAAGGCAATATCCAAATTTTTGCAAGAAAAGATGTCCTTGAAGAAAAATACGAAGACGTTAAGGGCATTGATATTGGAGATATTGTTGGAGTTAAGGGAATTGTATTCAAGACAGAAGCAGGAGAAATTACAGTTCGTGCAACTGATATAAGCCTACTTTCTAAATCACTACAAATCCTTCCAGAAAAATTCCATGGACTTAAGGACCCAGACCTAAGATACAGACAAAGATATGTTGACTTAATTGTAAATCCTGAAGTTAAGGATGTATTTATTAAGAGAAATAAAATCATCAAGAAGATTAGAGAATTCTTAGACAATAAGGACTTCCTAGAAGTTGAAACACCAATCCTTGGTACAGTGGCAGGTGGAGCAAATGCAAGACCTTTCTACACTCATCACAACACTCTTGACATTGACATGCAACTAAGAATTGCCAACGAACTTTTCCTAAAGAGATTAATTGTTGGTGGCTTTGACAAGGTTTATGAAATGGGCAAGATGTTTAGAAACGAAGGAATGGACACTAAGCACAATCCTGAATTTACTAACATTGAACTTTACCAAGCCTATGCTGACTACGAAGAAATGATGAGAATCACTGAAGACCTATTCGAATATGTAGCTCTTGAAGTTCTTGGAACAGATACAATTAACTACCAAGGCACAGAAATTTGCCTAAAGGCACCTTGGAAGAGAATAACAATGATAGATGCAGTTAAAAAATATGCTGATGTTGACTTCAATGAAATTGATACAGACGAAAAGGCAAGAGAAGTTGCAAGAGAAAAGGGACTTGATGTAAATGACAATGATACTTGGGGCAAGCTTCTTTCAGAAATGTTTGAAGAATTCTGTGAAGAACACCTTGTTGAACCAACATTTGTAATTGGTCACCCAGTAGATGTATCCCCACTTGCAAAGAGAAACCCTGAGGACCCAAGACTTACACAAAGGTTTGAAGCCTTTATCAACACTTGGGAATTTGCCAATGCTTTCTCAGAGCTTAATGACCCAATAGATCAAAGAGAAAGATTTGAAGCTCAAGTTGCAGAAAAGGCAGCAGGAGATGACGAAGCTCATCCAATGGATTCAGACTTCATTAACGCAATTGAAGTTGGTCTTCCACCAACAGGTGGACTTGGAATTGGTGTAGACAGGATGATTGTCCTTCTAACAGACCAACCAAGTATTAGGGACGTACTTCTATTCCCAACAATGAAACCACTTGGAAAAGAAGTTGCAGAAATTAAGGCTAATAAGGCAGCAGATGACAATGCAAGTGCAAGGATTGACATGTCAAAGGTAAAGGTTGAACCCCTATTTGAAGACATGGTAGACTTTGATACTTTCTCAAAATCTGACTTCAGAGTTGTAAAAGTTAAGAACTGTGAAGAAGTTCCAAAATCTAAAAAACTTCTTAAGTTCACACTTGATGATGGATCTGGTGAAGATAGAATTATCCTATCAGGAATCAAAAATGTTTATGATGCAGAAGAACTAATTGGCAAGACTCTTGTTGCAATAACAAACCTTCCACCAAGAAAGATGATGGGGGTTGAATCTTGCGGTATGCTTCTATCAGCAGTATGCGAATACGATGGAGAAGAATTATTAAACCTTGTAATGCTAGAAGACAAGATTCCAGCAGGATCAAAATTATATTAAAGAACACGCTAATTATGAAACTGGGGTTTATTATGAATCCCAGTTTAATTTTTATAATTGGATTAATAGAATTATTAATCTATACAATAAAATCAATTTAAAGAAAAATAAATATTAGATAATCTCAGACGATAGAAATTATAAACTCTATTGTCTTTTTTTATACTCAAAAGTTGGAGGGTATGATGATGAGGATAAAAATTCTATATTAAGGCAAATAAAAAGCTTTAAGATAGAAGATAAAGCTAAGTCAAACAAGAAAGACTGTAGCAAAGGTGCAGAGAAATAAATATCGGTAGTCTTCGGATTGCCTTTATTTGTTTGTCATATGTAAATAGATTGTATAATGGTGCTATATGTGTAGATTGTAGTATTGATGTATAGATAATAAGATAACAGATTATAAAAGTAGGATTGCACTCAGTAAAATTGAAATGGCTTTAACTGAGAAAAATATGGGATATGACGGAGACTTAGAAATCGCTCTTATTTCAGAACTTTTAGAACTAATGTTTTGATGGAAAAATCGGATTCTAACAAAGTTCTAAATGAGTCTTAAAATTCTGCCTTAAATAATTGAATTATGGGGGCTAAACATAAAGTCAGAAGAAGTCCCTAAAAAAAGTTAGACCAACAGAAAGACCAATGACTACACCCTT
>NZ_KV820458.1:317-134333 GCF_001815405.1 Peptoniphilus sp. HMSC075B08 | reverse complement strand
TTTACAGAAAAGAATAACGATGAATATAAATATAAGGAAGTGGCTACACAAGAAGACTTTGATAAGTTTTAAGTCATTACAAATGATATTGACAAACTATAATTATTGTTTTACAATAATAATCAAAGATAATTATCGTTTTACAATAATTCAATGGGGAGGATTATCATGAGAAAAAGATTTTTAATAATGGCTATTTTTCTTATTTTTTCTATAGTTTTAACTTCTTGTAGTCCAAATACTACAACAGAACAAACAAGTAGTAAAAAAGAAGAAAAGATTGAAATATTTGATTCTAACAGTAAAAAAATTGTAGAAACAGAAGAACAAGAAGTTCTAGACTACTTTAGTAATTTGATAGGAATGAGTGTAGAAAATATTAATGATAAAAACTTCGACGTTTATTTTAAAGAAATACCAGATGATGCAATAGAGTCCTACCACTTTTTATTAACCAGCAAGAGAGAGGATAAAAAAGCTACAAAGATAGATTTTTACATTTATGAAAATTATCCATATATTACAATGGAGGGAATGCCCTTGATGCCATCTTCATTAACCTGGGAACTTTCTAAAGAAGATTTAAATTATTTGAAGGATAGAGTACAAGAATGGAAAGATGTAGATGATAATAGATAAACGAAAGTGTTGAGGAGAAGTTATGAAGAGTTTTATTTTTAAAATAGCGATTATATTATCTAAGGTTTTAAGATATATTTCATATTTAGGAGCAGGTTTTACCTTGCTTGGAAGTGTATTAACTCTGATTTTTAAAGATGATGTAATACAAGTAGTTGAATCTCATCAATTTAATCTACAAGAAGTTTCACTTCCTTTTATTATTTATTCATGCTTGAGTGCTCTTATGATATTCATTGTTGCTGGATTCTCATTGGATAAATTTGAGAAGATTTTAGTGAATTTAGAGAAGAAAGATTATTTTTCAGACTTAAATTCAAAATATTCGAGAGATATATTAATAGCGCTTATAATTCTGACGATTTGTCAAATTATTTCTATGCTAGTTTTCAATTATCTTAAAGTGGACAATATTAGCAGTGTTTTTAATTTAACTATTAAGGATTATTTAACGAATATAATTTTGATGGTTATAGCATTTTCATCAATGATGATATTTAATTCGGGAAAATCTTTAAAAGAAGATTCGGAAAGTATAATTTGAAAATGAAAGATCAAATAATTATAAATCTAGATCAAGCGTTAAAAAAGAAAAATATGACATCGAAAGAGCTTGCAGCAAGAATAGGGATAACCGAAGCAAATTTATCAATATTAAAAACAGGAAAAGCCAAAGGCATAAGGTTTAACACTTTAGCGAGCATCTGTAGGGAGCTTGATTGTCAACCAGGTGATTTACTTGAGTATGATAATGAAGAATATTAACAGTAAAATTAATGTATCAAATATAATGACAGTGTATTGACTACACACGAATTTAGTCATATAATAATCTCAAAGGAGATGATGAAATGGCTACAACAAATTTGAATATAAGAACAGATAAAGAAATAAAAGAAGCAGCAGAAAAAATATACTCCAGTTTAGGTTTAAATATGACTACTGCAATTAATATGTTTTTAAGGGCGAGTATTAGAGAAAGTGGCATTCCCTTTGAGTTAAAACTTAATGTTCCAAGTGATGAAACTATAAAAGCGATTGAAGAAGGAAGAATGATAGCTAAAGATACGAATGTGAAATCCTATGACAATATGGATGACTTGAGGAAAGCCCTTGAAGTATAAAATAAAGTTTACAAAGAGATTTAAAAAAGACCTAAAGCAGGCTAAAAAACAAGGGAAAGATATTGAAAAGTTGTTTGATATTATTGAAAAAATAGCTAGAGATGAAACTCTTGATGAAAAATATAGAGATCATTCATTATCTGGAAATTACAAGGGGACTCGAGAATGTCATATAGGGCCAGATTTTTTGTTGATATATGAAAAAATAGAAGAGGTTTTAGTATTATCTCTAGTAAGAACTGGCTCACACTCTGATTTATTTAAGTAAAGACAATATATTCAGTAAAATTGAGGTGAGGTTTATGAATGCAATAATTATTATCATGGCTCTTGTGGTAGCATACCTGACACCGATGTTTATTATAAAAGCCATTAAAAGTGATGGAGATAGATCGCAGAATTATACTATTTATCTGGAATATGTCTATCTTTATTACTTCTATATCTAACAGCGTTATTAAACAGTTGATTAAATTTTTTATAAAAAATTATGGAAAAATATCTTCAGAATATTTTTGAAGCGATTAAGATTAATACTTAGTCGCTTTTTTCTTTGTCAAAAAAAGGGTACAATCTGTCTATTATAATAGAGGATTTATAGTTATATAAACCTAATATCATTATTTAATATCAAAAGTATTTGACATAAGGAGGTCAATATGAATCTTATAAAATTTATTGAATCACATCAAATGTTTGTTTTAGGTTTACTATGGTTATTTATGGTTGCTTCACTAGTATGTACATTAATTATTATAGTGACATTAATTAAAAAAGGAGATGAAAGAAAGGGATATGTTGTAAGAAAACCTGGATTAACTGCATTAGTGGTAGGAATAATATTCCTAATTTTAAACATAATTTGGAACATTTTCTTTGAGCAAAATTCTAGTATAGGATTTGAAGATAATCCGATAATTTATGTCGGTATAATATCAATAGCCTTTAATATTTCCTACCTAATTAATATGAGGAAGTATAGGTAAGACAAATGAAAAATCACATCAAAGAATTTAGAACCGATAAAGGATTGTTGCAACAAGAATTAGCAGATATATGCGTAGTCACTAGACAAACTGTTAATGCTATTGAAAATAATAAGTATGATCCTACTATTGAGCTTGCTTTTAAACTAGCAACAGCTCTTGAGACCACTGTAGATGAATTATTCATATATGAATAAAAATATTGAATCAAATTTTCTTAAAGTGCCTATGATTTTAGGCACTTTTTCTATATCTGACTTTAGGAGATGATAATATAATATTTTTAATAATGAAACTTTGAAAGGGATAGCAAAAATGTTATCTCTTTTTTTATTACAAGAAAGGAGTTTTTTATGAAAAAATTAGAACAAATAAGACAAGAATCAAAAGAAATAAAAGATAAAATTGATGAAAGGGAAGAGAGATTAAGGCAACTAAAAAATCAAGAAAAAAAGATATTAAAACAAGACATAGTAAAAAGAAGAAAAGAAAGAACTCATAGGCTAATAACAAGAGGAGCAATCTTAGAAAGCCTTATAGAAAATGCAGAAGAACTAACAGATGAAGAAATAAAAATCCTATTAGAAGAAGCAACAAAGACAAAAGCATAATTTAAAGATTTAAAAAAGAAAATCTAACATCACAAGGAATGATAGTAGATTATGCAATTCATGATGAGAGTCAAGACAAAAATGGGTAATAATCTTATGTAAGTTGAAAGTTTTACTAGGCTAAGAATAAACTTTTTTCGAAAATTGTTACTTGTCCTAAAGCTTGGTAAGGTTCTAATTCTAATGAAGGTGATGGCAAAATTATGAAAGAAAAACTTATTATTAAAAAATTAAAAGAAGATCGCAGGAATGAAAGCTACACAAATAGAGGAATTAACCCAATATTCCAGCTAAATCCAAAATCTAAAATTTTGATAATTGGGCAAGCTCCTGGGGAAAAGGTTGAAGAAACTGGTATTTTATTTAATGATAAGAGTGGGGAAAATCTTGTCAAATGGTTGGGTATATCGGAAGACGTCCTCCATAGTGAAGACTTTTCTATAATTCCAATGGATTTTTATTATCCTGGAAAGGGAAAATCAGGCGACAAGGCTCCTAGATCTTTTATTGCAAAAGAATACCACCCACTATTATTAAATGAATTGAAGGATATAAAGTTAACCATTTTGATAGGAGCCTATGCACAAAAGTTTTATTTGAAGGATAAATTTAAGAAAAATTTAACTGAAACAGTAAAATCTTACAAAGAATTTTTGCCAGAATATTTCCCAATAGTCCACCCAAGTCCTCTAAACAACAGGTGGATAGCAAAAAATCCTTTTTTTAAAGAGGATGTCTTGCCTGATTTAAAGAAAATTGTAAAAATGGTGAGATAAATCGTGTTTGTAAAAATTTATTGTATACCATTTTTTTATGGTAATGGTCATCAACAAGGAGAGAAAATATGAAGCGACTATGATGGGGAAGAACTATTAAACTTGGTGATGCTAGAAGACAAAATTCCAGCAGGAGCAAAATTATATTAATAAAAATTTTATTTATAAAAGTAAAAGGAACTGAGAAAAAATTATCTCGGTTCCAATTTTTTTGTTTTTTTTATTTTTTAAATTGTTTTAAAAGATTTAATATTTTTATAAGTAAGACAATCTTAATCAAATGTAAAATTGTATAGGGAATTAGACCTGTTAGGATTGTCATAGTTGCTTCATATTTTTCCATAAAATCACATCTCCTTAAATAGTTCTTTTAATTTTTTTAATATTAAAATCAAAAGTATAATCTCGATTATGTTAAAAAGATAATGAGGTTGGATTATTGTAAGTAATTTTATTATTTGCATTTTCATAATAAAGACCTCCATTAAATGATAGATAAAACTTAAATTACGACGTTTACGTCTCCATTTTTATATCTATGTAGGTTAAAGTACATTTTATTACCTCTTTTCAAATTAAATCTCAAAAGAATCAAAGCTTTTATAATTTAATGATTTATCACATTATATCAAAAAAAACAAAATAAAGGTTTGTGAAAATCTAATGATAAATTTTAAAATTAGGAGAGAATAAATATTTATAAAGCCTACCACTAACTTCAACTCTTTATGATTTGTGGTATAATTTAAATGATAAATTGACGGAATATGACGGTATAAATCTAAAATTAGAGGTGTAATGTGAAAAAAACTATTAGAGATTTTGATTTTAATGATAAAACTGCTCTTGTTAGGGTGGACTTTAACGTTCCACTTAAGGATGGAGTGGTAACTGGCGACGACAGAATTATTAAGGCAATCCCAACTATTGAATACTTAATAGAAAATGGAGCCAAAGTTGTCCTTATGAGTCACCTTGGTAGACCTAAGGGAGAATACAAGGAAGACTTATCCCTTGAACCAGTTGCAAAAAGAGCTTCAGAACTTTTAAAGAAGGATGTAAAATTTATTCCTTCCAAGGAAGTTGTTGATGAGGAAGTTATAAGTCAAGTAAAAGAATTAAAGAAAGGCGAGATAGCCCTTCTTGAAAATTTGAGATTTGTAAAGGGCGAAGAAAAGAACGACCCTGATTTTGCAAAAAAGCTTGCATCTCTTGGCGACATCTTTGTTAATGATGCCTTTGGAACTGCCCACAGGGCTCACGCATCAAATGTTGGTGTGACTGAATTCCTACCATCTTGTGCAGGACTTCTAGTTGAAAAAGAAATTAAATACTTTGAAGATGCTCTTAAAAACCCAGAAAAACCTTTTGCAGCAATCCTTGGTGGATCAAAGGTTTCTGACAAGATTGGAGTAATAGAAAATCTATTGGAAAAAGTTGACTTTCTAGTAATTGTTGGTGCCATGGCCAACACCTTCTTAAAGTCAAAGGGACTTGAAGTTGGAAAATCTCTTGTAGAAGATGACAAGCTAGACCTTGCTAGAGAAATAATGGCAAAGGCAGTAGAAAACCAAGTTGAAATAATCCTGCCAAAGGACGTAATTGTTGCTCCAGAAGTATCTGATAAGGCAAAGGGAACTTTAAAAGAAGTGGACGATGTTGCAGAAGATGACATGATCCTAGACATTGGTAAAGAAAGTCTAAAGGATATTGAGGGATCACTTTCTAAGGCAAAGACTGTAGTCTTAAATGGACCTTGTGGAGTTTTTGAAATTGAAGAATTCTCCCACGGAACTATTGAACTTGCAAAAATTCTAGCTAAGCTTGATGCTACAGTAATTGTTGGTGGTGGAGACTCTGTTGCTGCTGTTGAAAAGGCAGGAGTTGCAGATGACTTAACTCACATCTCAACTGGTGGTGGAGCAAGTCTTGAGATGCTTGAAGGAAAGAAACTTCCTGGTATTGAGGCAGTTGAAGAAGCATGAGAAAAAAATATATTTGTGGAAATTGGAAGATGAACAAGACTTCTTCTGAGGCCCTTGAATTTGCAAAAGAAATAAATGATTTTGACTTTGATAGAGTTGATATTTTAATAGCACCAAGTTTTGTAACTCTGGAAAGTCTAAGAAAAAACTTAAAAGATGAGATAAAAGTTGCAGGACAAAATGTATCAGAATTTGAAGATGGTGCTTTCACTGGCGAAGTTTCAACTTCCATGTTAAAGGACATTGGAGTTAAGGATGTAATCATCGGCCACTCTGAAAGACGTGAAAAGTTTTCTGAAAGTGATGAGATTATAAATGCCAAGGTGAAAAAGGCCCTTGCAGATGACTTATCAGTAATTCTTTGTCTAGGTGAATCCCTTGAAATCAAAGAAGAAGGCAAGGAAATTGACTTTGTAAGAGATGAACTTTTAAATTCTCTTGATGGAGTTGATGACTTAGAAAATCTTACTATTGCCTACGAACCAATTTGGGCAATTGGAACGGGAAAAACTTGCTCATCAGAAGATGCAGAAAACATGTGCAGGGAAATAAGAAATGTAATTGATGAAAAATATGGAGAAATTTCTCAACAAATTAGAATTTTATATGGTGGATCTGTTAAGCCATCAAATGCAGGAGAGATTTTATCCAAGGAAAATATTGATGGGGTCCTAGTTGGTGGAGCAAGTCTAAAGGCTAGTGACTTTATAGAAATTATAAAAGCTGGTGAAAATCTATGAAACCAACAATGCTAATAATCTTAGATGGTTTTGGGATAAATGAAAGCCAAGTAGGCAATGCAGTTAAACTTGCTAAGACTCCAACCCTTGATGAGCTTTACAAAACTTCAGCTCACACAAAAATTTATGCCAGCGAAGAATATGTTGGGCTTCCCCATGGACAAATGGGGAACTCTGAAGTTGGCCACTTAAATATTGGGGCAGGAAGAGTTATCTACCAAAATTTAACTAAGATAAGTGAGTCCATTAAATCTGGAGAATTTTTCAAAAATCCAGAATTTAAAAGGGCAATTGATAATGTCAAAGAAAATAATTCCAGCCTCCACCTAATTGGTCTTGTGTCTAAGGGCGGAGTTCACTCTCACCTTGATCACTTAAAGGCTCTTATAGAATTAATGAAGAAAGAGGAAATAGAGAAAACTTACATCCATGCAATTACTGATGGACGTGATGTTTCTCCTCACGCAGCCCTTGATGATATAAGAGAGCTTCAAGAAGAAATAGAAAAAGTTGGAAATGGAAAAATTGCCACAATTTCTGGAAGATATTATGCCATGGACCGTGACAAGAGATGGGAAAGAACTAAAAAATACTACGACAACCTAGTAAGTGATGTGGACTTCACTGAAGAAGACATTCTTTCCTATATAAAGTCATCCTATGATAAGGATGTTACTGATGAATTTTTAGAACCTGCAAAATTTATCAAAGGCTCTGAAATAAAAGATGGTGACTCTGTTATTATCTTCAACTTTAGACCAGACAGGGTTAGACAAATTACAAGGGCCCTTGTGGATGATGACTTCGCAGGTTTTGAAAGAAAAAAAATAGACACTACTCTTGTTGCTATGACAGAATATGACAAGGAAATAAAGAATAAGCTAGTTGCCTTTAAGGACGAAATTCCAAAGGATACTCTTGGAGAAGTTCTTGAAAAAAATAAAATCAAGCAACTTAGGATTGCCGAGACAGAAAAATATGCCCACGTTACATTTTTCTTTAATGGTGGGCGTGAAAAACCCTTTGAAGGAGAGGACAGGATCTTGGTCCCGTCTCCAAAGGTAGCAACCTATGATTTAAAACCAGAAATGTCTGCCAATGAAGTTACAGATAAGGTAATAGAAAGTTTGGAAAAGGACAAGTATGGCCTGATAATTTTAAACTTTGCAAATCCAGACATGGTTGGTCACACAGGAGACCTAAAGGCTGCCATAAAGGCAGTGGAAACTGTGGACCATGACCTTGGAAGAATTTTAAAGGTCTTAAAGGAAAAGGACGGAGCAGCAATAATTACTGCAGACCATGGAAACTGTGAGTACATGATTGATAATGAAGGCAATGTTGTAACAAGCCACAGCACAAACCTTGTTCCCCTATTTTTATTTAACAGGGATGAGGAACTTAGGTCTGACGGAGCCCTTTGCGACTTGTCGCCAACAATTTTAAAAATTATGGGATTAGATCAGCCAGAGCTTATGACTGGCAAGTCTTTATTTTAATATAATTAAATTAGAATTTATTTAAATTAGGAGGAATTATGAGTTTAATTGATTACGTTTATGCGAGAGAAGTTCTTGATTCAAGGGGAAACCCAACAGTTGAGGTAGAAGTGGGAACACTTAATGGTGGTTTTGGTTCTGCAATTGTGCCAAGTGGTGCATCAACTGGTATCCACGAAGCAGTAGAACTTCGTGATGGAGAAGATAGATACAATGGCAAGGGAGTTGAAAAGGCAGTTGCAAATGTAAATGAAAAAATTGCTGAAGAATTAATTTGCTTTGACTGCTTTGACCAACTTGGCATTGACAATATGCTTATTGAACTTGACGGAAGCGAAAACAAGGGCAATCTTGGAGCAAATGCAATCCTTGGAGTTTCTCTTGCAGTAGCAAGGGCAGCAGCAAATGAAGCTGGACTGCCACTTTACCAATACCTTGGTGGAGTAAATGCAAAAACTATGCCAATCCCAATGATGAATATAATCAACGGTGGCGAACACGCTGACAACAACGTGGACATCCAAGAGTTTATGATTATGCCAATAGGAGCAAAAACTTTTAAGGAAGCTTTAAGAATGGGAGCAGAAGTTTACCACGCACTTAAAAAAGTTTTAAAGGACAAGGGACTCTCTACTGGTGTTGGTGACGAAGGTGGCTTTGCACCAAATCTTGAATCCAATAAAAAAGCCTTTGACTGCATCCTTGAAGCTGTAAAGGCGGCAGGTTATGAAGCAGGCAAGGACATTGTACTTGCAATTGACGCTGCAGCTTCAGAATTCTATGACAAGGACAAGAAAAAATACATTCTTGAAGGAGAAGGTCGTGAGTTCACATCAGAAGAACTTTCAAAATTCTATGAAGAATTAGTAAAGGAATACCCAATTTATTCTATAGAAGATGGACTTGATGAAGACGACTGGGATGGCTGGAAGCACTTGACAGACCTATTAGGCGATAAGGTTCAATTAGTTGGAGACGACTTCTTTGTAACAAACACAAAGAGACTTCAAGAAGGAATAGAAAAAGAATCTGCAAACTCAATCCTAATTAAGTTTAACCAAATTGGAACAATAACAGAAACACTTGACTCCATAGAACTTGCAAAGAGACACAATTACACAGCAGTAATCTCTCACAGGTCAGGAGAAAGTGAAGACTCAACAATAGCGGACCTTGCAGTTGCAACAAACGCTGGCTTTATAAAAACTGGAGCGCCAGCAAGATCAGAAAGAATTGCAAAATACAATGAACTTCTAAGAATTGAAGATGAACTAGGCGACTTAGCAATTTATCCAGGCTTTGATGCCTTCTATAACATTGACAGAAAATGAAAATATATTTTATAAGACATGGGGAAGCAGAAATTTATGCTGATGATGACTTCAAGAGAAAATTGACTACCATTGGAAGGGTTAAACTGGAAAATTCTTTTAAGGCTTTTGCAAATAGTTTAGAGGACAAGAGGTCCTATAAGATTTATTCTTCACCTCTTGAAAGGGCAAAGGAAACTGCAGAAATCTTGGCAAAACATTTGGACTCAACTTATGAAGTCAAGGACTATCTTGCAGGAGCAAGGATAAGGGATATTTTAAAAACTTTAGACCAAGATGAAAACTATATTCTAGTATCCCATGAGCCCTTTATATCTAATTGGATTTATCAACTCACAGGCGAGATGAAAATTGTATCAAGAGGCAGCATAAATTTTGTGGAAATAAATTTAGAGGACTTTGCAGAATAAAAATTTTGAAATCTTAATCATATTTTGCTTTTATTAATAAAAGAAGAAATTATGAGGAGACAGTGAATAAGAAAATTACACTAGCATCAGTAGCACTACTTTCGCTAACACTAGTTGGATGTGGAGCAAAAAACGATGCAAAAGAAAATACAGCTAAAGATAATTCTACAAAGCTAGAAGCAACGAATAATGCAGAGGCAACTGATGAAGCTATGGCATTAAAAGATGGAACTTACACAGGTAAATCATCAGAAGATGACTTTGGTGGACACATGGAAGTTACAATCACAGTAGCCGACGGAAAGATCTCTAACACTGAAGTTAAGAACCTTCAAAAAGACGGAAGTGAAAAGGGAGAAGACTACGGTAAAGAAGCTGGAGAAGAAGGACACAAGACTGCACAAATGACACTTGAAGCTTCACAAACTTACGGACAAGAACTTACAGAAAAGGGTTCAGTAGAATAAGTTGAAGCAGTGACTGGCGCAACACAATCCTACAATCAATTTGTTGAAGCAGCAAATGATGCAATCAACCAAGCAAAATAATTTTAAAAATTAAAAGAGTTAAAATCACAAGCACTGGCGAAAGCTGGTGCTTTTTTTGTTGGGAAGATTTATAAGAACGCAAAAAGATTAAGAATTCTTTTAAAAACTAAAGTGTGATAGAATTTGTTTACAAGATTGTGTTAGGTGATCAAATGAAAAAAATAATTTTAATAGAAGACGATGAAAATTTATCAAGAGGGATTGAGTCCTATTTGTCAAAAAATAATTTTAAAGTAGAAACTTGTAAAAACTTTGAAGAAGCAAGGATAAAAATAAATAATTCTTATGACTTGGCAATTTTAGACATAAATTTGCCTGATAGGGATGGAATTAATTTGTTGAAGACTTTGAGAGAAAACAATGTGAGAGTAATAATCACAACAGTAAAAAACGATGAGAAATTTATCGTGAGAGCCCTAGATAGTGGAGCCGACGATTACATTACAAAACCCTTTAAGCTTTCTATCTTAAGAGCGAGAATAGATAAGACTCTTAGGACGGCTCTTGTAGAAGATGATTTTATTAGCTTCAAGGACTTGGCTCTAAATAATAAGGAAGGAAGCTTTTATTATAAAGATAAAAAACTAGATTTAACTTCACTGGAATTTGAAGTGATGAAATTATTTATAAATAATCCAAATAGAATTTTTACTAGGGACTTTTTACTAGAGAGATTTTGGGATAGGCGAGAAAAGTTTGTCAATGACAATACACTTACTGCCACTATTAAAAGAATAAGAGATAAAAGTGACAGAGATATTATTAAGACAATCCGTGGAATAGGTTATAGGATGGACTGATGATTTATTTATTTTACCCTGTGAGCTTGTTGGCCCTTTATTATTTTTTAAAGAAAAGACAAAAGAATAGAATTGAGGAATTGGAAGAACTTATAGATAGGTTGGAAGAAAAGAACTATTCAATCCCCATGGTCCAAGATGAATTTTCTATACTTGAAGACAAAATTTATAAGATATTTGTAGAACTTGTTGAGGCGAGAGAAAGCCTTGAAATAAATTCAAAAAAACAAAGGCAAAACCTAGAAGATATTGCCCATCAAATAAAGACTCCAATCACTTCAATGGTCTTTGACTTGGAAACAATTGATAAGACTGAAGAAAATGAAAAAGAGATTGAGGGGCTTGAGCTCCAACTTGAAAGGCTCAACTCTCTTGCTGACATCTTGTTAAAGCTATCTAGTCTTGATGCAAATATAGACAAGATGGAGAAGAGAGAAGTTTTTATTTCAGAAATACTTGACTATGTTTTGGATATTTTAAGAAAATCAATTGATGAGAAAAAGGTAAAAGTTATTTGTAACTACGAGGATTATGAGATAAAAGTCGATTATTATTGGATCTCTGAAGCCCTAATAAATATTATAAAGAATGCCTTAAGCCTTGATGGTCTTACAAAAATTAAAATTTCTACAAATAAAAATCCAATTTATACAGAGATAACAATTGAAGATGACGGTGGAGGGATTAATGAAGAAAACTTCAAAAAAATATTTGAAAGATTTTACAAAAGTCCTGACTCTAAGGGCTTTGGCATAGGCCTTGCCATGGCAAAATCAATTGTTGAGGCAAACAATGACAGATATATCTCAAAAAATGGAAAAGATGGTGCGATTTTTAAAATTAAATTTTACAATGTCACTTAAAAGTCATTTTAACCCTTTATTATTAAGATAAATAGAGGGAGGTACATATGGAAATTGTTAGAACTGAAAATTTATCAAAAACTTACGGAAGTGGAGAAAATCTTGTAAAAGCAATTGATGATGTTAATTTAAAAATAGAAAAAGGAGAATTTATTGCAATTGTTGGACCAAGTGGATCAGGCAAGTCAACTCTTCTTCACTTGTTAGGTGGTGTGGACAATCCAACTTCTGGAAAAATATTTATAGACGGCAATGATATCTCAAAATATTCATCAAAGGAATTAGCGTTATTTAGGAGAAGAAAAGTAGGATTAATTTATCAATTCTATAATTTAATTCCCAACTTAACAGTTAGGCATAACATTGAGTTACCCCTAAAGCTTGATAAGAGAAAAATCAATGAGGACGTCCTATTAGATATTGTTAGAAAACTTGGCATAGAAAATAAGTTGGATTCTTTTCCAAGTGAACTATCAGGAGGTCAGCAACAAAGGGTTGCCATAGCAAGGAGTCTTATCTATTCTCCGTCTCTAGTGCTGGCTGATGAGCCAACAGGAAACTTAGACAGAGAAAATTCAAGAGAAATAATTGAAATTTTAAAATATTTTAATAGGACTTTAAAACAGACAATTATAGTAATCACCCATGACGAGTCCATAGCTTTAGAAGCAGAAAGAGTAATAACAATAGTGGATGGGAAAGTAGTGGGAGATGAGAAAAATGAATAAGAAAAATATCTCAATCTCACTTTCACTTTTTATAACTGCAATTTTCTTTACATTTTGTGTTTACATTGGATATGTAAATAATAAGTTTGATTATGAATATTTTAGGAACAGATCAATTTATGATGCTAAAATTATGTCTGATACAGTTTCTGGTGAATCAAGTAAACTAAAGGAAATAAAGAATATTAAAGAAGTGGGAGAAGTTGCAGTAGAAAATAATTCTGCCAAGCTATCTCAAAATGTCTTAGTGGTAAATTACATAGACCAGGGTTTTAACAAGATGTTAGAAGATAGTATATTAAAAGAGGGAAGCTTTGCTACAAAAGATAATGAAATCACCATACCAAAAAGTCTTGCAGAAAAAGAAAATTTAAAAATTGGCGATAAGGTAAAAGTAGAATTTGGGAATAGACTAGTTGATGGAAAACAAATAAAAGCAGTTTCAAGTGTTACTAAGGATGAAGAATTTATAAGAAAAGATAGCAAAGAATATGTAATAAGTGGTCTCACAAGAAATCTTTACAATGAAAATATGAAGATTTTTTATGCTTCTACTGTCATAGGAAAGGGTCAAAAAACCAATAGCTTTGTAAGATTTGATAATTTTAGAAAAGCCTATAGTAATAAAGATAATTTAGAAAAAGATCTTGCATCTAGCTTGAATAAAGATAAAGTAGAACTAGCATTTAGCGAAATAATGAAAGATTACTATAATGTTGATGGAAGTCTTTTTCAGCAAAATAGGCAGATAATTGTAGATTCTCTTTTAATATTTGCTACAATCCTTATTTTTATATTTTTTGTAAAAAATATTTTTACAGTTTGGGGACTAAGAAAGATAAGAGAAATTTCAATGTACAAATCCATTGGTTCAACAGATTATCAAATTTATAAATTGCTTTTAAAAGATGGTTTAAAAATTTCATTTTTACCAATAGTTATGGGACATGTTTTCGGATATGGAGGAATCAACCTTCTCAATCTTGGTATTCAAAGGATTGTAGAAGAAGAGGAAAAGTATAAGTATATAGAATTTTCGCCAAGCCTTTCACTTATAGTTTTGTTAATTTGCTTTTTTATAATTTTAATAGCAATACTTGCTCCAGCTAAAAAAATCGCAAAGATAAATATAATTGATGGAGTAAGGGGCAACTTTAATGACAAAAATATAAAACTAAAGAGAAATAAAGATATTTGGAAGGAATTAAAGATAAATAATTTAAAAACTACTTCCTCTCAGAGATATATTTCTGCCATTGGAATGATAATTGTCTCAATTTTTTTAATAGTTTTTTCTATGGCAAAGTACAATAGGGTGAAAAATACTTACACTTACAATACGAATATTAATATACTAATTCATTCAAATGAAGCTGAAGTTCCAAATGTCTTAAAAGATATAATGAATACTACAGAAAATGACAGAGCATTTCTTTCAACTGAAAAATATATTTCCCTTAGTAAGGAGCAAAATTATTCAGATGAGTTCAGGTCTCTTAAATTAGATGAAACAATCCGCAGATATTATGATAATGGCGAAGATTTTTATCTCGATGGAATTATTACGGCTTTAGATGATGGAACTTTTGAAAAGATCGGTGGCAAAAAGGGAGAGGCTTTGCTATTAAATAAAGTCCAAGTAAATCCAAACGCACCAATTGATGGATCAGAAACAACAAAATATTTTAAAAACATAAATAGTTTAAATTACTCTATAACAGAGAAAAAAGATTACAATTATTCAATCAAAGTAGATAAATTAATCGATGACACAAAGGACTTTAGGCAAAGAAGACTACCTTTTTATGTGAATTTATATGTTGATTTTGAAACATATTTTAAATTATTAGATGAATGGAATAAATATTATTTAAAAAACAACAATGACTTGAGAAGAAACACCTATGAACTCTCAATGCAAGTTGATGAAAATAAGTTAGACGATATAAAGAATGAAGTTAAAGATAGATTAGATTCTTCCATTGCCTACAATGAAACTTATAATTTAACTACAAGCAAAGATGTAGAGGCAAATCGCATGAAAGATGTAAAAACTTTTGGACTTATGATAATTTCTATTGCAGGCATAATTTTCATTTTAAATATAACTAATGGATATTCTTCCATTAATTTAAGTTTAATGGCAAGGAAAAAAGAAATTGGATCTTTAATGTCTTGTGGAATAGATGAGGAAGAACTAAAACATAAATATACAAGAGATTTTATATTAGAAGAAATTAAATCACTGGCAATAGTTTTAATAATAAGTTTTGCTGCTTTATTTGTAATTTCAAAAATTTCGCCAACATTGGATATGAAAATTTTGTTGTCATATTTTGAATATAAATATTTCCTTGCTTTTGGAATTTTGATTTATGGCATAAATATTTTAATTTACAAATTATCTTTAAAAAACATTCTAAAGATCAATCCCATTGATTTGATAAGAGGATTTGACTAGGAGGGACTTATGAGTAAGAATATTAGTAAAATCTTATTTTTTACTGGCATAGGAGTTTTTATAATTTCTTATTTGCTACCTGTAGATATTTTTGAAAGGTTTACAAACTTAAGACCTACGGGCCTTACAAGTTTATTTATCTGCAGGATTATAGGACTTATTGGTCTTATCTTTGCAATTAAAGAGAAGTCACTTTTGTTTGGGATATTAAATTTCTTGTTAATTATAATTTTTCCCCTCGTTATGTTCATTAATAGTTTGATATAAAGTTACAAGCTTTGAGTTTAGACTCAAGGCTTTTTTATTTGTATGTTATTTGATTTTATAAGCTATAATAAAACAATTCAGACTTTCGATTATAATAGAAATAAATAAAAAATCCCAAAGTCTTTCGAGTATAATCGAAATCAAGTTGAAAAATAATTTAAATTCGAGTATACTCGAAATAGATGGAGGGATTCAAATGGATTATATTTTTAGAGATAGGTATATAGAAAAAATTAAAAATTTTATTGATAAACCAATTGTAAAAATTTTAACTGGAATGAGACGTGTTGGAAAATCTACAATTTTAAATATTATTAAGAACGACGTTTTAAAGGATATTCCTGAAGAAAATAAAATTTATATGAATTTTGAATCCTTTGAATATTTTGAAATTAACAATTCAAGTGCATTAAAAGAATATTTAAATGAAAAATTGAAAGACCAAAAGGGAAAAGTTTATTTTTTCTTTGATGAAATTCAGTTAGTCGAAGATTGGGAGAAAGTAATAAATGCCCTGAGGGTTAGCTTTGATTCAGACATTTACATCACTGGGTCTAATTCAAAATTAATATCTGGTGACTTGGCAACACTTCTTGCTGGTAGATATGTTGAATTTGAAATCCAGCCCTTAAGTTTCTATGAATTTTCAGAAATTTACAAAGATTTAAATTTGAATGAAGAAGATTTATTTCAAAAATTTATAAAAATTGGCGGAATGCCAGGTTTAAAATATTTCAAGCTTGAGGAAGAAGTTTCTCAGAAATATTTAAATGATATTTATAACACAGTCCTCGTGAAAGATGTTTTGAACTACAACAATATAAGAGATGTTGATATTTTTAATAGGATTCTCAGCTTCGCAATGCAAAATATTGGCGCGACTTTTTCTGCTAGTGCAATAAAAAATTATTTAAAGAGCGAAAATCGAAATATTTCTGTAGACACTGTTTTAAATTATTTGGAATATTGCAACAGGGCCTTTGTCTTAAAAAAAGTTCCAAGATTTGATCTAGAAGGCAAAAAACTCTTAAAGGTTGATGAAAAATATTATTTGACAGATCATGGCTTTAGACAGTCCATGGGCTTTTCTAACGTTAAAGATATTGAAAAAACTTTGGAAAATATTGTCTACATTGAGCTTTTATCGCGAGGATATGATGTGAAAATTGGAAAAGTAAAAGATAGAGAAATAGATTTTGTGGCAAAAAGAGGAGAGATCATTTCTCATTTTCAAATTTCATACCTAATGGAAAATGAAAAAACTAGAGAAAGGGAGTTTGGAGTTTATGATTTAATAAAAGACAATTATCCAAAATATGTCCTCTCCATGGATAAATTTGATTTTTCACAAAAAGGCATTGTTCACAAAAATATAATTGACTTCTTATTGGAAGGAGAGAAATAATTTTTGAATTGCAATAGAAGTGAACTTGTAAATAAAAATAAATAACTATATAATAACTTGGGGTTTAACCCAAGTTTTTTTAATTAAAGGAGAAAAAATGAAAACTTCTTATATACTTATGATAATTACAATCCTCTCCAAGGTCTTTGGACTCTTGAGGGAGAAGGCCCTTGCTTACTTCTTTGGAGTTGGCATGGTGGCAGATATTTTTTTAGTAGCCTTCCAACTTCCTATGACCTTTACCAATGTCATTAGTGGTGCTGTTGCCAACGGCTATATCCCTATGTACGACAAAATTAAGGAGAGGGACGACAAGAAACTTGCTGACATCTTTACTGCTAATCTTTCAAATATAATTTTTATTGTCTTTGCAATAGTGACAATTCTTTCCATTATATTTGCGAGACCTCTTGTCAAGTTAATGGCTGAAGGTTTTTCTGGAGAAAAGCTTGAGCTTGCAATTTTTGTTTCAAGAGTTGCCATGTTATCAATTGCCGTAACAGCAGTAAGTTCTATCTACAAGGCCTACTTACAAATTCATGAAAAGTTTGTAATTTCTGTCCTCCACTCAATTATTATGAATATCATAATAATTATTTCCATGGGGCTTGCCTACAAGATGGGGATAAATTATCTTGCAGTGGGAATTCTCTTGGCCTTTGTCCTTCAATATGGGATTTTTATTAGGCCAATTAAGAAGCTTGGCTACAAGCATTCTTTAAAAATTGATTTTAATGAAGATATTAAGAAATTATTTACTTCTATTCTTCCAATCTTAATATCCACTTCAGCTATTGAGATAAACTTTATGATTTCACGTTCTCTTGCATCTGGAGCCTACGCTGGTGGAATTTCAATCTTAAATTATTCCTATAAGCTGCAAAGTTTTGTCACAGGAATTGTTGTAACTTCAATTATCACTGCAACTTATCCTAAGCTTGCAAAGTTTGGATCAAAAAAAGATTTAGAAAACTTAAAAGATGCCCTCTCAGAAGGTCTTTCAAATATGCTAATCCTAGTTGTGCCGGCAGCCTTTGGCCTTTATGTTTTTTCTTTTCCAATTGTAAATCTCTTATTTGTTGGGGGAGAATTTTCTGTTGAAGATGCTAGGATTACTGCTACAGTCTTATCTTTCTTTGCCTTTGGAGTTATAGGAATTGGGGTTAGAGAAATTATTTCAAGAGCCTTCTACTCTCTTGGCGACAACAAGACGCCAGTTTACAATTCTCTAATTATTGTTGGAATTAATATTGCCCTTGCACTTTTATTATCAAAAGTCATGGGAATTAGGGGGATTGCTTTTGCTACATCAATTTCCTTTATTGTTGGAGCCCTTGCAATGTATTTTTCTTCTATAAGACTAATAGGAAATGTGTTTGATAAGAAGCTTCTTAAAAATCTTATAAAAATAACAATTGCGTCTCTAGCTATGGCTCTTGGATCGAGAATAGTTTATGAAGTCCTTACAAAAAGCCTTAGCATAAATTTATCTCTTCTTATTTCTATTCTTGTAGCAGGCCTAATTTATCTTATACTTCTCATCCTACTCAGGGTTGATGAGATAAGAGAAATTTTAAAACTTGTCCTTAAAAAGTAGAAATTTATTAAGGACCTTTCCTTTTTCTCTTTATTAGTGTAAAATATTATCTAATAAGGAGTGATACATATGAAGGTAATTTTTCACGTAGTAGAACAAGACAAGTGGACTTCTGTAATATCAAACGTAAGAGACTTGTTAGACAACTTTGATGACATCCAAGTAGAAATAATTGCAATGTCAAAAGCAGCTGCATTATTTAACAGGTACTCTGGAGTGGACTTCCAAGGTGTTATTGGTAATCCAAAGGTTAATATTACAATAGGAAAGAAAGCATTAGAAGAAAATAGACTTAAAAAAGAACTAATTCCTTCAGAAATCGAGATCGAAGACTTAGTTATAACAAAAATCGTAAGACTTCAAAACGAAGGTTACGCTTATATTAGACTTTAAAAAGAATTCTGCCTTTTGGCAGGATTTTTTTATTTAAAAACCTTGCAAAGTGTCAGCGGTAATGATAAAATACCTATTTGCATAATAATAATTAGAGTGGTGATTTGTACTCTAATTGGATACACTCATTTGAAAGGCTAGGGTGAGAAAATTAATGGTACATCCTGTTAAATATGGGAAACGTGAGAGAATGAGTTTTTCTCGTGTAGATGAAGTTATGTCACTTCCAAATCTTCTTGACGTGCAGACTTCTTCATACAAATGGTTGATTGAAGAAGGATTGAAAGAAGTTTTTGATGACGTATCTCCTATTGAGGATTACTCTGGAAATTTAATTTTAGAATTTGTGGACTATCATTTATCTGATGAAATCAAATATGATATAGACGAATCTAAACAGAGAGACACAAATTACTCTGCGCCATTAAAGGCAAAGGTAAGACTTATCAATAGTGAAACTGGCGAAGTAAAGGAACAGGAAGTCTTTATGGGCGACCTTCCACTTATGACACCAACTGGCACATTTGTAATAAATGGGGCAGAGCGTGTAGTTGTTTCACAACTTGTAAGAAGTCCTGGAGCATATTATAAGGAAGAAAGAGACAAGACAGGTAAGAAAATCTATTCGGCAACACTTATACCAAATAGGGGAGCTTGGCTTGAATTTGAAACTGATGCTCAAGGCGTTATCAATGTAAGAATTGATAGGACAAGAAAAATTCCTATTACTGTCTTATTAAGAGCTATTGGTGTTGAATCTAACCAAGAAATCATGGACGTAATTGGAGAAAGTGAAGCTGTATTAAAGACTCTTGAAAAAGATATTACTACTAACAAGAATGAAGCTTTACTTGAAATTTATAAAAAATTGAGACCAGGTGAACCACCTACTATTGATTCAGCTCAATCACTTTTTGAGAATATGTTTTTCGATGATAGAAGATATGACCTTGCAAAAGTTGGTAGATACAAGTTCAACAAAAAGCTTGGCATTTCTGCAAGACTTGAAGGTAATATTCCTGCTGAAGACATAGTTGACCCAATGACTGGGGAAATCTTGGCAGAAGCTGGCGAACTATTAAATAGGGCAAAGGCTGAAAAGATTGAAGCAGCTGGGGTAAATCAAGTTCTACTAAAAACTGACGAAAACTACGAACACGCAAGTGAAAACACAATAGTAATTGGAAACAACTTCTCCTTTGTTGATGCCTATGAATTAGACTTCGACATGGAAGAACTTGGTTTTAAAGAAAAAGTATATAGACCACTTTTCGATGAACTTTATGAAGAATATTCTGAAGACACAGAAAAGTTTAAGGAAGAGCTTGTAAAGGCTCATAGAGAACTATCTCCAAAGAATATTTTAATCGACGATATCATCGCTGGTATAAATTATGAATTTGGACTTATGAATAACGTGGGATCCGTTGACGATATCGACCACCTTGGAAACAGAAGAATTAGATCTGTTGGAGAACTTCTTCAAAACCAATTTAGGATTGGTATTTCAAGAATGGAAAGAGTTATCCGTGAAAGGATGACTGTCCAAGATGTTGATGCAACAACTCCACAATCACTGATAAATATTAGACCTGTGACAGCTGCGATAAAAGAATTTTTCGGTTCTTCCCAACTTTCACAATTTATGGACCAAAATAATCCTCTATCAGAATTAACTCACAAGAGAAGGTTATCTGCACTAGGACCTGGTGGGTTGAGTAGAGATAGGGCTGGATTTGAAGTGCGTGACGTCCATAACTCACATTACGGAAGAATGTGTCCTATTGAGACACCAGAAGGTCCAAACATTGGACTTATCACATCCCTTACAACTTACGCAAGAATCAACGACTATGGCTTTATTGAAACTCCATATAGGAAGGTTGTTGACGGAGTTGTAACTGATCAAATAGATTATCTAACTGCCGATGTTGAGTACGAACAAATCATTGCTCAAGCTGACGAAAGACTTGATGAAAATAATAAATTCGTTGAAGATAGGATTGCTGCCAGAGGTCATGGCGGTAATGCCGATATTTTCGACATAAGAGACGTAAACTACATGGACGTTTCTCCACAACAAATTGTTGCTGTAGGTACATCCATGATTCCTTTCTTGGAAAATGACGACGCCAACAGGGCCCTAATGGGTGCCAACATGCAGCGTCAAGCAGTACCACTATTAAAGACTGAGGCTCCTGTTGTTGGAACTGGTATTGAATACAGGGCAGCAAAGGACTCAGGTGTTGTAATTGTTTCTAAGAACAAGGGTAAAATTAAAAAAGTTGACTCTGTCCATATTGAAGTGGAAAGAGAATCTGACAAGGGAATCGACTCCTATAAACTTCACAAGTTTATGGGTGGTAACCAAGGAACTACAATTAACCAAAGACCTATTGTCAAGGAAGGCGATCTTGTAGAAGCAGGAGAAATCATTGCTGATGGTCCATCAACTGACCAAGGTGAAATGGCCCTTGGTAAAAATATCCTAATAGCCTTTATGAACTGGGAAGGATATAACTACGAAGATGCCATGCTTGTAAGTCAAGAGCTTGTTATTGACGATGTATTAACTTCACTTCACATTGAAGAATATGAATCAGAAGCAAGAGATACAAAACTTGGACCTGAAGAAATCACAAGAGACATACCTAATGTTGGGGAAGACATGCTAAAAGACCTTGACGACAGGGGTATTATAAGAATTGGTGCAGAAGTAAAACCAGGAGATATCCTAGTTGGTAAGGTAACTCCAAAGGGAGAAACTGAACTTTCTGCAGAAGAAAGACTTCTTCGTTCAATCTTTGGTGAAAAGGCAAGAGAAGTAAGAGATACTTCCCTTAGACTTCCTCATGGTGAACATGGAATTGTTGTTGATGTTAAAACATTTAATAGGTCTGAAGGAGACGAACTCCAACCAGGTGTCAACGAAATGGTAAGAGTCTTTGTAGCTACAAAGAGAAAGATTCAAGTAGGGGACAAGATGTGTGGTCGTCACGGAAACAAAGGTGTTATCTCTAGGGTTATGCCTAAGGAAGACATGCCTTACATGCCAGACGGTACACCAATCCAAATTGTTCTTAACCCACTAGGGGTTCCATCTCGTATGAACCTTGGACAAGTACTTGAAGTTCACTTGGGACTTGCAGCCAAAAAACTTGGATGGCACGTTGCAACACCAGTATTTGACGGTGCTAATGAAAATGACATTTTCGACACACTTGAAGAAGCTGGATATTCTAGAGATGGAAAAATTCAACTAAGAGATGGTAGAACTGGAGAAGAATTTGACCACCCTGTAACTGTTGGTTACATGTATATGTTAAAGCTTCACCACTTGGTTGATGAAAAGATCCACGCTCGTTCTACTGGACCTTACTCACTTGTTACACAACAACCTCTTGGAGGTAAGGCACAATTCGGTGGACAAAGATTTGGAGAGATGGAAGTTTGGGCTCTTGAAGCATATGGTGCTAGCCATACCCTACAAGAAATGCTTACAGTTAAGTCTGACGATATTGTTGGTCGTGTTAAGACTTACGAAGCTATTGTTAAGGGCGAAAACATTCCACAACCAGGAGTTCCTGAATCCTTTAAGGTTCTAATAAAAGAACTTCAAGCGCTAGCTCTTGAAATTCAAGTTCTTGATGACAAGGGCAATGAAGTTGACCTTGAAGTTGACGAAGATGAACTAACAAAGATTGATAACATCGATGATAAAAATACAAAATCAGATGAAGATGAATTAAAGGAACTTATCGAACAAACTGGAACTGCAAATATTGGAATCAGAACAATTTCAAATGATGAAGTTGAGTCTTTTGAAAAAAGTCACATCTATGAAGATGAAGACGGCGAGTACGAAGACGACGATGAATCCGATGAATCTGAAGATTAATTATTGTTTTAATTAATATGAAAGGAGAAGTGCTCCTTGAGCGAACATGAATTATTCCATTCAATAAAAATTGGACTAGCTTCACCTCAAAAGATCAGATCTTGGTCTTATGGAGAAGTTAAAAAACCGGAAACTATAAATTACAGGACATTAAAGCCTGAAAAAGAAGGTCTATTTTGTGAAAAAATATTTGGACCTACTAAGGATTGGGAATGTTCCTGTGGAAAATATAAAAGAGTAAGATACAAGGGAGTAGTCTGCGAAAAATGTGGCGTTGAAGTCACAAAGGCTAAGGTTCGTCGTGAAAGAATGGGTCATATTGAACTTGCTGCTCCAGTATCACACATTTGGTACTTCAAGGGTATCCCTTCAAGAATGGGTCTTGTTTTAGACATGAGCCCTAGGGCCCTTGAAAAGGTACTTTACTTTGCATCTTATGTAGTAACTTATGTTGAACCAGGCGAAACAACTCTTTATGAAAAACAACTATTATCAGAAATTGAGTATAGGGAATTCAAGAGAGAATATGGTGACAAGTTCACTGCAAAGATGGGTGCAGAAGCTATTAGGGACCTTCTAGAAAAAGTTGACCTTCAAAGGGAAAATGACGAACTTACAGAAGAGCTCCAAGATGCAACTGGACAAAAGAAAATTAGAATAACAAGAAGACTTGAAGTTATTGATGCCTTTATCCAATCAGACAACAAGCCTGAATGGATGATCCTTGATGCAATCCCTGTTATACCACCTGATCTAAGACCAATGGTACAACTTGACGGTGGCAGATTTGCAACAAGTGACTTAAACGACTTATACAGAAGAATTGTAAATAGAAACAACAGACTTAAGAAATTAATGGACATCAATGCTCCAGACATTATCGTTAGAAATGAAAAGAGAATGCTACAAGAATCTGTAGATGCTCTTATTGACAACGGTAGACGTGGAAGACCTGTTACGGGACCAGGAAATAGACCACTTAAATCCTTATCAGAAATGTTAAAGGGTAAACAAGGTCGTTTCCGTCAAAACTTACTTGGTAAGAGAGTTGACTACTCTGGCCGTTCTGTAATCGTAGTTGGACCAGAGCTTAAATTCTACCAATGTGGACTTCCAAAAAATATGGCGCTTGAATTATTCAAGCCTTTCGTAATGAAAGAACTTGTTTCTCGTGGCCTAACTTATAACATTAAATCTGCAAAGAGAATGGTTGAAAGAGGAAAGGAAGAAGTTTGGGATGTACTTGAAGAAGTTATCCAAGACCACCCAGTTCTTCTTAACCGTGCACCGACACTTCACAGACTTGGTATCCAAGCCTTTGAACCTGTCCTAGTAGAAGGTAAGGCTATTAAGCTTCACCCACTTTCTTGTACAGCATACAACGCCGACTTTGATGGTGACCAAATGGCAGTCCATTTACCACTATCTACTGAAGCACAAGCTGAAGCAAGACTACTAATGCTTTCAACTAACAATATCTTGGCCCTAAAGGACGGTAAGCCAATTACTACTCCTACACAAGATATGGTTCTTGGTTCATATTATCTAACTCTTATGAGAGAAAACAAGCTAAAGGGCGACGGATCAATTTATAGAAACTATGATGAAATGTTCCACGCTTATGAATCAGGATTCTTACACCTTCAATCTAAGGTATCTATTAGAAGATATGCAGATGAAAATGACAAGAGGGGAAAAATTGTATCATCAACTGTTGGTAGATTTTTAATGAACGAATTTATCCCACAAGACCTTGGATTTGTTAACAGGGATGAAGACAAGTATTCACTTGAAATCGACCAAGTTGTAGATAAGAAACTTCTTGGAAAAATAATTGAAAAAACTTACAAAAAACATGGAAATATAAAAACTGCTGAACTTCTTGACAACATCAAGGCAACAGGATATCACTACTCAACTATTGGAGCAGTATCAATTTCAATGGGTGACGTACAAATTCCTGCATCTAAACCAGAAATTTTAGCAGCAGCTGAAAAAGAAGTAGCTAAGTATGAAAAAGCCTTTAGAAGAGGTCTTATATCTGATGAAGAAAGATATGAAAAGGTAATTGAAATTTGGAACAAGGCCACAGATGACTTAACTGACGATGTAATGGACGGCTTTGATGCCCTAAACAACATCTACATCATGGCAGACTCTGGAGCCAGAGGTTCTAAGAACCAAATCAGACAACTTGCAGGTATGCGTGGACTTATGGCATCACCTTCAGGTAGGACAATAGAAGTTCCAATCACTTCAAACTTTAGGGAAGGTCTATCAGTACTTGAATTCTACATGTCAGCCCACGGTTCTAGAAAGGGTCTTGCCGATACAGCCCTAAGGACTGCCGACTCTGGTTACTTGACAAGAAGGCTAGTAGATGTTTCACAACAAGTAATCATTTCTGAAGAAGACTGTGGCACAGATGAATATCTTGTAGCTAAGGCCTTCAAAGATGGAAAAGAACTAATAGAATCTCTTGCAGATAGAATCGAAGGAAGATATTCCTTTGAAGATATTGTAAATCCAGAAACTGGAGAACTAATAGTTGGAGCTAACGAAACAATCACTGATGATGACGCAGTCCTAATTGAATCTCTAGGTATAGAAGAAGTTAAGGTTAGATCAATCCTTGGCTGTAAGAGTAAAAATGGAGTTTGTGCCCACTGCTATGGTAGAAACCTTGCAACAGGCTCCCACGTTGGTATTGGAGAAGCAGTTGGTGTAATTGCTGCCCAATCAATTGGTGAACCGGGTACACAACTTACAATGAGAACTTTCCACACTGGTGGTGTAGCGGCAGCTGCCGATATCACTCAAGGTCTTCCAAGAGTTGAAGAACTTTTCGAAGCAAGAAAGCCAAAGGGTCTTGCAGTAATTGCAGAACGTGCTGGTGTAGTTGACATTAAGGAAACTAACAAGAAGAGAGAAGTTCTTATTACAGCTGAAGATGGAACAGTTGACTCCTATAACATCGTTTATGGCTCAAGACTAAAGGTTAAAGCAGGCGATGAAGTTGAAGCAGGAGATGAACTTACACAAGGTTCTGTATATCCACAAGACTTACTACGTGTTAAGGGCGAAAAGGGTGTACAAGAATATATTGTAAAAGAAGTTCAAAGAGTTTATAGACTTCAAGGGGTAGACATTAACGACAAGCACATTGAAATCATTGTTAGACAAATGCTATCAAAGTGCAAGATAGAAGATGCAGGAGACACAGATTTACTTCCAGGATCTCTTGTAAATGTTGTTGACTACAAAAAAGCAAATAAGGACGCAATAGATGCAGGTAAAGAACCAGCAATTGGTCAAATTAATTTACTTGGTATCACAAAGGCTTCCCTTGCAACAGAATCCTTCTTATCAGCAGCATCCTTCCAAGAAACTACAAGAGTTCTTACAGATGCAGCAATCAAGGGTAAGGAAGATAAACTTGAAGGTCTAAAGGAAAATATTATAATTGGACAACTTATACCAGCAGGTACAGGAGCTCGTATTAATTCCAAGGTTCAAATTGGAATCGACGAAAGCTTGAAGGAAGATTACAATATCCTAGAAGACTCTGAAGTTATCACAAGTGATGATGTAAAAATTGAACTTGAAACAGTTGAAGAAGAATAAAATATTATAAATTAAGAGTAGGCTTAGAGATGAGCCTACTTTTTTTGTACAATTTTTTAAGGATGATTTTCTTATATGTTTTGTGAATAAAAATATTAATGAAAATTTAAAATTTTTAAAGATTCAAAAATTTTGCAAGTCTTAAGTTAATTATGATTTTGTGAAAAATTAAGACTTTTTAGTTAACTAGGTGCTTGTAAAAAATCATGACCTTCTAATAAACTTTGAGATTCGAAAAAACTATGAGTTTGTAATAAATTTTGGCTTTCTAAAAAAGAACGACCTTGTAATAAACTATGACCTTCTGAAAGATTATGACCTTGTAATAAGTTATGAACTTCTGAAAGATTATGACCTTGTAATAAATTATAAACTTCTGAAAAATTATGAACTTGTAAAAAATTATGACTTTATAAAAAACCATGACTTTTTATTAAATTATGACTTTATAAAAAACTTTAAGCTTCTTAATAATCATGACTTTATAAAAAGTTTTGACCTTCAAGTAAACTATGAGCTTGTAAAAAAATGACGCTGATTAAAAGTTTTTAAAATTAGATATAAAAGGACCTTTTAAAATTCAATTAAAGAATAGGTAATATGGTTAAAATAAAAAAATTTATTAAGTCTTGAGATAAATTATTTGGATTTTAAGTTTATAAAAATTTTAATTAATTATAGATTGTGAAAGGGACTACAAGAAAATTAAAAATTAGAAGTTTTATAACAATGATTCTTAATTAAAAAAATTTATTTAAACTCTCAAGCTAAATTATTTTTATTTTGAATTTCTAAGCAAAGTCTTTTTTTAATTTCAAAATAAATTCCTATTATCATATTTTGTGGAAGGGAGTAGAAGAAGCATAAAATTAAAAATTTTATAATAAAGAAATCAAAATCAAAAATCAAATAAAAAACTAAGAAATAATAAATTTTACATAAACTTTAATATTTATTTAACAAAAACAAATATTGCTGTTTTATAATATAAAAACCGGGTAACCTATTAGTAAGATGAAGTAATAAATTTTTTTAATTCTAATATTTGGGGAGGATAATATGACAATGAATTACAATGCTTGGAATGACATGTTCAAGATAAGCCAAGATATGATGAAAGCATGGGTGGATGCTCTGCCAAAGAGAGACCCTGAAAATAAAGAATCTGAAGATAATGCCTTTGATTTTACAAAATATCAAGATTGGGCAAAATTTCAACAAGCTTGGATGAGAAGTTGGGAAGATATGATGAAAAATGCAGGCCCACAAAATGTATTTTCCAATAATACTTACGAAGCTTGGACAAAAATGATGGAATTATACAATCCTCTTGATGCCAGCAAAATGATGGGGGCGGGTACAAGAGATGTCTTCGAAAAAATTCTAAATTCTAACAAATTGTATCTTGGAGCTTATGAACAATGGAAAAAATTTAATGACGACATTTTAAAGCCAGGAACTGATACTTATAAAGAAAACCTTGAACAACTAGTAAAGCAATTTAATGAAATATTCACAAATAATCTGATTCCACTTTTACCTAAAGAGATGCAAGGTTTGATGGTTAATTCTCAAAGCTATTTTAATACCTATTTAAAAACTTTAGAAAATTTCCTTGGCCCATGGTCTTTTGCTTACCAAAATATAGCTGAGATATATATGGAATCTATTTATAAGGATCCAATGAAGTTATCAGATGCCTTAAAAGAATGGAAGGATGCTTATAATAAGACTTTTGGAGTTTTAGTAAAGTCTCCTGTAGTGGGAAGTTCTAGAGAATTACTGGAACAAAATAACAGGGCTGTAGACTCTATGGTTGATATGCTTATTTCTGTTTCAGAATTTATAACAAAGGCCTTATCAGTTGGATACAAAAATTCTCAAGAAGTTTTTGAAGAATACTTCGACTCAGTTGATAAGGGCGAAGATCCAAAAACTTTCAATGAGTTTTATAAGATGTGGTCAAAACATGTTGAAAATGCCATTGAAAAGTACTTCTACACTGATGAATTCTCAAAGCTTATTGCCAAAGCAGCAGATTCATATATGATTTTTAAAATAGAATACGACAAGTTAATAGAAAAATCTCTTAGCGATTCTCCAATTGTTACAAAATCAGAAGTAGACAATGTTTATAAAAATGTTTACGAATTGAGACGTGAAGTTAGGGCTCTTAAAAAAGAATTGGAAGAACTTAGGGGAAAAGAAGACTTAAAAAGTGACAAATAATTATTTCCTATAATTTTGAAATAGTTAATTAAGGGAGGCAAAAATATGTATAATGATTTTTTCGATATAAAGACATCTATTGAGGAAGGAATAAAGGCTCAGGAAAAATTCCTAAAGAGTTATGAAAGTATGATTAGTGCAACTAATGATCATGCAAATCAAACTCCTAGAGAGGTTGTTTTTCAGGAAGATAAATTAAAACTTTATAACTATAAAAAGTCTACAAGAAGTGTAAGCAAGGTTCCGACACTAATTGTTTATGCCCTTGTTAACACTCCTTCTATGATGGATATTGGCCAAGACAAGTCTTTTATTAAAAAGTTAGTGGATAGTGGTCTTGATTTATATTTAATCGAATGGGGATTTCCAACTGCTGATGATAAATATATAAGTCTTGATGATTATATAAATATTTATATTGACGATTGTGTCGACCACATTAGAAAGGAAAAGGGAGTAGACAAGATAAATATTCTAGGCGTTTGCCAAGGTGGTACTTTTAGTTTAATGTACACATCTCTTCATCCAGAAAAAATTAAGAACCTAGTGACTATGGTTACACCTGTCGACTTTTCAACAGATGATGGACTTCTTTTCAAATGGGGGAAATATTTAAATCCAGATAGGATGGTAGAAGCCTATGGAGTTGTGCCAGGAGACTTTATGAATACTGGTTTCCTAACTTTGAAACCTCTTTCTTTAATGGTCAATAAATATGTAGATGTTATAAATGACTTAGATGATCCTGAACATCTTTCAAGCTTTATGACTATGGAAAAATGGATTTTTGACAGTCCAGGACAAGTTGGAATGGCATACAAGGAATTTTTAAATGCAATGTATAGGGAAAATCGCCTAATGAAGGGTGAAATGGAAATTGCTGGTAAAAAAGTAGATTTAAAGAAGATTACTCAACCAGTCCTAAACCTTTATGCAGAAAGAGACAATCAAGTTCCAAATGCTGCGTCAATTCCTATTGGAGATTGTGTAGGAAGCGATGACTACACAGCTAAATCTTTCCCTACAGGACACATTGGAATGTTTGTTAGTAGAAGAAGTCAAGAAGAAGTAGCGCCAACAGTAGTAGATTGGCTAAAGAAACGTTCAAAATAAATAGAGAAGGGATAGTGACTTATGGATAATACAAAGGGGAAAACTATTGATGAATTAAAAGTAGGACAAAGTGCTTGTTTTACAAAAACAGTTTCTGAGGCAGACGTTTATAACTATATCGGTGTATCTGGTGACTTTAACCCTGCCCATATAAACGAAGAATTTGCGAAAAAGACAAGATTTAAAAAACGTATTGCCCACGGTATGATTAGTGCAGGATTCATTTCTTCAGTACTAGGAACTCAATTACCTGGTCCAGGAACTATTTATTTGAATCAAGATCTTAAATTTACTCACCCAGTTCACTTTGGTGATACTATTACTGCAACTTGTACTGTTGAAGAATTATTCCCTGACACAAATAGGGTAATATTAAGTACAGTCTGCGAAAATCAACATGGACAAACTGTAATTGAGGGAAGGGCTTTAGTCTTAGCTCCTCTTCCAGATTAAAATAATAATAAAAATGATAGGGCGACCTTATATGAGGGTCGCTTTTTTATATTCAAAAAATTATTCTATTGGATAGAAAAATAAAATAAGATATTTTATCCTTGTGAAATTGAAAAATATTTTGATAAAAAAGAATTGCTTTTAAATTTAATCGCTTAATTTGCTCTTGAATAAATACGAAGAATTAAAATAGAGAGATAAAATAAAGTTTTTATTGGTCTTGTTTTTGATAAATGATATCAGAAACCCTATTTTAAGAATGACTAGATTTGAATGATGATAAAGATTTCCCAAAATGAATTTTTTCAGTAGAATAATGTACTTTAATAAAATTTAGTGTTATAATTATAACAAATGGTAAAAATATAGGCTAAAGCCAAATAAGGGGTGAAGTTTTATGAGTTCAAGAAATCTCACTTTTTCCGTAGGTGGAGTTCATATGGACGAACACAAAACTTTGACAGAAAAAATCGCAATTGAGAGGATGCCAAGTCCAAAGATTGCTTACATACCTATGTCACAACATATTGGAGCACCATGCTCACCTGTTGTTTCAAAGGGCGACTCTGTTAAAGTTGGCCAAATTGTTGGGAATTCTGATGCTTTTATTTCAGCAGCTATACACTCTTCTGTATCAGGTACAGTTAAAGAGATTAAAAAAATGTATACAGCTGATGGAAGGTATTGTGATTGCGTCGTTATAGAAAACGATGGCAAAGATGAAATGATTGAGGACCTTAAATCTTTCAAGGATTATAAGGATCATCCTATTGACGACTTAATTCCTTTTATTAAGGAAAAGGGAATCGTAGGAATGGGTGGAGCTGGTTTCCCTCTTCATGCAAAACTTAAGGGTGAAGATCCAGTTCTAGACGAATGTATAATCAATGGTGCAGAATGTGAGCCTTTCCTTACATGTGACCATAGAATTATGCTAGAAAAAACTGAAGAAATATTAGAAGGTTTAGATATCTTCTCACATTTTTACAATAAGGAAGCTTCTTACATGGCAATTGAGGAAAACAAACCTGATGCAATTGCTAAGATGGAAGAAGTTATAGGAAAAAATCCTAATTGGAATCACTTAAAGGTTGTTGGATGTCAAACTAAGTATCCACAAGGTGATTCAAAGAGACTTTCTGAAGCCGTAGTTGGTAGAATTGTTCCACAAAATGGTGTAACAAATGATGTTGGAGTTTTCCTAACTAATGTTGGTACAACTCTAGCTTTCTATGAAGCTATGATTGAAGGAAAGCCTTCTTATGAAAGAGTTATAACTGTTTCTGGTTCTGGTATTAAGGAACCTAAGAATATTCTCGTTAAAATAGGTACTCCTGTGGGAGATATCCTAGATTTCTGTGGCGGTCTTAAAGACAACTTCAAAGAAATCATCTGTGGTGGTCCTATGACTGGTAAGTCAGTATTTAATCTTGACTCTCCAATTACTAAGACTACTTCTGGTATTTTGGTTTTCACTGAAGAAGAAGTTACAGAAAGAATTGAATCTCCATGTATTAGATGTTCAAGATGTGTAGACCATTGTCCAGCCAATATAAATCCAACTGATATTAATCATGCGATTTTAAAGGGCGATGTAGACTTATGTATGGATCTTCACGCTGACCAATGTATGGAATGTGGTATATGTTCCTTTGTTTGTCCAGCCAAGAGACATCTTACAGCATCTGTTAAATTAGCTAAACGAGAAATCAGAGCTAATCAAAAGAGATAGGAGGGATCAATTTGGAAAATAATAAAATTAATAAGGATCCGATGACAGTAAATGAGGCACGCTTTGTTTCACTAGCTCCTCATATTAGGTCAAATGATACTGTTAGAAAGATTATGCTTGATGTTATTATCGCACTTGCTCCTGCAATGATTGCTTCTGTATATTTCTTTGGAACAAGGGCCATAGCACTTTTAGCAGTATGTATTGGTGCTTGTGTATTTACTGAACTTATTACACAAAAATGCCTAAAGAAAACTGTTCAAATAGCTGACTTATCTGCTGTTGTTACTGGAATTTTGATTGCACTTAATATGCCTGAGTCTTTTCCACTATGGATGGCAGCTTTCGGATCAGTTTTTGCAATATTAGTAGTTAAAGAATGTTTTGGTGGTATTGGTTTTAACTTTATGAATCCAGCTCTTGCAGCAAGACTTGTACTTATGACATCTTGGCCAAAACAAATTACAGATTATATTTCACCAGAATTGTTGAAGCAAGGTCTTACAACATCATCTGCAGCTATGGATGGTCTATCTTATGCAACACCTCTTCAAGTTATTGCATCTGGTGATCTTGCAAATCTTACTTCAATGGGAGATATGTTTATGGGAAATATTGGTGGTGTAATAGGAGAAACTTCTGCAATTGCACTTCTAATTGGATTTGTTTACTTAGTAGCAAGAAAGGTAATTTCTTGGGAAATCCCAGTAATTTATGTTGCATCAACTGCAATATGTCTATTTGTTCTTGGAATCCCAATGGAACTTATTCCTTATGAACTACTTGCAGGTGGTTTGTTACTTGGTGCTATCTTTATGGCAACTGACTACACTACAAACCCAATAAACAGAAAGGGAAGAATTATTTTTGCTCTTGGCTGTGGTATCTTAACTGCAGTAATTAGGGTTAAGGCATCTCTTCCTGAAGGTGTTTCATACGCAATATGTCTTATGAACCTCGCAACACCATTAATTGACAAACTTACTATATCAAGTGCATATGGGGAGGCGAAGTAAATGAAAGAACCAGTAAAATTTGGAATAATACTTTTAGTATTCTGTGCCCTATCAGCAGGTCTTCTTGCAGCTGTAAATAGTTTTACGGCTCCAGTAATTGCTGAAACTGAACTTAAAAATACACTTGCATCCTATGAAGTTATTTTTGGTGATGCTGCTGATAGTTTCGAAGAATACGATCAAGCTAAATTAGATTCAATAAAAGAAAAATATCCAAACATAGAAAAAATCTTCGTAGCCAAAAAAGGTGAGGATGTTGTTGGATATGGTGTAAACGTAAAATCAAATGGTTATGGTGGAGCTATGACCAACGCCCTTGGTTTCCTACTTGAAGGCGATACAATCGCTGGATTTAGAAATATCTCCAATGGAGAAACAAGTGGATTTGGTTCTAGAATCACTACTGATGAATATTATCCTTCCTATGAAGGAAAGTCTGCTGCTGGTCCACTAGAACTTTCTAAGGAACCTAAGGCTGAAAATGAAGTTATGTGGTTGACATCAGCTACAATCTCTTCTAAGGCAGCTCTTGCAGGCTCAAATGATGCCATTCAAGTTTACAACGAAGTTCTAAAGAATGAATAAGGGGGTTTAAAATGAAATTATCTAAAGTATTTTTAGACGGTGCTTTCAAAAACAATCCTGTATTCATGCAACTTATAGGTCTTTGTTCAGTACTGGCTATCACAAACAGCTTAACTAACTCACTAGCAATGGGTATGGCAGTTACTTTTGTACTTATAATGAGTAACACAGTAGTATCTGCTCTTAGAAATGTAATTCCTGATAAAATAAGAATTCCTTGTTTTATAGTAGTAATTGCAACTTTCGTAACTTTAGTACAAATGATCCTTCAAGCATATTTTCAATCAATTTATGCAGCACTTGGTATTTTCTTACCACTAATCGTAGTTAACTGCTGTATCCTTGGAGAAGCAGAAGGTTTCGCTTACAAGAACAAACTTGTTCCATCAATAGTAGATGGACTTGGAACAGGAGTTGGCTATACAATAGCAGTTCTTTCCATGGGTCTTGTGCGTGAATTTTTCGGCTACGGAACATTATTTGAAAAACAAGTCCTACCAGAATCCTATCCAGGAATTGGACTTATGGGAGCGCCAGCAGGTGCCTTCATACTTCTAGGATTCTTAATTGCAGGATTTAAACTACTACTTAATAGGAGGGCAGACTAATGTTAGAGAGTATTTTAACAATTTTAATTTCAACAATACTTGTAAATAACTATATATTTGCTCAGTTCTTAGGAATTTGTCCCTTCTTAGGTGTATCTTCCAAAACAGAAACTGCCCTTGGAATGGGAGTTGCCGTTACCTTTGTAGTTGTACTTGCATCTGCAATAACATGGCTAATTCAAAATTTCGTATTAAATAAATTTGGACTTGAGTACTTACAAACAATTGCCTTTATACTTGTAATTGCATCACTAGTACAATTTGTAGAAATGTTTATAAAGAAGTCATCACCTTCACTTTACCAAGCTATGGGTGTTTATCTTCCACTTATCACTACAAACTGTGTTGTACTTGGTGTAACAGTATTAAACGTGCAAAACGGATATAACTTAATAGAAACAATCTTTAGTGGATTTGGAGCTTCTCTAGGCTTTACACTAGCTTTAGTATTAATCGCAGCCCTAAGAGAAAAACTTATGCTTGCAGATGTACCTAAGGCACTTCAAGGTGTTCCTATTGCGCTTGTGAGTGCTGGTCTTATGGCCATAGCATTCTCAGGTTTCGGCGGATTGGTATAGGAGGTAATTATGGAAATTAGTGCAATACTTACCCCAATGGTGTTTTTGGGAATAGCGGGAGCTTTTTTCGGAATAATACTTTCCATTGCATCAAAGGTTTTTTATGTAGAAGTTGATCCAAAGGTAGCTGAAGTAAGAGATGCCCTTCCAGGAGCAAACTGTGGAGCTTGTGGTTTCCCAGGTTGTGATGGACTTGCAGAAGCAATTGCCAATGGTACATCACCAGTTAATGGTTGTGTTATTGGTGGTGCAGAAACTGCTGAAAAAGTCAGCCAAGTAATGGGTGTCAATGCAGAAAATGTTGATAGAAATGTTGCCGTAGTTCACTGTCAAGGTGACTGCGACAAGGCAAAAAATAAATATGACTACAATGACCTAGTTGACTGTAGACTTATAGCTGACTACCAACAAGGTGCAAAAGCTTGTAACTATGGTTGCTGTGGTGGTGGAACTTGCGTAAGCGTATGTGAATTTGACGCCATCCACATGGTTAATGGAGTTGCAGTCGTAGACAAGGAAAAATGCGTAGCTTGTATGAAGTGTATCAACATTTGTCCTAAGAAAATTATTTCACTTAGACCTTACAAATCAAAAACAGTTGTTGAATGTAAATCACTTGATTCAGGAAAAGTTGTTAGAAATAATTGTAGCATTGGTTGTATAGGATGTGGAATCTGTGAAAAGAACTGTCCTAAGGATGCAATCCATGTAGAAAATAACTTAGCATCAATTGATTACGACAAGTGTATCAACTGTGGAATCTGTGTTTCAAAATGTCCAACAGGAGCTATCTATTGTGAATATCCTGAAAGAGTGGAAAAGATGAAACAAAAGGAAAAAGAAAAGAAAGAAAAAGAAAGACAAGCAAAAATCGCAGAAGCTCAAGCTAAAAAAGCAGCTGCAGAAAAGACTAATGCTTAATCTTAAACTTTAAATCAAAACTGTCGCTTAAGGCGGCAGTTTTTTCTTGTACATTTTTTATAAAAAATACATAAAAACTATATTAAGATTTATTCAAGCTCTCTAAAATGTTTAAAACTTTTACAATATTTTGCACTTACATTTTCTTAATAATGTGATATTCTATTAATAGAATAAATTAAAGATAGTGCAAAAATTTAGAAGGAGGCTCTATTATGAAAAGAAAGTTTTATAATAAGATTGCTTATGCCTTACTTATAATGGTCCTATTAACTTCTTGTAAGTCTAAGGAGAAAGTAAGTGTTGAAAATACTTCCAATGGAAAAGAAGTAAGCCAAGAAAATGTAGACAAAGAAAAAAGGGCTGATACTAAAGATAGGGAACTCTTTGTGGAAAAAGAAAATCCAAGAATTGTTGCCATGTCAGTTAAGGCTGCAAAGGCATTAAAATTTTTGGCTTATGAAAATGTAGTAGGAGTTCCTAGTGGAGCAGAAGCTCTTTATCCTGATGCCAGCCTCATAGGTGATGAAATGGATCCTGATTTTAAGCTGGTAAAAAATCTTAATCCAGAATGTTTACTTACAGATTCAAGTGTGACTTATGATAAGTCTCTAGGACTAAAGGTGGAAGGCATGACATATGCTTCAGCTTCTTTTGAGACTTTAGAGGACACAAAAAATGGTCTTAAGTTCTTTGCCAAGGGTTTGGGTCTAGATGATGATTTGCTTGAAGAAAAAATAGATTCACTTACAGAAAATATTTAGTTTGATTTTTTGAATTTTATTTATGTTAAAAAAATTTCAAAAAAGTATTTGACAAGTTGATTTTTATTTCTTATAATAACATGCAAATCATAATTTTATTAATAAAAAATATTGGAAAAAACGAGTAGGTTTATTAAAGTTTTCAGAGAGTAGGCGTTTGGTGAAAGCCTATAATGGAGATAAATTCGAAAATCCTTTTTCTTATGCAAATCTGAACCTTAGTAAGATTTGCCGCTTTAGTAGGCGTTATCTATACTCGGCATTGATTGATGCTTGTTAAGAGAGCTTACATATTCGTAAGAACTAAGGTGGTAACGCGATAATTCGTCCTTTGTCTATTATTTAGACAAGGGACTTTTTTTATTTATAAAATTAAAAATTAGGAGGAAAGTATGAAAAAATTATCAAGAAGTCAGTTTACTCAAGTGAGCATAATGCTCTTTGGATTGTTCTTTGGAGCTGGAAATTTAATTTTCCCTCCATTTTTAGGAAACCAAGCAGGGAATAAGACTATTATTTCACTTTTGGCTTTTTCTGTTACCGCAATTATCTTCCCAGTCCTTGGAGCTATAGCCGTTGGCAAGACTGATGGACTTAAAAACTTATCTTCAAGAGTTGGAGAAAAGTTCGCCCTAGTTTTTACTACTGCAATATACCTTTCCATAGGACCTGGACTTGGAATACCAAGAGCAGGGTCAGTTCCCTTTGAAATGGCAATTGCACCCTACGTGCCTGAAAGCTTTAACCTATCACTTGCCAGATTAATTTATACATTTTTATTCTTTACAGTTGCAATGCTTGTTTGCTTAAAACCAAATAAGTTAGTCGCAAGAGTTGGAAAGTATTTAACCCCAACACTTTTGCTCTTAATACTTGTAATGTTTGCCAAGGTAATGACTTTACCAAAAGATTTAGCAGTGGCAAGTGGAAATTATAAGGACGCTCCAGTAGTTGCTGGTTTCCTAGCAGGTTATGACACAATGGATGCTGTTGCAGCACTTAACTTTGGTTTTGTTGTCACTCTTGCCATAAGGAGGTTTGGAGTTGAAGATAAGAAGCTTGTGACATCTTACACTGCTAAGGCTGGTCTAGTTGCAGGTTCAGTTTTATTTCTTGTCTACCTAATGCTTTCAACAATGGGTATGGTGACATCAGGGGCTTTTGCTGGAGCAGAAAATGGTGCAGTAGTTCTTACAGAAGCTGTTAAGCTTGTCTTTGGCAATGCAGGATTGGTTTTATTGGCATCAATATTTACTCTTGCTTGTTTAACAACTTGCATAGGTTTAATATCAAGTGGTTCAGAATATTTTTGTACACTATTTAACCACAAGATGTCCTATGGCAGATGGGTTTTCCTTTGGACCTTCTTCTCCTTTGTTATGGCAAATTTTGGACTTAATAAACTTCTTGCCCTATCAGTTCCACTACTAACTGTTATATATCCAGTTGCCTTAGTCTTAATAGTTTTAGGATTTACTCATGATTTTGTAGGCTACTCTAAGTATTCTTACAAGGCATCAGCTTTCTTTGCAGTAGGTCTACCACTTGTGGCAGTTGCAAAATCAAAGTTTAATTTAAACTTGCCACTTTTAACAAATCTTGAGGCAAGTTTGCCTATGGCATCAAGTGGTTTATCCTGGGTCCTACCAAGTCTTTGTGCTGTAGTTTTAGTTGAAGCCTACTCAAGACTTCTATCACCATCAAAGGCTAGTGTGAAAGCAGAAAATTATATGTAAGAAAAATTAGAAATTTTAAAACAGTCTCACGTGATGAATGTGGGACTGTTTTTTTTATGCTTTTTTGCAAATAAGTTATATAAAAATTTTGGAAGTTTGCGAATGAAAGAAAAAAATATGGCAAATAAATTCTAATTGAATATAATTTAAAAATTTTTTTGAATAGAAAAGTATTTTTGTTAAGAAATTAAGAAAAAGAAATATTATAATAATATCGATAATTGTTATCAGTTATTTTTTATTTAATAAAGAGAGGTGTTATATTTTGAAATTATACAAAAAATTATTTTCCTACATACCTGAGAGAAAACTTCACGGTATTCTTGCATGTCTACTTACAACGGTGGGCATTGTTTTAGAATTTTATGCTTATTATTTAATTTGGATTTTGCTAAAGAATGTTTTTAGTGGTGGGGTCTTGTCAGAAGGAAGAAGTCTTGCTATAAAAATTTTATTTTTATTTATCGCCTATGGTATTTTATACTTTATGGGACTATGGATGAGTCACTTGGCAGGATTTAGGCTTGAAACACGTCTTCGTGAAAGAGGTATAAGGCACCTTCTTGGGGCATCTAATACTTTTTTTGACCTACATAATTCTGGAGAAGTGAGAAAAATAATTGACAACAATGTGGAGCAAACTCACATGATTGTAGCTCATTTAATTCCAGATCAAACAGCTGCATTTTTGACTCCTATACTTATGATTATCTTGACCTTTGTATTGGATTTATACCTTGGAATATTTTTTATTGTCATTGTCCTAATAAGTTTAGTCCTTGTAAAAAATATGATGGGTGATCAGTCCTTTATGAAGAAGTATATGGATATGCTTGACGAAATGAATGCAGGTGCAGTTGAGTATGTAAGGGCCATGCCTGTAGTAAAGATTTTTAATGCACCCTTAATCGGTTTTAAAAAACTTTATGATTCGATTCTTGTTTATAAGGAGATGGTCTATAAGTATTCTATGTCTTGCAGGGTTCCCTATGTCATATTCCAATGGCTTTTAAATATTTTTATAATTACGCCAATATTTTTGGGAATCTTTATGGTTAATAGGGGAGCTGATCCTGGTCTTTGGGCGGCAAAAATTTTATTTTTTACTCTGTTCATGGGGATATTCTTTTCTAACACAATGAAAATTATGTATGTATCTATGTTTGTCTTCCAGGCAAATTCTGCTGTGGATAATCTTGAAAATTTGTTCAAGGAGATGAAGGCGAAGGAAATAGAATTTGGAAGCCAAAGGGAATTCTTAAACAAGAATATTGAATTTAAGAATGTAGACTTCTCCTATGACGGAGAAAATAAAATTTTAGATAACTTTTCTCTAAGTCTTGAAGAAGATAAGGTCTATGCCTTGGTGGGTAGTTCAGGCTCAGGTAAGTCAACTATTGCAAAATTAATTTCTGGTCTGTACCCTGTTGACTCAGGAGAAATTTTAATTGGAAACAAAAATATTTCTTCCTATGACAAGGAAAGTCTTATGAAAAACATAGGAATTGTTTTTCAAAACCCACAGCTCTTCCAGGGTATCTCCATTTTTGAAAATGTCAAGCTTGGGAAGAGTGATGCAAGTGATGAAGAAGTATTAAGGGCATTAAAACTTGCAAGGTGTGACGAGTTTATAGACAAATTCAAAGAAGGTTATGATGTAGTGATTGGAGCAGAAGGTGTAAATCTTTCTGGTGGAGAAAAGCAAAGGGTAAGTATTGCTAGGATTTTCTTAAAGGATCCAAAAATTATTATTATGGACGAAGCTTCAGCAGCTGCTGATCCTGAAAACGAGTATGAATTACAAATTGCCTTTAAGGAACTTATAAAGAACAGGACTACAATTATGATTGCCCACAGACTTACTTCTATAAGAGGAGTAGATGAAATTCTTCTAATTGAAGATGGAAGGCTAGCTGAAAGAGGAAGCCACGATAAACTTTACAATGAAGATAGCAAGTATAAGAAGTTTGTGGAAATGTATATGAAGGCAAATGAATGGAGGGTTGACTGATGAAAAATTATTTAAAAAATCACTTTGGACTAACTGACAAGGGGGCAGAGGGTGCCCTAGTTGCAATAAGATATTCCAGCCTAAAGACCCTTTCTTATATGCTTCCAATGTTTCTTCTTATGTATGTAATGCAAGGCTTGTTAAACTTAGGAGACTTTAGTCCAAGTATTTCAGTTATCGCCTATGTAATAATTGCCCTTCTTATGATTTTTGTAATTAATAGGGACTACATTACAACCTACAACGAAACCTATAAGGAGTCTGCAAATCTAAGGATAGAAATTTCTGAAATAATTAAGGACTTGCCTCTTAGCTTTTATTCAAGCAGAGATTTAACAGATCTTTCTCAAACAATAATGAAGGATGTAGAGGCAATTGAGCATGGACTTTCTCATGCAGTTCCAGGCTTTTATGGTTTTATAATAAATCTATTCATTATTTCGATTTTGTTACTAATTGGGAATTTAAAACTTGGGCTTGCAGTTATAGTGCCAATTTATATTTCTGCTATTTTGAATTTGCTTTCCAGCAAGATGCAAAAGAAGGGCGTAAGGTCTTACTACAAGGAGCAAAGGAAGTCCTCAAAGATGTTCCAAGAACTCATTGACCTATCTACAGAGATTAAGTCCTATAACTTGACTGAAGAAAAGGAAAAAAATGGAATTGACTTTGTTAGGTCCTTAGAAAAAAACCACATTAAGTCAGAACTGGGACAAGTTATACCCATTGTTTCTGCAACGGTTGTGGCAAACTTATCGCTTGCCCTTGCGATATATGTTGGATTAAATAGCTTGATAGATGGGGAAATAAATATTTTGTATTTTGCAGGCTATTTATTTGCTTCAGCAAGATTAATTGATGGCGTTGCTGCCTTCAACCAATTTTATGGAGAGTTAATGTATATTGATTCGCCAGTTGAAAAGATAAAGGCCCTAAGAAATGAAAAAATTCAAAGGGGAGATAGAGCAGACTTAAGATCCTTTGACATTAAGGGAGATAGGGTTTCCTTTTCTTATCTCGATGATAAAAAAGTTATAGATAATATTTCCTTTAAGGCTTTGCAGGGGAAGACTACTGCCCTTGTTGGTCCATCTGGTTGCGGTAAGTCTACCCTAATAAAATTAGTGGCAAGGCTATATGATTATGACTCTGGAAAAATTACAATTGATGGCAAGGAAATAAAAAACATTGGTACAAAAGACTTGTTCAAACACATTTCCATGGTCTTTCAAGATGTGACCCTATTCAATGGGTCAGTGATGGAAAATATTAGGCTGGGCAGGTCCAGTGCCAGTGACGAAGAAGTCCTTGAAGCGGCAAGACTTGCCAACTGCGATGACTTTGTAAAGAAATTGCCAAGGGGATATGAAACAGAAATCGGCGAAAATGGTTCAAACTTATCTGGAGGAGAAAGGCAAAGAATTTCCATAGCAAGAGCCTTCTTAAAGGATGCAGAAATAATTCTTTTAGATGAAATTGCCGCATCACTTGATGTGGAAAATGAAAAGTACATCCAGGAATCTTTGAATAAATTAACAAAGAATAAAACTGTCATAATAATATCCCACAGGATGAAGTCAATAGAAAATGTAGACCAAATAATTGTTATGAAGGACGGAAAGATCGAAGACTTTGGAAGACATGACGAACTACTAAAAAGAAGCAAGACTTACAAGAACATGATTGAGTCATCAAAGAAGTCAGAAGAATTTGTATATTAGGAGGAGATAAGATGAAAAAATTTGGAATACGGGATTTAGTAAATGCCGGTGTATTTTCGCTTTTAACTGTAATGGCAACTTGGTGTGGAGGTATGATAGGTTTTATACCTGTCCTTATGCCCCTAGTTCCCTTTGCTTGTGGTTTGGTTTCGGGGCCAGTCTTTATGCTTTATTCAACAAAGATAGATAAGTTTGGAATGGTCTTAATAATGGGAATAGTTTTTGGACTTGTATTTTCAATGTCAGGTCATGGGGCAATAGTTCTTCCTGCCATAATTGTCTTGTCTTTAATTTGCGAGATGATATTAAAAAAAGGTGGTTACAAGTCAATAAAAACTGCAAGACTAACTTATACAGTATTTATGATTTTTGCAGCTGCAAATTTAATACCAGTGTATTTTGCCAGAGATGCCTTTGTTCAATCTTTAATCGACCAAGATTACGGAGCAGAATATGCAGAAAAACTATTATCTGTTATGCCAACTTGGTCCTTTATACCTGTAGTCCTAGTAGGCATGTTAGGGGGATATTTAGGCTGTACTATTGGAATTAAAATCCTAAATAAGCACTTCAAAAAAGCAGGAATGGCTTAATGAAAATTGACTTTAGGACAAAAATATTTTTAACAAATGTAATAGGGATTGCTGCCATTGAGGGTTCTCTTGGAAGAAGATATTATTATCTTGGAATTTTGATAGCAATCTTTCCCTACTTACTTGCACTATTTGATAGAAAGTGGTCCCTTTTAATTAAGGGACTTTTATATACTTCTGTGGCAATCTTAGGGCAAGGTCTTTTGCTTAAGCTTCCGCAAAATTTCTTGACAATGATTTTAAACCTTTATGTTGGAATAATTATAAGAATCTTGCCTGGGGTTATGATGGGTTATTATGCTCTTGTTACAACAAAAATGAGTGATCTTGTTTATTCTTTGCAGAAAATACACTTGCCAAATTTTTTGATCATTCCAGTTTCTGTAATGTTTAGATTTTTTTATTCAATAAAGGAAGATTACAAGAAAATAAATGAGGCCATGTATATGCATGGACTAAGTATAAAAAATTTTTTCAAAGAGCCTGCTAAGATTTTGGAATATAAGTTTGTTCCACTTTTAATGATTACATCACAGACTGCTGATGATGTTGCCATATCAGCTATGACAAGGGGAATGAGAGTGGATGGAGAGAGGTCATCTATTTCTGATGCAAGCTTGAAGTTGCAAGATTATGTCTTAATAGCTTTTGGAATTTTTATAATTGTTTTATTCATCAGGGTGAAAATATGTTAGAGTTTAAAAATTTTTCCTTGGCCTATGAAAATTATGAGGGCAAAGAAAATACAATATTTGAAAATATTAATCTATCCTTTGAAGGGGGCAGTGTAAATGTAATAAGTGGCCAGTCAGGTTCAGGCAAGTCAACTTTTATAAAGCTAATTAATGGTATAATTCCAGAGGTAAATAATGCGAAAATTTCGGGCCAGCTTTTATTTAAGGGAAAAAATTTATTTGACCAGAGCATAAGCGATAGGAGTCAATATATTTCCACAGTTTTTCAAAATCCCAAAAATCAATTTTACTGCATCAATTCAAGTGATGAGGTGGCCTTTGCTCTTGAAAACAGAAATGTAAAAAGAGAGGAGATATTAAGTAAAATAGATTATTATACAAGGATTTTTGGGACAGATAAATTACTTGATAGAGATTTATTCAAATTATCGGGTGGGGAGAAACAACTTGTGGCTATTACATCTGTTGCCCTAATGGATAATGAAATTTATATTTTTGATGAACCCTCTGCCTCTCTTGATAATAACTCCATTGAAAGATTAAAAAATATTATTGAGATATTAAAGGAAAAGAAAAAAATTATAATCATTGCAGAGCATAGGCTCTACTACCTAAGGGACATAATGGATAAGCTCTTTGTCATTGAGGACAAAAAAATAAAGTCCTACGAAAGAGAAGAGCTTAATGATGAATTCATAAGAAATCATAAGCTGAGAAGCCTAAAGGAAATAAAAAAGGAAGATTTGAATAAGGATAAATACATAAAAAAATCTTTTTTTGATAAAAATTTTGATCATGACAAAATAATGGAGTGTCGAAACTTTTTTTGCAAGTATAGGGGAAGTGAGAAGGTAATTTTTGACTTCAACCTATCCTTTGACAGGGGAATTTATTTTATAATTGGAGCAAATGGAATAGGAAAGACCTCTTTTATAAGAAATATTTGTGGACTTAATAAGGGACAAAGGGGAGACTTATATTATGGGTCTGAGAAAATAAAGAGATCCTATGAAAAAATTTCTCTTGTAATGCAAGATGTGAACTATCAATTATTTACAGATTCAGTTTACTCAGAAATTTCAATAGTATCAGATGATGACCTCCTAAAGGAAAAAATCTTACGTGATTTAGGACTCTGGGACAAGAAGGGCAGACACCCCCAAGCCTTATCTGGAGGAGAGAAGCAAAGACTTGCCCTTGGACTAGCCCTTGCCAGCAAGAAGGAAATAGTTTTGTTAGACGAACCAACTTCTGGCTTGTGCCTAAAGAATATGACAAAATTAATTAGCTTCTTAAAGGAAATGAAAAAGCAAAATAAAACAATTATTATAATCACACACGATTATGAATTTATTAAGAGTGCAGATGAAAATATTTTGGAGTTTGTAAATGAAAAATAATAATTATTTAGCTTCCTGGGACTTTGAGGTCGTCGATGATAATGATGATTTTATAGAGTATCAAGGGATATGCCATCCTAAAAATAAAATGAAAAATTATAAACTTTTCCCAGGACTTATGCTAATGTATATTGACTTAAGAGAAAGGTATCAAGTGAAAGCTTCTGATAGCAAGGGAAATAAGGGCTATAGGATTTCCTATAGCTATGAAGGTAATTACTTTACCTATATCAATGATACAAAAATTTTAATAACGAGAGAAATTTTTATTGGCAAGGCCCTTCCCTATGCAAGAGAATCTTATACAACCAAGGACAGGGTTCAAGCTTTTAACTTTTTTATTGTTGAAGACCAGATAGATAAGGATTCTTTTCATGGTAAAATTTTAGGAGAATTTTTGAAAAAAATAAATTCCATAAAGGATATGGGTTTTGTTTATAAAAATGAAAGACTAATTCAAAGGGCCAATGAACTTATCCAAGTCCTAAAAAGTGAAGATATCTTGGGGATTTCTATAAAGGCTTTGGATTTTATTTACGATATTACAAGAGAAAAAACTTCTGAAATAAGAAAATCTTATCAGAAGGAAGAGGGAAGTGAGGAAATTATTTTAATTGAAGAGTTTATTAAAAATAATTTAGACAAGGATATTACTTTAGATTTGCTTACAAAAAAATTTAAGATTTCTAAGTCAAACTTAAACAATAAATTCATTAGAAAATTTCAGTACACTCCTATAAAGTATTTAAATAATTTGAGGATGATGAAGGCAGAAGAAATTTTAACTAATACAGATAAAAACATAACAGAAATTTCTATGGAACTTGGTTTCACAAGTCCATCAAATTTCACAAGGTCCTTTAAAAAATTTACGGGACTAAGTCCAAGTGAATACAGAAAAAAAGAAGCTCTAAGTGAATGAGCTTCTTTTTAATGTTTAAATTTTATAAAGTAAAGGAACCAATGTAATAATATTTGCCATAGTCCTTTAGGTCGATTGTCCATTTCTTTTCGATTCCCATAGTCTTTAGCATTTCTTCCATGTAGAAAAGGATAACGCCCATGTCTATTAGTGATCTTGAGTCTTCGTCAGATTTTAACATGTAAGCTTCAACAACTGATCCCTTTAGAACAAATCTCCAAGGTTGGAAGTTCTTGTGGCTTGGTGCATATCTAACAGATGAGAAGACATCAAAGACTCCGTAATTTTCTAGAGTTTCAATGGAAATTGGATTTCCTAATGTGTCAGCAAATACAATTTCATCTACATTAAGTCTTGAGCTTGTAACTTCTGGATCAAATAATTTTTTCTTTTGTCCGTAGCCAATTGCTATAAGATAGTCGATTCCTATTCCATTTTCGCCAAAGATTGCCTTCTTAGTTTCTGCATCAACATCATCTACTGTTATCCAGCAAGTATCTAAATCAAGGTCGACTATTTTTGTGTTTAGCTTTTCAAGGCAGTAGCCACCCTTTAAGATGTTAAGTGGTTTGTCGTTTGTGATGTCTAGTGCAATGTAGTGTGGAGCTTCGATCATAACTCCAGAATAACCAGCCTTGCCCCTTAGACCTTCTGCTACGATTTTTCCGTTTTCGTAAAGTGAAAAATTTATTTCTCCTTCTTCTTGGTCTAGTTCATCCATAAGTAATTTTATATTTTCTAAAGAATCCCTTGGTACTGTATCCTTCTTAAAATTTCTCACTGATTTTCTCTTTTGTAAAAAGTTTGTCATTAACATAGTAATCCCCCTTAAAGCTCTTTCATACTAAGATTATACCATAATGAAGAGCTTAAAAATAGATTTAAAATAATCGGCCTATAGTTTAAACTATAGGAGGAGGGATAAAGTGAATTTAACACCAAGTCAATTAAAAGCTGTAGACCACTTTGAGGGTCCTGCCATCGTATTGGCAGTTCCTGGAGCGGGAAAAACTACTATGATCCTTTACAGGACAAAAAAATTAATAGAGAGGGGAGTGGACCCAAAGAGCATCTTAACCATTACTTTTTCAAAGGCCCAAGCAGTGGATATAAAAAATCGTTTTGTAGGAATGGATGGGGACAGGACTGTCCACTTCTCCACTATCCATGCCTTTTGCTACTCAATTGTAAGGGATTATTCCAAAAAGTATGGCAAGTCCCTTAGCTTAATTGATTCTAATATGAAAAAGAAGTACGAGATCCTAAGAGACATCTACAGGTCTGTTAATAATTCTTATCCCACAGAAGAGCGAATTGAGACTGCAATCTCAGAAGTTGGCTATTGCAAGAATATGATGATGTCGCCCCAGTCTTTTGCCAAGACCAAGAGGTGTGACACAGATAATTTTGTGAAATTCTTTGAGACTTATGAGAAGTTTAAAAAAGACAAGAACTTAATAGACTTTGATGATATGATAAATCTTTCTTACTATGTCTTAAAAAATGACCCGGCAATAATGAAGAAGTACAGGGACAGGTTTAAGTTTATCCAACTTGATGAGGGACAAGACACTTCTAGGAGCCAATTTATGGTTTTAAAGCTCCTTGCCAAGCCTAGCAACAATTTATTTGTTGTTGCCGATGACGATCAGTCTATCTATGGCTTTAGGGGAGCCAATACAGAGGAACTTTTTAAGCTTCAAGATGAATTCGATGACATCAAGACTTTTTATATGGAAGACAACTTCCGTTCCACAAAAAATATCGTAAATATTGCAAATATTTTTATTGCTCAAAATGAAAAGAGGTTTGAAAAAACCCTTGTGACAGAAAATCCCTTTGACAAGCCTGTCAATATAATTAAGGTCAAGGAGCCAAGGGACCAGTACGCCCTAATAGAAGAGGAACTAAAGAAAGAAGATGGTGACATAGCCGTCCTCTATAGGAATAATCTATCAAGCATTGGCCTTGTGGAGTATTTTGAGAGAAAAAATTATGAATTTAATATTAAGGACAAGAAGACCAAGTTTTTCTCCCATTTTATAACACGTGACATCTTGGATATTTTAAATTTTGCCCAAGATTTGTCAGATATAGACCTTTATGAAAAATTTTATTTTAAGTTGAAGGGTTATATTTCAAAGAGACATATTGAATACCTAAAGAGACATAGGGGGAAAAATGTATTCAACATCCTAAAGGACTATCCAGACCTTCCTCCTTATTACAATAAAAATATCAATGGTCTACTTGTTGGCTTTAAAAAGATTGCAAGGATAAGTGTCTATGAAGCTATAGATTATATTGACAAGGAAATGGGCTATGGTGATTATCTAAGAGAAAATGCCAAGAGGTTTATGGAAACGGAATCCACATTAAATGAATACCTCTATTATTTAAAGATGATTGCCAAGTCAGCTAAGTCCTTAGACTTATTCATTGGAAGACTAAAGGAGTTGGAATATGACCTCTTAAAGGCCAGGGACACTGATGAAAGGCTTACCTTCTCCACAATCCACTCAGCCAAGGGGCTTGAATTCTCCAAAGTCTTTGTTGTAGACTTATATGAGGGAACTCTGCCCTCCACTTCAAGCATTGAGGACCTAAGAGAAGATCCAGACCTCTATGAAGAGGAGAGACGCCTATTTTATGTGGCCATGACCAGGGCAAAGAGGGAGCTCTTCCTCATGTATTCCCACTACACTAATGGAAAGAAAAATGAAATTTCTTCCTTTGTGACAGATTTAGAAACTTTAGCAGGAGGAAAAAGTGAACATAATAGATGAAATAAAAAATATAATTTTAGAAAGAGATGAGATAAAAGCAAATGAGCTCTTTGATGAATATCATCCAGTTGATATATCTCTAGAGCTAGAAGAATATGAAGACGATGAACTTGAAGTTTTTGTAAAATTACTAAACAAGGAAAATCTTGGACTCTTGTTAGAGTCATCTGAAGAAGATTTGGCAGTAGATATAATGAAGTTTTTCACCAATGAAGAACTTATTGAGGCCTTTGCCTTTATAGAAAATTCTATAGTGGCAGACCTTCTTGGATTTCTTTCAACAGTTAGGAGAAAGGAAATCTTGTCTAAGTTAAAAAGTGATAAACAAAATGTCCTAAAGATGATTCTCTCCTTTGATGAGGAATCTGCAGGTTCAATTATGGCTACAAATTTTATAGCCCTTAAGGAATATTTAACTGCTGACCAGGCTGTTAAGAAATTAATTGCAATTTCCCCAAAGACAGAAATTATAGACAAGATTTTTGTGACAGATGATAAGCACAGACTCAAGGGTATTGTAACAATGAGGGACCTCTTAGTTTGCCATGCAGATGCTCTTTTAAAGGATCTTATGGAAGGCTGCGATTTCTATGTCTATGGGACAGACGACCAAGAAGTTGCAGCCAATCTCTTCTCCAAATACGAGTTAGATATACTTCCAGTTGTAAATAATAACATGGCAATCCTTGGTGTTATTACATCAGACGACATCATCGCCGTTATTGACCAAGAGCACAACGAAGATATGTTGCAGATGCACGGGGTTAACGCCGATGAAGAATACGACTCAAGCATATTAGAATCCTTTAAGTCGAGAATTCCTTGGCTTATTGTAAATCTTGTGACAGCCTTTTTGGCTTCATCAGTTGTAAAGGGATTTGAATCAACAATTTCTCAAGTGGTTGTCCTATCAGCTGCCATGCCTATTGTAACGGGAATGGGTGGAAACGCAGGATCACAAACTCTTTCAATTATTATTACCTCCCTTGCAAGGGGAGAGTTGTCCCTAAAGAAGGACTTTAAGCTTATTTTTAAGGAAATTTTCTTGGGACTTACTGAAGGGGCAATAATTGGTCTCTTGGCGGCAGGAGTTTTTGTCTTCTGGCACCACAATCTTTACCTGGGACTAATACTATTTTTGGCAATGATTTTAAATATGATAATTGCTTGCTCCATGGGCTTTTTAATTCCACTAATCTTAGACAAGTTCAAGGTGGATCCGGCAATTGCATCATCAATATTTTTGACAACTTTTACAGATGTATTTGGATTTTTTATCTTCCTAGGTCTGGCAACAGTTTTTTTACCGAAATTAATATGAAAATAAAACCACAGTCTTTTAAGTATTAAACTTTTAGACTGTGGTTATTTTTTGCTCAAATATTTATATTCTTTCCTTGTAAGATGCGATTTCTCTTTGATTAGAAACAATAACTTTTCCCTCACCATCAAGAAGGGGAGTGATTCCCATGCCGTAACCGGCGCTTATATAGAGATAATTAACGCCAGTCTCTGTGTCCAAAAGAATTTTCATGGACTCAGTAAGAAATCCTTCTTTAAAAATCTCAATAAATCTTTTGTCATCCTTATTTTTAAACATTTTTAACCTCACAATACTTTTTCAAAGGCAAGTCTTTCATTCTTGCCAGAGAGATAAACTAGTCCAACGTAGTTATAATTTAGGGACTTTAAAAGTCCTTGCATTGTTTTATTTCCCCTGTGGGTGTCAATCCTCACAGACTTAAAACTATTTTCTCTTGCATAGGCTTCTGCCAGCTCAATGACCTTTCTTCCGTAACCTTTCTTTCCTTGGCTCTCAAGTGTCCCAATCCTATGAAGGGCCACATAGGGCTTTGGACTTTGCCAAGTTCCATCCAAGTTATTTTCATAATCGATGTCGAAGTCATAAATAATTACAGTGGAGACAACTTTACCATGGTCTTCTAAAACAAAAATATTATTATTGTCTATAAGGTCTTTAAAATTATCAAGATTTGGTTTGTCTTGACCCTGCCATTGGTCAAGTCCCAAGGACTTTAATTTCTTCGATCCATCATCATAAATCTTTAAAATTATTTCTCTATCATCTTCACTTGCAAGTCTTAATTCCATTTCTCCTCCAAAATAACAGGGACTTTCTTATTAAGTTCTATTGAATTTCTTGTGACTATTGAATCATAGGCGAGAACCTTGACTCCATTTTCACTTGCTTCCTTGAGTCCTTTAGAAAAATCTGGGTCAGTTAAATAATTTGGTGTAAAGAACTCAACATCTTCCATTTGGATTACAAAGAGGACAAAGGTCTTGTAGTCCTCATGGGATTTATCTAGTCCCTTGACGTGCTTAAGCCCTCTCTTAGTTGGAGCGTCAGGGAAGGCAACCACTCCGTCTTTTTCAAGGGTAACTCCCTTGACTTCCATGAGAGCTTTTTTGCCCTGGCCCTCAAGATAAAAGTCGAAGCGTGAGTCCCTGTAAGTGTATTCTCTCTTTATAGTTTTATATTTAAAACCCAGGTCGATTTTATTTTTAAGTAGGGCCTCTTCCACAACTTGGTTGGGAGCCTGAGAGTCAATATTTATAAGCCTATTGCCCTTCATAACTCCAATAAGTGTATAAGAAGTCTTTCTATTAGGATTATCGTTGTAGGTTAAAAAGACTGTTACTCCTTCAATAAGGAGCTCCTTGCAGCGGCCTGTGTTTGGTACATAGACCTCAAGGGTTTTGAAACCCTTCTTGCAATAGGATATAAATCTATTCTTTCTATATAAAAATTCTGCTTTAATTACGCTAGTGTATTTCATAAGTCACCCCAAAATATTATACAAGTAACTTTAATTTATGTAAAATTTGGAGTAAGATAGGGAAAAGGAGGGAGATAATGGACGTTTTAGTTGTTATTGATATGCAAAATGACTTTGTAACAGGATCTCTAAAGGCAAAGGACGGAGAAAATCTTTTAAAAAGAGTTGTAGAAAAAGTTGAAGACTTTGATGGGGAAGTGGTCTACACCCTTGACACCCATCATGATGATTATCTTTCAACAAATGAGGGAAAGAACCTTCCAATTGAACATTGTATTAAGGGAACTTGGGGTCACGATATTTCAAAAGAATTAAAGCTGACTAAGTCCTTTGAAGGAGCAAAGAAGTTCGAGAAAAATACCTTTGCTTCAGTTGAACTTGGAGAATATCTAAGAAAGTTAGACGAGGAAAAGGGAATAGGGGACATTTATTTTCTTGGTCTTGTTGCAGACATCTGTGTGGTTTCAAATATTTTATTAGTCAAAGGCTTTTTGCCAGAGAAAAACATTTATATCTATAAGGATTTGACAGAAGGCTTAACAGATGAAAAGAAGGCATCAGCCTTAGATGTTTTAGATTCTTGTCAGGTGAAGATAATTTAAGTCTTATAAGTTTACGAATTTATTATTATGGAGAAAATACCAGAAAATTTTTGGAATTTGATGAGTTCTTTCATGTAAGATTTGTAGACGAGAAAAATTATAAGTATGACTTGGACATGAAAGCCATAATAAAATATTGTAGGGAAAATAAACTTGATCCAGAAAAATTAAGTGAAAAAGAAATAGAAAAATTTAAAATTTTGAAATAGAAAAAGCACACGAGCTATAATGCGAAACTTGCATAAGCAGTGTGCTTTTTTATGTAAGAAATTCTTGTGGCAAAGAGTCGACAAGTAAAAATATTTCACAGGAGCCAACAAGTAGCCAACTTTTACAATAAAAAACCCTTGAAACCAAATGATTTCAAGGGTTATAAAAAAATGGTGCCCAGAGCCGGAATCGAACCAGCGACACGAGGATTTTCAGTCCTCTGCTCTACCGACTGAGCTATCTGGGCAAGTAAATGGTGGGCCTTCAGGGACTTGAACCCGGGACCTACCGGTTATGAGCCGGGCGCTCTAACCAACTGAGCTAAAGGCCCTCACCATTGGCGGAGAAAGAGGGATTTGAACCCTCGCGACCCTAATCGGGACCTACTCCCTTAGCAGGGGAGCCTCTTCAGCCACTTGAGTATTTCTCCAAATTGAAGGTCACTCTTTAGCAACTTACTCTACCTATTCTAAAGTAATAAGTTTGTTTTGTCAACCGTTTTTTAAAAGTTTTTAAAATTTAGTTAAAATTTATGTAAAATCTTCAAAAAACAATATCAAGGCTTCTCTTGCTTAAGTATTATCTCATAGATAATAAAAAAAATAAAGTCTTAATTGAAATCTATTGACAAAAATTTAAGAAGACATATAATGAATATATGAGCAAGTATCGAAGTATAAAAATGTAAAATAAAAAAGGAGGAATTTATGGATAAATATATTTTCCATTTAAGAGGTCTTACCTGTGCCAATTGTGCAGGCAAGATAGAGGAAGAACTTAAATCAAAAGATGAACTCAAAAACTTGCATTACGACTTCTTAAATGACGAACTTGTATTTGAATCAGAAGAAGATTCAATAAAACTAAAAAGAAAAATTCAGGATATTGTGGATTCCATTGAAGATGGAGTTATTGTAACAGAAGATATAGGTGAGGAGATTGAAGAGGAGGAAGAGGAAGAAAACTTTTCAATCTACAAGGCCATTCTTGTCTTCATAGGTCTTGTAGCCTTACATTTTGTAGATTTAAATGAGAAATTTACATTAATTTCTTATTTAATTCTTTACATCATAATTGGCTACGATGTTATCAAGGCTTCTATTTCAAAAATTTCTTCAGGTAATTTTATGGATGAAAAATTCCTGATGACAGTGGCTTCTCTCGCTGCAATTATTTCTGGCGAGTATGCTGAAGCCGTGGCAGTAATGCTCTTTTATAGTGTGGGAGAAATTATTCAAGATAGGGCAGTGGACTCTTCAAAGAAATCCATTAAAGAAGCCTTAAAGTTAAAACCGGACTTTGCCAACCTAAGACTCAATGGAGAGATTGTAAAAGTTGATCCAAGTGAAGTTTCTATTGGTCAAGTTATTTTAATCAGGCCAGGAGAAAAAGTTCCCCTAGATGGAAAAATTATAAAGGGTGCATCTAACCTTGACACATCAAATATTTCTGGAGAGTTTGCTCCAGTATCTCTCGAAGCAGGAGATGAAATTATATCTGGTTTTGTTAACTTAGATTCTTCTCTTGAAGTTGAAGTAACAAAAACTTATAAAGAAGGAACTATTGCAAAAATTATTGATATGGTAAAAAATGCCAGCGTCAATAAGGCTAAAGTGGAGAAATTTATCACTCGATTTGCAAAAATTTACACTCCAATAGTTATTGGCCTTGCAGTAATTTTATTCTTATTCTTAAATTTTGCAACAGATCATACTGCTAAGGAAGCACTTTACAGAGCGGCCATATTTTTGGTTATTTCCTGTCCATGTGCTCTTGCAGTTTCTGTTCCACTTACAATATTTGCAGGAATTGGATCTCTTTCAAGAAGGTCAATCTTCGTGAAGGGTGGTAACTCTATTGAAGCCCTAACAGATATTGATGGAATTGCCTTTGATAAAACTGGGACAGTCACTAAGGGAGAATTTACTATTGCAGAAGTGGAAGAAGTCTCTGGATCAAGAGATGAAGTTTTAGAAATTGCCTCTGTTGGAGAAGCTTATTCAACTCACCCTATAGCAAAGGCTATTGTAAAAGCTTTTGAAACCAATAAGACACCTGACCACTTAAATAACCTTGGCGGCAAGGGTATAGAATTTGATCTTGAAGGAAAATCTTATCTTGTTGGTAACAAAAAATTAATGGAAGATTTTAATATAAAACTTGATGGCAGCAAAGAGTCAAATTATGTAGATGTATTTGTGGCAGACAAGGAAAAAGTCCTTGGGATTATAAAATTAAAAGACCAAATAAAGGATGGAGTTAAGGAAAGTGTAGATGAGCTTCACAAAAGAGGCGTTAAGACTTACATGTTTTCTGGCGACAAAGACAGGGTAGTAGAAGAAATCGCAAAAGAAGTTGGCATTGACTACTATAAGGGCTCTCTTTTACCAGAGGACAAGGTAAGTGAAATTAAAAAAATTGAAAAAGACAAAAGAATTGCCTTTGTTGGTGACGGAACTAATGATGCACCTTCACTTGCATCAGCATATTTAGGTATAAGTATGGGTTCTGGATCAGATATTGCCATAGAAACTTCTGACATTGTTCTTTTAAAAAATGATATTTCTTCTATTGTAAGAGGAATTGATATAGCCAAGAGGGTAAAGAAAATTGCCTACCAAAATATTTTTATTGCCTTGTTCTTAAAAGTTGTAGTATTAGGACTTGGAGCAGTGGGATATGTTTCTATGCCTCTAGCAGTTTTTGCTGATGTAGGTGTTGCCCTACTTTGTATTGTCAATTCACTTAGGGTTTTTAAAGAATAATAAATCATAGTAAAATGCTATGATTTATTAGCTTTAATGAATACAATACTCATTTAAAAAAGATTTTTCAAAAAATAAAAAAATATAAATTAGTCTGAAAAGCTTGAAAATACTAAAGCTCATTAAAAAACCAAAAAATTAGAAAAAATTTATCATAAAAAAACAATAATAATGATTGAAATATTAAAAAGCTTATGTTAATATAATGACAGAAGATATGAATATAAAAATTCATAAATTTTGGTATAATTTTTATGGAGGTAATGAAAAATGGCATATGTAATTAACGATTCTTGCATCGCTTGTGGTGCATGTCAACCAGAATGTCCAGTTGGATGTATTAGCGAAGGAGACATCTATACAATTGACGAAGCTCAATGTATCGATTGCGGTAGCTGTGCAGCAGTTTGCCCAGTTGGAGCTCCAAATCCAGAAGACTAATTTACTTAAAAAGAAGATAGGTTTCGGCCTATCTTTTTTTATTTTATTATTAAGTTAAAGACTGTCCTTAGGTGGGCAGTTTTTTATTTTTCGAAAATCACCTTTTACTGTTATAAAAATCACTAAAGTAGTTTATAATAGAAGGAGCAATTACTAAGAAATGTCAAATATTTAAATAATAAACATCAAACTTTGGATATTTTTTTCTTGTAATTGCAAGAAGAAAGTGCAATAATTATTTATCTCAAAATGTTTATTAGATATCAAACATTTTTTAGATATTAAATTAAAAATACTTATATATAAAGTTTAGTGACTTTTATTTTGAAAGGAGAAAGTGACTATGCTAATTCATATGGGATTAGACGTTGGTTCAACTACTGTAAAGCTAGTAATACTAGATGAAAAATTAAATATTTTATATAAGACTTATAGGAGACATTTTTCTGATGTAAGAAAAACTGTCAAAGATGTAATAAATGAAGTTTATCCACAATTTAAATACGACACAGTAACTGTAAATGTAACTGGATCAGGAGGACTTTCTGTTCATGAATTCTTGGGTATTGATTTTGTTCAAGAAGTTGTTGCGGGCAGGGAAGCTATCTCTTGTTTTATTCCAAAGACTGATGTGGCTATTGAACTTGGTGGAGAAGATTCAAAAATTACCTATTTAAGAGGATCTGTAGAACAAAGGATGAATTCTATTTGTGCTGGAGGCACAGGGGCCTTTATTGATCAAATGGCATCCCTTCTTCAAACTGATGCTTCAGGTCTAAATGAAATGGCAAAGGACTATAAAAAATTATATCCAATCGCTTCAAGATGTGGTGTTTTTGCAAAGACTGATGTTCAAGCTCTAATCAACCAAGGGGCAAGCAAGGCCGATATTGCCATTTCAGTTTTTCAATCTGTTGTAAACCAAACAATCTCAAACCTAGCATGTGGTAGACCAATTAGGGGCAATGTTGCCTTCTTAGGTGGTCCCCTTCACTTCCTTCCAATGTTAAAGGAAAGATTTGTAGAAACTTTGGACCTAAGTGAAGATGAAATCATTGCACCAGAAAATTCACAAATTTTTGTTGCCCTAGGAGCAGCTCTTGCAAGTTTTGACTCTAAAGCTATGTCCTTTGTAGAACTTTATAATAAGGTAAACACAAGTGGAGATACTGTCATAAAAGAAAGTGACGTCATGCCAGCCCTCTTCACAAGTGATGAAGAAGTTAAGGAATTTAGGGAAAGACACAAGACAAAATCTTTAAAAAATATTGACCTAAAATCTTATGAAGGACCAATCTATCTTGGAATAGATTCTGGTTCCACAACATCAAAAGTGGTGGCAATTTCTGATAAAAATGAAATTCTCTATTCTTTTTATGGGTCCAACAAGGGAAATCCTCTTGACATTGCCATAGAAAATTTAAAGGAAATCTACAAGGAAAAAAATGACAAGGCCTACTTTGCTGGCTGCGGCACAACTGGTTATGGGGAAGAATTTTTGAAGGCTGCTTTAAACTTAGATTTTGGGGAAGTTGAAACTATTGCCCACTTCACTGCAGCAAAATATTTTGATCCAGATGTTGACTTTATCCTAGACATTGGTGGACAAGATATGAAGTCCATGAAGATTAGGGATGGAGTAATTGAGTCCATCCTTCTTAATGAAGCTTGCTCAGCAGGATGTGGTTCTTTCTTAGAAACTTTTGCTCACTCAGTAAATATGACAGCAGAAGAATTTGCTAACGAAGCGACAAAGTCAAGAGAACCAGTTGACCTTGGATCACGTTGCACAGTTTTCATGAACTCCAACGTTAAACAAGCACAAAAAGAAGGAGCATCTGTTCCAGATATTTCTGCAGGACTTGCTTACTCTGTAATAAGAAATGCCATCCAAAAGGTAATCAAGGTGAGAGACCCTAAGGACTTAGGTCAACACATAGTTGTTCAGGGTGGAACCTTCTTATCTGATGCAGTCTTAAGAGCTTTTGAAAACTTAACTGGAGTTGAAGTTACAAGACCAGAGATTGCCGGACTTATGGGTGCCCTTGGTATGGCTTTAATCTCAAAGGAAAAATCAACTGGCAAATCAAATATAATTTCTAAGGAAGACTTAGAATCTTTTGAATATAAATCTATTTCAACAAATTGTAGACAGTGTACTAACCAATGTGCCCTTTCTGTAAATGTATTTCCTAATGGAAAGAGATACATCACTGGAAATAGGTGTGAAAAAGGAGCAGGTCACGTTAGAAACAAGGAAGACCAACTTCCAAATATGTATGCTTATAAGTATGAAAGAGTCTTTGACTACAAGGCTCTTCCAGAAAAAGAAGCACCAAGGGGCATTGTTGGTATCCCAAGAGTTTTAAATATTTATGAAAACTATCCTTTCTGGCACAGCTTCTTTACAGAGCTGGGATATTCAGTTGTCTTATCATCAAAGTCATCAAGGGAAATTTATGAAAAAGGAATTGAGACAATAACAAGTGAAACTGCTTGCTATCCTGCAAAAATTTCTCACGGTCACATTGAAGACTTAATCGAAAAGGGCATAGATTTTATTTTCTATCCAGCAGTCTTCTATGAAGAAAAACAATTTAAAAATGCTGACAATACATTAAACTGCCCTGTAGTTGCAGGTTACTCTGAAGTTATAAAAAATAATGTGGATGACATAATTGATGGAAAAGTTAAATTTATGAATCCCTTTATTTCCTTTGACAACAGGAAGAAACTAGAAAAGAGATTGGCTGAAGTCTTTGATTTTATTCCAAAAAATGAAGTTAAAAAAGCAGTTCGTGCAGGCTACGAAGAACAAGATAGGTATAGGCTTGATGTCTTAAATGAAGGAAATAGGATTCTCGAAGAAGTTAATAAGAAAAATCAAAGAGCTATTGTCCTATCAGGCAGGCCTTATCACATTGACCCAGAAATAAATCACGGTATACCTGAACTTATAACAAGCCTTGGTCTTGCTGTTATCTCTGAAGATGGGATTGCCAATAATGTAGAAATTGATTCAAGACTTAGGGTCCTTGACCAATGGAACTACCATTCAAGACTTTATAGGGCAGCTAAATTTGTTGGAGAGCATGAAAACTTAGAGCTTGTACAACTTAACTCCTTTGGATGTGGGATTGATGCAGTGACAACTGACCAAGTCCAACATATCTTGGAGTCCTACAATAAAATTTATACGGCCCTAAAGATTGATGAAGTTTCTAATCTTGGTGCAGTAAAAATTAGGATTAGGTCTCTAATAGAAGCAGCTGAGAAGAGAGAGTTCGAAAAAATCGATGCAGAGCTTGAAGGTCTAATTGACGATGATCCAGTAATCTTTACAAAAGAAATGAAAAAGGATTATACAATCTTGATGCCACAAATGGCGCCCCTTCACTTTAGCATCTTTGAACCAATCCTAAGACAAGAGGGAATTAACATTGAAGTCCTTCACGATACAGGACACAAGGTTGTCAATGAAGGTTTAAAATATGTAAACAATGACGCTTGTTATCCATCAATCTTTGTCGTAGGACAATTTATTGACGCTGTTAAATCTGGCGACTACGACACAGACAAGTTGGCCCTTTTAATGAGTCAAACTGGTGGAGCTTGTAGGGCATCAAATTACGTTGGATTTATTAGAAAGGCCTTAAAGGATGCTGGCTATGGTCACGTTCCAGTTATTGGACTTTCCTTCCAAGGAATAGAAGAACACCCAGGTTTTGAGTTTGACAAGAGACAAATGGTGAGAATTGGAAGAAAGTTAATCCAAGGCATGCTTTACGCTGACTTAATAATGAGGCTTACTCAAGCAACAAGACCTTATGAAGTAATAGAAGGCTCAACAAATATCCTTCGCGACAGATGGATAGATATTACTACGTCAGAAAACTTGGTTTACAACAAGAGAAACTTTATGAAAAATGTAAATCAAATGGTAAGTGAATTTGATAGACTTGAAATCACAAAGGAAAAGAAGCCAAAGGTTGGAATTGTTGGAGAAATTTTAGTTAAATATCATCCAGCTGCCAATAATCACCTTGCAGAATTACTTGAAAGGGAAGGGGCAGAAGTTGTAATCCCAGACCTAACTGACTTCATGATGTATTCCTTCAAGAATGCGAGGGCTAAGGCAGATAAACTTTCTAAATCACAAGTAAGTGCCTTTGTCTGTGAAATGGGAATTTCTTACATTGAATCTTATAGGAAATTTGTTAGAGAAGCCCTAGCAGGTACTAGATTTATTGTTCCAGAAAAAATTGAAGAGATTATAAAGTACGCAGAAAAATACGTTGACCTTGGAAACCAATATGGAGAAGGTTGGCTCTTAACTGGCGAGATGGTTGAGTTAATTGAATCAGGTGTTGAAAATATTATTTGTGTTCAACCTTTCGGTTGCCTTCCAAACCACATCACAGGTAAGGGAGTAATAAAGGCCATTAGGTCTTCTTATGAAAAAGCAAATATAATTCCAATTGACTACGACGCATCAGCTTCTGAAGTAAATCAATTTAACAGGATCAAGCTTATGCTTTCACAAGCAAAGAAAAATATGGAACAAGGCGAAGACAAATACAACAGAGGATACCTAAAGAAAAAGGCAAGTATTAAAAATTAAATAAATTGATATAAACAAAACCCCTCAAATCAATGAGGGGTTTTTTGATGGATAAATTTAATTTTAAATCAAAAAATAAAATTTAAACAAAAGAAATTAAAGTTTATTAAAAATATTTTTTAAAGTTTTGTCTTGTAACAAGTTATCTGTTGAATCTTGTTTTTCCTTTTGGTCCTTGTAAACTTCAATGTCCTTTTGAGCTTTGTAGTCCTCTCCCTTAAGAGCTGCCTTAAAAGAATCTGTTGCTTCTTGCATCTTAACTTGGAAGTCAGTTAATTCTCTTATAAAAGATTTTGCAGCTTCTTCGTCCTTAGCCATAATAGAATTCTTTAGGCCTGGAAGAATTTCTAGGGCCTTCTCACTTGCTTCTAAAGTATATTGGTGAGAAGATTTAAATTTTTCTGGAACATCAAGGGCTTTTATCTTATCAACAGTAGATCTGATTTCTCCATCTGCTTTTTCATAGGCATTAGCAAGTTCAGCGTCACTTAGCTTAGCAGCATTGTCAAAGAAAGATAATTTTAAATCTTTAATAGACTTATTCAAATCACCTTGTAAAGATGTTATTTCTTTTACATACTTATCTTCATCTGATGACAAATCTACAATTGAAGATCCTTGTCCTTTATTGTCATTAATAATAACCTTGAAGTTCTTATTATCCCACTTAACTTCTGCCTTTAGATTTTCAGCAACAAATCTTAGGGGAACAAAAGTACGTTCCTTTTTAATTGAAGCAGGAGCATCAAGTTTTAATTCTTTTCCATTAACTTTTGCCTTTGTTGAATCAATTGTAAGAGAAATGTTTGTGTCCTTGCCACTAATTCCAACTTCTCTCTTGTCATTATCCCAAGTAACCTTGTAGCCAAGAGTTTCTGAAATAAATCTTATGGGAACCATAGTCCTTTCATTTTGAATGTAGGGATTAACGTCTGATTTTATAATTTTTCCATTGTACTCAATAAGAGGACTTCTGCCTGCAAAAACATTTGAAGTCACAAAGATCATAAGTACAAGAGAAAATAGAATAGATCTAAATTTTTTCATTCTCATCTTCCTCCTTATTTGCTCTTTAATGATGAAGTGTAAGAGTTTGGATCAAATTGTTTTTCAATATAAATTAAGTTTGAGTCCTTGTCTCCTTGTAGCTCAATAAAAGCTCCGTCTCTTGTAGTAGGAGAAACTTCTCCCTTTTCATCGTCCCTATAGAAAATTAAATATTCCTTGTTAGGGCTTAGATTCTTTGGAACATCTACTTTAATTTGAGATAGGTCTCCCTTATAATCCTTTAAGAAGGAAACAGACATACCTTCAGCAGTAGATGTTGAAATTCTAATTCTTGAAATATAATCAGAGTTTTTGATTAGTTCGTTAACAGCTTCCTTATCAAAGTTTGAAGTAGTAACTTGCTCTTCATCAGTCTCTTTATCAGTGACTTCTGATGTAACTTTTGCTTCATTAGCTTCAGCAGGAGCTTGGTCTTTTTTGCCACAAGCAGAAAGACTTAGGCTAAGAAGCAATGACATTGAAATAATAAAAATCTTTTTCATGTTATACCTCCAATTTTAGTTCATTATATCACAAGAGAAGGGCTTAATTATATAATTTTAAATTAAGAACAAGAATGTTATAATGAAAAGGGTGATAGAATGCCAAAGGATGTCCTATTTATATTAAATAAACTAAGAAAAAGTGGCTTTGAAGCCTATATAGTTGGTGGGTCTGTGAGAGACAAACTCATGGGCATAGAGCCACACGACTACGACATAACAACTTCTGCAAGACCAGAGGAAATTAAAAGAGTATTTAAAGACTATAAGACTGTCTTAGTTGGTGAAGACTTTGGAACAGTTGGCATTTTACTAGACAAGACCCTCTACGAAGTTACAACTTTTAGGATTGACGGCGACTATGTAAATAACAGGAAGCCAGAAAAAGTTATTTTTTCGGATAATTTAACAGAAGACTTAAAAAGACGTGACTTTACTATTAATGCCATGGCTATGGATGGGGGTGGAAGACTTTATGATCCCTTTGATGGCCAAGCTGATATAGAGAATAAAATAATTAGGGCAGTTGGCAATCCTAATGAGAGGATAAGAGAAGATGCTCTTAGGATGATGAGGGCAATAAGATTTGCTGGAAGGTTTGGATTTTTTATCGAAGAAGAACTTTTTGATGCCCTATCATTGAATGCAGGACTCTTAAAAAACATTGCTCCAGAGAGAATTTTTGATGAGTTTTCAAAGATGATTACAGGAGAAAATCCATCAAACTACTTGCTCTTAATGGAAGAGACGGGAATCCTCGATGTGATTTTCCCAGACCTCAAAAGAACAGTTGGCTTTGTTCAATTTTCTCCCTACCACGACAAGACTCTCTTTGATCACTTGCTTTGCGTAATGGATAATGTGAAACCAGACTTGAGTCTTAGACTTGCTGCGCTTTTCCATGACATATCAAAGGTGGACACCTTGACAATAGGAGAAGATGGCATGGGACACTTTTACGGACACGAAGTTCTTGGTGGAGATAAGGTAGAAGAAATTTTAAAAAGATACAGACTTCCCAATAAAACTATAGAAAAAGTTAAAATCTTAATCTTAGACCACATGAAGGTCCATGCTGAGATGACAGATAAGGCCCTAAGAAGGCAGATAAAAAGAGTTGGAAGGGATAATGTTCTTGACCTCTACGACCTATTAATTGCCGATTGCATGTGCACAAGAATAGATAGAGATGCATCTTTTATTATAAATAGAAAAAATAGGGTAAAAGAACTATTAGACGAAAAAGAAATGAAAGCTGAAAAGTTTTTAGAAATAAATGGAAATGACATTAAGTCCTTGGGATTCTCTCAAGGGAAAATTATTGGAAAGATTCTAAAGGACCTAGAGGAAATGGTCTTAGATGATCCAGAGAAAAATACCAGGGCTTATTTATTAGAATATATAGATAAAAATTACAGGTGATAAAATGACAAGATTGTTTGGAACAGATGGAGTTCGTGGAATTGCAAACAAAAAGCTAACTCCAAAACTTTGTTACGATATAGGAAGGGCTGCAGCTTATGTACTTGCCAAGGGCAAGAAGGGCAAGGTCCTAGTTGGAAGAGACACAAGACTTTCAGGAGACCTAGTTGAGTCTTCTCTTGTGGCAGGTTTTATGAGCATAGGGCTTGATGTAGACCTAGCAGGAGTAATCCCAACTCCAGGTGTTGCCTACTTGACAAGGACTGGCGACTACCTATGTGGAGTTTCTATCTCTGCGTCTCACAACCCTTATGAACACAATGGGATCAAATTTTTCTCCTCAGAAGGGCTTAAGCTTGATGATGAGGTTGAAGATGAAATAGAAGAAAAGATTCTTTCAACTACAAAGATATATAAGGACGTAACAGGCCATGAAATTGGAAGGCTAAATAGGTCTCATGAATTCACACAAAGATATGTTGACTACTTAAAGGGACTTGTTGATCTTGACTTTTCTGATTTTGAAGTTGCAGTAGATGCAGGTCATGGTGCCCAATCACATATAGCTGAAGAAGTTTTAAAATCTTATGGTGCTAAGGTTAAAATTATTAACAATGAGCCAAATGGAAAAAATATAAACGACTCCTGTGGTTCAACAAATCCTAGTTTAATTCAAGAACTTGTAAAAAAAGAGGGAGCAGACATTGGAATGTCCTTTGATGGTGATGCCGACAGGATTATTGCCGTTGATGAAGAGGGAAACATTGTTGATGGTGACCATATACTTGCAATAGTAGCAACTTATTTAAAGGAAGATGACAGACTCAAAAATAATGCTGCTGTTGGAACTATTATGTCCAACATGGGACTTAAGAAGTATCTTGAAAAAATCGGTGTTGATTTTGTTGAGACAAAGGTTGGGGACAGGTATATTCTTGAGAAGATGTTATCTGATGATTATATAATTGGTGCAGAACAATCTGGCCATGTAATCTTCCTGGACCACAATACAACAGGAGATGGACTTGCAACAGGCATCCACCTCTTAGAAATTATGAAAGAAACTGGCAAAAAATTATCTGAATTAAATAAATTGATGAAGGATTATCCTCAAGTTCTAAAAAATGCAAAAGTTCGTGATGACTTGAAGAACAAGTACCAAGAGTTTCCAGAAATTATGGATGCAATAAAAGAAGTGGAAGAAAACTACCATGGATCTGGAAGAGTTGTAATAAGACCATCTGGTACAGAAGCTCTTGTTCGTGTAATGATTGAAGGGGAAGACCAGGATAAACTTTCAAGTGATGCTGACAAAATAGTAAAGCTTATTGAAGATAAATTGAATTAGGAGCAAGTAATGTACAAGATTATATCAGACACAAGTTGTGATTTAAGAAAAGATGAGATAAGGGACCTGGGTATTGAGTATGTACCATTTAAAATTTCAATTGATGGAAAAGATTATACAGATGATGAGAATTTAAAGATAGATGAATTCTTAGAAGCCATGGAAAAGACAGAACATCCAATAAACACAGCCTGTCCATCTCCTTATGATTATCTTAAGATTATTGAAGAAAATAAGGACAAGGATATTTATATTTTGACAATATCTTCTAAGCTTTCTGGATCTTATAACTCTGCAAAAGTAGCAGAAGCTGAAGCTAAAGAAAAGTTTGATGGAATTAATATTCACGTTATTGATTCCAAAGCTGCATCAGCAGGGACAACTAGGATTGCTTTAAAGTTACTTGACCTTGTAAAGGAAAGAAACTTTGATGAAGTTGTTGAAGAAATTGAAAAGGAAACAAATCTTGAGACTACAATGTTTGTCCTAGAATCCATGAAGAACCTAATAAAAAATGGGAGAATAAAAAAGACAGCAGGCCTTATTGCCAATGTTTTAAATATTAGGCCAATTATGATTTCCAATGACGGTGAAATCGAACTTTTTGAAGTCAATCGTGGAATGAAAAAGTCCCTTGATAAAATGGTTAAGGCAATTGAGACTAAGTGCAAGAGAGAAAATCCAGACCTAATTACAATTTCTTATGTAAAGGACAAGGATAGGGCAGAAAAACTAAAGGAAAGAATTGAAGACCTCTATGAGGGTGCAAAAGTACACCTTAGACATACTAACGGCTTGTCTTCTGGATATGCCGACATAGGAGGAATTGTCATAGCTTTTTAAGTAGAAGATGGCTTTTTGAGGTGAAGAATGAGAAAAAATAGGGAAAATAATTTTCAAGACAAGATAAACGACGCCTTCAGAGATGAAAACTTTAAAGAAATTGGAGAAATAATTGGAGAGGGAATTGACACAGCAATAGATGTTACAAAGAGATCAATTTCTAACTTTGTTAATAAGAATAAGACTAAACTCCCTTACTCTATACAAAATGATGACAGGATAATAAATCAAAATCCAAAGACTGTAAACAGGGTAAAAACATGGGGATTTGTCGCAAAAGTTTCAATTGTGGGTCATCTTTTTGCTTTGTTTGGTTTTCTTATGGATATGTTTGATACTTATGGATCAATAAGAGAAGATTTGCCAGCCTTAATTTTTTGGATAATTCCTGCCCTTGTTATTTCTTTTTATGCAAACTTTAGAATAAAAAAATTAAAAGACCAAATAATTAGGTTTAGAAAATACAATCGTGAAATTGGAAATAATACAGTGATTCCAACTCAAGATCTTGCAGCAGTAACTGCCAAGCCTCTTGATTTTACAATAAATGATCTTTTAAATATGATAGAAAAAGATTACTACAGGCAGGCAAGGATTGTTGAAGATGGCAAATTATTTATCTTAGATTCAAAAACTTATAAATTATACAAGGAAGAAGCCCTAAGAGATCCTAATGAAAAGATGGAAGAACTTGAAAATCAAGAAAATAGTGAGAGGGCAGAAGAACTTCTCTTGAGAGCCAAGTCTTACGTGACGGAGCTAACTAAAATCGAGGGAAAAATTTCTTCTCCAATGGATGAAAAAATTAGAGAACTCTTAAAAATAATTGGAAAGATTTTTGAACTCTTAAAGGAAAATCCAAGTACAGCGTCAGATTTAAATAAGGCAATAAATTATTATCTGCCAACTACTCTTAAGCTTTCAAATTCATATTTAGAAATGAAGGAGAAGCCAACAGAATCTGTAAAGGGTTCTCTAAGAGATATTGAAAATACCATGGACATTGTAATAGATGCTTTCATGAAGATTTTGGACAATATTTACCAGGAAAAAATAATGGACTTATCTTCAGACATGAGCGTTTTGAAGTCCATGCTAAAGCAAGAAGGACTTTTAGATAAGGATGAATTTAAAATTGGGAGGTAAAAGTGGATAGAGAAATAAAATTATCACTATCAGATGACTTTGATGAAATTCAAGATGATGAAAAAATTATCTTGAAGGAAGTTGAAGAAGACAAGGAGCTTAAGCTAAGCCCAGAGGAAGAAAAACAAGTTAATGATTTTGCAAAACAAATTGATATAACAAATTCAAATATAGTCCTTCAATATGGAGTTGGTGCTCAAAGAAAAATTTCAAACTTTTCTGAGAAGACCCTAGAGTCTGTTAAGACAAAGGATCTTGGAGAAGTTGGAGACTTATTATCTGGAGTAGTAAATGAACTAAAGACCTTTGACCTTGATGAGGAAGACAACAAGTTCCTTGGATTTTTCAAAAAACAAGCCAATAAGATGACTTCTATAAAAACTAAGTACGACTCTGCAGAAAAAAATGTCAATAATATTATAAAGACTCTTGAAGACCACCAAGTTACACTTATGAAAGACATTGCCATGCTGGACCAAATGTATGATTTAAACGAGTCATATTATAAGGAACTTAGTATGTATATCTTGGCCGGCAAGAAAAAACTTGAAGAGGCAAGGAATGTAGAGTTGCCAAGACTTCAAGAGAAGGCTCAGGAGACCAACCTTCCAGTTGATGCACAACGTGCCAACGATTATGTGAATATGATTTCTAGGTTTGAGAAAAAGCTTCACGACCTTGATCTAACTAGGATGGTTTCAATCCAAATGGCACCACAAATTAGGATGGTTCAATCTTCTAACACAGTTATGGTTGAAAAGATTCAATCAACTATTGTAAACACCATTCCACTTTGGAAGTCTCAAATGGTTATAGCTCTTGGAGCAAATCATTCTAAGGAAGCTGCCAAGGCGACAAAAGAAGTGACTGACTTAACCAATGAACTTTTGAAGAAGAATGCAGAAACCTTAAAGCAAACTACTGTTGAAACTGCAAAATTATCTGAGAGGGGAATAGTTGATATGGAAACAATAAGACACACTAATGATCAACTAATATCTGCCTTAAATGAAGTTCGTGAAATTCAAATTGAAGGTCATAAGAGACGTGAAGAAGCTTCACAAGAACTTAGAAGGATAGAAGAAAATTTAAAGTCTTCTCTAGTTGAAATTGCAAATAAATAAGAATTTAAAAATTAATAAGATAATAAGAGCCGAGAGAAATCTCGGTTTTTTTATTGGGAAATTTATGAGAAGAAGAGATGGGTTTATGAAATTGAATTATAATTCAAAAATCTAAAAAAATTGTTGAATTATTTTCTTGGAAAACTTTTAAGAGTGAACAAATAAAAAAAGCTCCAGCCAATGTCGAAAGGACAAAAGCAGGAGCCTTAAATTTTATAGATTATTTTATAAATTTATCTATAGATTTATCTAAAAGAAATTTTTCCATCTTCAATGGAATCAATAATTGCAAGAGAGAGAAGGTCGTAACCCATGTCTCTAATTATCTTGCCACCATCTTGGAAGCCCTTTTCAATGGCAACAGAGACTCCAGACACATTTGCACCAGCTTGCTTAGAAACGTCAATCAAACCCTTAAGGGCATTTCCTTCAGCAAGGAAGTCATCAATAATAAGTAAGTTGTCATCGGGAGATAAAAATCTCTTGGAAACAGTTATAGTGTAATTTTTCTTTGTAGTGTAGGACTCAACCTTTGACTGGTATACATCGTCTCCAATATTTAGAGTTTTTTGCTTCTTGCAAAATACCACCATGGCATCGTTAAAGTGTTTTGAAGCAACAGTTGCAAGGGCTATACCACTTGCTTCTATAGTTAGTATCTTGTTAATTTTTTTATCTTTGAAATAAAGAGCCATCTCTTCAGCAAGCTTATCCAAAAATTTTATGTCAAGTTGGTGATTTAAAAATGAATCTACCTTAACAATATTTCCATCTAAAATTCTTCCGTCTTTTATAATTCTATCTTCTAATAATTTCATTTTACACCTCTAGATTATTTTAAGGCAAAAGGATCAAGTTATCAAGTTGAGGCCTGGGATTTATAAAAAATATTGTGGTCATCTTTTATAAAGTAAAAGTAGCTAAGGGAAGCTTTATTTGATAAAATTAATTTATCAAGGTAAATAGAGAAAGGAGAAAATTATGAAGAAAACTTTAATTTTACTTGGCTTGCTTCTTAGTTTAATAATTCCAACAAATATTTTTGCTGAAAAAGCTATGCCAAACAATTCATCAAAGATGGATATTATTGCAGAGAACGGAGACGTATCCAACTATACTTTTTCAACCTACATAATAAAGGATTACAACTATTTTAAACTTCGTGACTTTGCATCCTATATGAATGGAACTATTAAAAACTTTGATGTCGATTATAATAGGGACAAGGATGCCATTGAAATTACGACAAAAACATCTTATGGGGACTTTACTGGACTTCCAAGTGATAATATAGTTGGGGCGAAGAAAGCTGTAACAACAAGACAAAAGATTTTTATTGATGGGAAAGAAGTTCAAATTTCTGGCTATAATATTGATGGAAATAATTATTTCAAGCTAAGAGACTTGGCTAGTGCCTTGGATATAAAAATTTATTACGATTCCTTGAGAAAGTCTGTAATCCTCAATCCAAACCTTTCAAGTGATGAAAAACTTATGGAAGATTTAAACAAGGAAATAAAAGAGGTAATCGGCTTAGAAGAAGGAATGGCAAAAGTAAATTCAAGTGCAGGGACTTCAGATCTTATTGGAGCTGAAGAAAATCTTATTTATCTTCCTCCAAAAAATATTGATAGAAAAATTAATTTAAAACCTGGTTATGTCGCAGAGATTAGAAATTCTAAAATTCAAAACTTTAAAAAGATTTCCTCCCAAGTAAATATTCCAAAGGGAACAGGACTTTTATATCTTGATTTTGACAACTTAAAGACAATGACCATTTATATTGATGGTAATGACACAAACATCAGTCAGGCTTACTTAAATAAGTGGATGAAGAAAAACATCTTAGTTCCCCTTATTCGTGGAGAAAAAATTTCAGGTCAAGAAGATGCCTATAAGGTCGCTTATGTAACTTTTGTTGATACAGCACCAAAGGTAAATGGAGTTAGTGAACTTGTTAGTGTAAAGGCTTCTGAAGTTAGAAATTACCTCTATGGACCGTCATCAAATCTCAAGGATTTTACAGCCGATAGGGGACAAATTTATTCTCTTGCAAAGAAGGGAGAAAACATTGGATGGTCCTGGTGGTACTTCACTGGTCCAAATTCTTATAATGAAAAAATTGACCATATGATTAACTATGCCCTAAGTGTGCAAGGTTTTTCTTATGAGCAATTTGACTGCTCAGGACTTGTTGGGACAGCAGCAGAATTTGCAGGTTTTCCTCTTGCACCAGCTTACTCATGGCTCATTGAAGGATCACCTATGGTTGAGGAGATTCCAATGAATCAGCTTAGGAGGGGAGACCTCCTCAATAAGGCAGGAGAACACATTATGATTTATATTGGAGATGGAAAGGTTGTTGAGTCTGTTCCAAGGAATGGAGTAAGAGTTGCCCCAGTGAGAAAAGCAGGCTACAAGGCCTTAAGAATTAAAAATGTGTAAAAAATTAAGGAGCTTCGGCTCCTTTTTGATGAAAATTTTTAAATTTTGAATAAGAAATTCTTATATATTTTTGGAATAAAATTTGGAAAACAATTGAGATATAAAAAACAATAAAACTTGTAATAGCTTATAAACTGAAAAAATTTATAAATAATTAAATATGTAAAGCTAAGTTTTATCAAATGAATTATTTTAGGATTAAAACTGACAACTTATAGTCTTATTTTGAAAATAATTAGAAAGTTATAAAATAAATAAAAAAAGTGCCAAGACTTGGCACAAAAATTAAGCTTTTTTAACAACAGAAGACTTAAGATAAATCCCACCGAACTCTTTAGTCTTAGCGTCAATATCATGACCGTTAACTTCTTCATCGAGAATCCTAATATTAGTAATCTTAGTTCCCCTCTTCATAGTGTTCTTGCCAAACTTTAAGTCCTTAATAGTTACAACACTATCTCCAGTCTTAAGTTCGTTGCCATTGGCATCAAGAACCTTGTCCTCTTCAAGAGAAAGATCAGTCCACATATGTCCACATTCAGGACAGTTATAAGCAACATTATCAAAATAGCCATATTCTGACCCACAATTTGGGCATTTATACATTTACCTCATCCTTTCAAATTTTTTATCTTAAGTATAATTGAAAATAATTTATAATACAATTCAAATAAAGTATTTGTGATATAATAATTTATTAGTAAAGAAGAAATATACAATTTTCTAATGTTATTCTTGTTTTGTGGTGATAAAATGATTTTAGAAGCCTTAATACTTGCACTTATAAGTATGATTTTTATTAGGGAAAAGGACCTAAATAATTTAATAAATTTTAAATTTAAAAGATTTTATCTGGCTTTTATTGGAATTTTTATAATGGTTTTTATAAATTTTATTACGGGAAGAGATTTTGGAAGTCTTACTGACTTTTTTGTAAGAAACTTCACTTTGTTTCATATTCTGTCTCTTCTTCTCATTAGTATTTCCTTTTTTTCAAATTATGGGAACAAGGGCCTTTTAATTTGTGGACTTGGTACTTTTTTAAATGCCCTTCCAGTAATGGCCAATGGAAAGATGCCAGTCTCGCCATCTGCCCTTATGAAAATAGAAAATGAGAGAATTATAAAAATTATTTACATGGGAGCAAGCCTAAGTCATGGTGTATTTGACAAGGCAAAATTATATTTCTTGTCAGACTTTATATACTTGAAGAGGTTTATTGGACCTTCTAAGGTCATTAGCCTTGGAGATATTTTAATTGCCCTTGGCTTATATATTGCACTTATTATTATTGTTAGAAAGAGAGGTGCTTAGGATGGATAAGTTTAGCAACCTATTAAATATTATTAACTTGAGAGATGTTGTTGACATATTAATTGTCACTATCTTAATTTATTATGTTTTAAAATTAATTAGAAACACGAGAGCAGAGCAAGTTTTTAAGGGAATTCTTTTTATCCTATTATTTATTAAAATTTCACAATTTTTCCAACTTTACACAGTGAACTGGATTTTCACCAGGTTTATCAATGACGGTATTGTGGCCATTATTGTCTTGTTCCAACCTGAAATTAGGAGGGGTTTACAATATCTAGGCCTTACTTCAAATATAAAGAATAGTTTCAGTCAAAATAAGGACAATGTTCCAGAGACTGTTGAGGAAATTACTTCTGCAGTTGCCTCTCTTGCTAGACAAAAAATTGGTGCCTTAATAATTATTGAAAATGAAGTTGGCCTTACAGAAGTTATTGAAACTGGAACTGAAATTAATGGAAAGGTTAGCAGTGGACTTCTTATAAATATTTTTATTCCAAATACGCCACTTCACGATGGGGCTGTTGTTATAAAGGGATCAAAAATTAAGGCAGCAGCTTGTTTCTTGCCTTTATCTGATAACCAAAAGATTTCCAAGGAATTGGGGACAAGACACAGGGCAGGAATTGGAATTTCTGAAAGGGCTGATTGTCTTTCTATAATGGTTTCAGAAGAAAATGGAACTATTTCCACAGCTGAAAATGGAGTTATCTCAAGATACTTGGATATAGAAACTCTAGAGGCAAAACTTTTAGAAATTTATAGTCCAGACTACAAGGCAAAAACTTTTTTCTCAAAGCGTGGTGAAAAAAATGAAGAAAATAAATTTTAAAAATGATAGGACCTTGATGATAAAAATTATGTCCTTAATTTTTGCTATCATCCTATGGTCATATGTTAAGGGTGAAGCAAACTTCATTACTTCTACAAACTACAAAAATATAGAGGTTTCTTATGAAGGCTTGTCTGATCTAAAGGCCAAAGACCTAACGATTATTTCTCCTAAGGAGTCTACCGTTGATGTTAAACTCCAGGGTTATAATTCTTACATGAGAAATGTAACAAAAGATGGAATTGTTGCCAAGGTTGATGTTAGTAAGTTAACTGAAGGAGAACATTCTGTTCCTATTAATGTGTCTTATATTGATCTTGGGATATCTGTAACTAACACTACACCAAGAAGGATACCTTTTAAAGTTGATAAGGTTTTAAAAGAGAAGCATGAAGCCAATATTGTTTTCTTAAACAAGTTGGAAAAGGGACTTAGTCTAGGTGATCTAAATAAGAAAGTAGACGTTGAAGTCAAGGGTCCATCAACTTATATGAATAAGATTAATAAGGTTGATGCTTATATTGATCTTACTGATATAACTCAGTCAACGAGCCTTGAGGCAGAGATATATGCCTACGATGATGGAGGGAAGATAATTAAGGAAGTTGAAGTCAATCCTTCAAGTGTAAAAGTTGACCTTCCAATATTAAAGAGTAAAACTGTCCCAATTAAAATAAAATTTAATGAAAATACTAGCAAAAATATTGTGACAAGTGACTTTTCAATTGAGCCATCTTCTGTTACAATTAGAGGAAATTCTGATGTAATTGATTCTATCGACTTTATAGAAACTAAACCAGTTAATTTTTATAACTATAAAAGTGGAAATGATTTAGTGGAATTAAGCCTGCCAGATAAGGTTACATTGGTTGATGAGAATATTGATTTCAGGATGAAGTCAATTGCAAATGAAGATTAAGATGTATTAATAATCAGGAGGGAATATGGAATTTTTTGGAGAAGGACTAACATTTGACGATATTTTACTTGTACCAGCAAAATCGGAAATTTTGCCTAACGAAGTTGATTTATCTACAAACCTAACGGAAAAGATTAAATTAAACATTCCTCTTATGTCAGCAGGTATGGATACTGTAACAGAACACAGGATGTCTATTGCCATGGCAAGAGAAGGTGGTATTGGTATTATCCACAAGAATATGTCAATTGAAGAACAAGCCCTAGAAGTTGACAAGGTTAAGAGATCTGAACACGGAGTTATAACTGATCCATTCTCACTAACTAAGGATCATTCTATTAAAGATGCTTCTGAACTTATGGATAGGTACAGAATTTCTGGTGTTCCAGTTGTTACAGAAAAGGGTGTTTTAGAAGGAATTATTACAAATAGGGACATAAGATTTGAAACAGATCTTTCTAAAAGAATTAGCGATGTAATGACTTCAGAAAAACTAATCACAGGAGATCCTGATATTAATTTAGACCAAGCTCTAAATATTTTAAAGAAATATAAAATTGAAAAGCTTCCTCTTGTTGACAAAGACAATGTACTAAAGGGTCTTATCACTATTAAGGATATTGAAAAACACGAACAATATCCAAACTCTGCAAGAGATAAATCAGGAAGACTACTCGCTGGTGCTGCAGTTGGTGCAACTAATGATGTTATGGATAGGATCGAAGCTCTTGTTAAGGCAAAGGCTGACGTTGTTGTCATTGATACTGCTCACGGACAATCTAAGAACGTATTAAAGACTATAAAAAATATTAAGGATGCCTTCCCAGATCTACAACTTATAGCAGGTAACGTGGCTACTTATGAAGGAACAGAAGACCTAATTAAGGCTGGAGCCGATTGTGTTAAGATTGGTATTGGACCTGGTTCTATTTGTACAACAAGAGTTGTAACAGGTATAGGTGTTCCACAAATTACTGCCATTATGGAAGCCTACAGAGCTGCCAAAAAATACGGCGTTCCAATAATTGCCGATGGTGGTATTAAATTCTCTGGTGATGTTGCCAAGGCTCTTGCAGCTGGTGGTAATGTTGTTATGATGGGTTCACTATTCGCAGGAACTGACGAATCTCCAGGAGAAGAAATCTTCGTTGAAGGTAGAAGATTTAAGGCTTACAGGGGCATGGGTTCTCTTGGTGCCATGAGTGCCGGTTCTTCTGATAGATACTTCCAAACAGGTACAACTAAGTATGTTCCTGAAGGAGTTGAAGGCAGGGTTCCATACAAGGGACTAGTAGGCGACATTGTATTCCAACTTGTTGGTGGAGTTAAGTCTGCCATGGGTTATATGGGTGCAAAGAACCTTGAAACTCTTAGGGCAACTGCTAAGTATGTTAAAATCACACAAGCTTCACTTACAGAATCTCACCCTCACAACATTACAATTACAAGAGAAGCTCCTAACTATTATTAAGACATTAATAAATCCACTTCAATTGAATTTGGAGTGGATTTTCTTTATAATTACAAGATAGAGGTGATATTTTGAAAACAAAAGTCTTGCTCGTTGAAGACGAAGAATCAATAAGAAAATTTGTTAAGATAAATCTTGAAAGAGAAGGCTACACAATTTTTGAAGCTGGCAGCGGAGAAGAAGGTATCGAAATTGCGAGAAGCGAGCTTCCAGATATTGTAGTCCTTGATATTATGCTACCTGGCATAGATGGTTTTGAAGTCTGCAAGACCTTGAGGGGAGAGTTCCCAAGCCTTGGTATCATTATGTTAACTGCAAAGGCAGAAGACTATGATAAGATTATGGGCCTTCAATATGGAACAGATGATTATTTGACTAAACCCTTTAACCCAACTGAGTTAACTCTTAGGATAAAATCCATTGAGAGAAGACTTGAAATTGGTGAAGAAAATGAAAGCAACTTAATCACAGACCCACCTTTTAAAATAGATTCTTACTCAAGAAAGTTTTATAAGGATGATGTGGAACTAGAACTCACTCCTACAGAATATCAAATTATAAAAATATTTATGACAAATCCTGGCAAGGCCATGACAAGAAATGAAATTTTAAAACTAGTTTGGGGCGACGACTTCTTAGGCGACTCAAAAATTGTTGATGTAAATATAAGAAGACTTAGGTCAAAAATCGAAACAAACCCAGCAAAGCCAGACTATATTGAAACAGTTTGGGGAACTGGTTACAGATGGAAGTAGGTTTATAATTGAAAAATAAAATTGGAAAAAGACTTGTCAGAAGTTTTTTAATAATAATTTTAATTACAATTTCAATTATAGATATATTCTTGCTTTTTGCCTTTAGCTCCTACTATTACAACAACATATCCAAGGAATTAATCCAGAGGATGGAGGTTTCTTTAGAAATTTACAGGAGAGACTATTCCGACAAGTCCATTGAAGATTTGATCTATGAGGACAGTGACATCTTCTTGTCTAACACTAATGCAGAAGTTCAAATTCTTGATAAGGATAAAAACCTCTTGTCAGATTCCATTGGAAGGCTAGCTTCTAACCCAATAGAAACTATAGATGTAATGGCCGCTGAGAAGGGTGAGATAAAGACTTGGAGGGGAGAAGATTCACAAACAGGTGAAGCCATAATGTCCGTTGCAGGTCCTATAAAAAATAATGAAGGAGAGACCATTGGATACCTTAGATTTATTTCATCTATTGAAGGAGTCAAGTCTGCAATTTTAAAAACTATTATAAGTTTGTTTGTTTTCACTCTATTTGTAGCCCTAGTGACAACTATGGTTTCACTACTTATTTCCAAGTCTATTGTAAGGCCAATCCTAGAACTTACAGAAGTTGCCAAGACTATGCTAAAGGGCAATTATGAGGAAAAGGCCAAGATTTTTGAAGATGACGAGATAGGAGAGCTTGCCAAGACTCTTAACGCCATGAGTGATGAAATTATAAACAAAGATAGGATAAAAAATGATTTTATATCTTCAATTTCTCACGAACTTAGGACTCCTCTTACATCAATAAAGGGATGGACCGTTGTACTCAAGGATGCCAAAGAAGATGAAACAGAACTAATAGAAGATGGCTTAAATATAATAGAGAATGAGGCAGACAGGCTTGCCAAAATGGTTGAAGAACTCTTAGACTTTTCTAGATATATTTCAGGAAGGATCACCCTTGATAAAGATGTTTTTGATATAACACAAACTTGCCTGGACATATCAAAACAAATGAGACCTCGTGCCAAGTCCAACAATATTGAACTTATTACAGAGCTCCCAGAAGAGTCTATACTTATTAATGCTGATGAAAATAGGATCAAACAGCTGCTCATTAATCTCTTGGACAATGCAATTAAATTTACATCAGACAAGGGATGGGTTAAGTTCCAAATGATAAGAGAAGCTGATCTTGTTCAAATTATGGTTTCTGATAATGGAATGGGAATGACTAAGGAAGAACTTGCCCACGTAAAAGAAAAATTCTACAAGGGCAAACACTCCAAGAGCCACAGTGGAATTGGTTTATCTATTAGTGATGAGATAACAAAACTCCACCAAGGTAAACTAGAGATTTTCTCCGAAGAAAATATTGGAACAACAGTCAAGGTTAGCTTGCCACTAGAAATAGAAAAAGAAGTAGGTGAAAAAAATGATTAAAAAAATAATTTTTTACCTCTCATTAATTTCCCTAGTTTTATTAACAGGTTGCTCCTTTTTGACAAGTCAAGGAACCGATGTTGAAAGGCCTGATATGGGTCAGTCACCACTTTATGGTAAGTGGACAATAACGAAGTTTATATCCAATAAAAAATCAAACCAAGACAATTTTAAATTTAAGGAATTAATTGGAGAAGACCTATACTTTAGTAACGATTCAGTCCTTCTTGCCAATGATTATATAAAGGATGCTTCCTATAAGACTAAATATGTAAAACTTTCTAATTATTTATATCAAAAGTTTAATCTTGACTACAAGAATTTGGGACTTGAAGATTCTGAAGTCTATACAACTTATGTATTCGATTCAAATTCCAACTCTTCCTTGTATTATGAAGTTATAAAGACAAGTGAGAACACTGCTCTCTTGTTTGACAATGGAATTACTCTTGAAATAAAACTTGTGGACGACAAGATAAAAAATGAAGATTTAAATTCACATATTTTAGAAAGAAAGGATGAGGTCTTAGCCAAGAGTAGCTTGTTTGACTTAACAGGTGACAAGGGATTTTTAATTGGATTTAAAACTAAGCTTGACTCTGACATTCCTTCATGGAACTACAAGACTCTTTACCTAAAATTCTCTGATTTGAAATTGGAAAATGTCTACGAGATGAACAATATTATCCTTCCGAGGGATGATCGCTTCTTTGAAGTTAGTGTTCAAAGAGAGTCAAAGTCAGAGGAAACAACTGATAGGTTAATTGCAAGAGACTATAAAACGTCAAATCTTCTTAAAAGAGATTCGGAAATTCCCAAAAATGAAGCTGAAGAGTTAAGAGAAGACAACTCCCTTAAGACCATTAACTTTATTACAAATAATTATATAAATGTTGAGAGTCTCGATAGGAATACAGGCAAAAGGACTCTTAGAATTTATAATTTAGATAAGCTAGAGGATAAAAAGGCCCTTAGTTATAAAGATTTCATATCTGAAGATGAATTAAAGGCTGAAGGGAAAAACATTCAATCCCTAAAAGAAGATCCTTACAATATTGGAATCTATAGGGACAATGGATTTTGGAAGCTCAAGGGAAGGCTTAACACAGAAGATGGAAAGTACTCTGATTTTGATTTAAACCTAGTTCTTCCTTATGAAGTTAACAAGTACAACAAAATAAATATTCCAATGACTCAGATCAAAAGTTTTAAGTCAGGAATAAAAGACGGATTTGTTTCTCCAGATAACAATTTCTTAATAACATTGGAAAATAATTATCTAAGAATATATAATATAAGTGAAGGAAAAATTATCTCCAGTCCTATTTTTGAAAGGGAAATAGGAGATGAGGCTTCCACAATTATGACAGAGTGGTCAACAGGCCGCTATGCAAATATTTGGCAAGATGAACTTTCATCTAATAAATGAGGTGTGAAATGAATAAGATTATAGAATTAGTTGGAGAAAATTCCACTTACATGCTCCTAACCCTAGGTGCAATATTAATTGGAATTGTCATTACCTTTATAGTAAACTTTGCTGCAAGGGATTTAAAATTTATAAAATATTTACCAGGACTTGCTCTGGTATTTGTTGGGATAATTTCTCTTTTTATGGTTATCAATAAACTTTTTGATCCAACAAGCTTAGACAGTTTAATTATTTTTGTAGTGGGAGTTTCATCTGGATTAGTGTCACTTATATTTGCACTAATAATAGGCATTGCCTCTTCAGATAAAAATCGTTACAAGAAAAATACTAGAAATAGATAAAAATTAAGCTCAAGATAAGAGGCACTTAGGTGCTTCTTTTTTCTTGAGCCTTTTTAGGAAGAATATGAAAAATATATCTTAAATAAGTTTTTAATTTTTAGAAAGTAAACACCTTCGAATCCTCATTATAAAATAATTTTTGATTCTTAAAAAATTTTTAAAATTAATAAGTAGAAATGTAGTCCTTCATGGACTCAAATTTTTTGTCCCCAATGCCAGGGACATTTTTTATGTCTCCAATGGAAGAAAAAGAATTATTGGCCCTGTAGTCTAGAATCTTTTGGGCAGTTTTTTCTCCTACTCCAGGAATTTTTGTCAGTTCACTTAGGTCTGCTGAGTTAATATTTATTTTTGAAGCAGGTCCACTTGATGATGGACTAGATACAAGTGTGGTCATATTTTCTTGTACTTCACCAACTTTTGGAATATAAATTTTTTCTTCATCGTGGAGCTTTGCTGCCAGATTAACCCTATCAAGGTCTGCATCATCTCTGGCTCCACCAGCCAAATCAAGGGCATCAACCACACGCTTACTTGAGTCAAGTCTTAGGATGCCAGGGCTATTTACCGCTCCAGATATATGTACCATTATCTCTTCACTTTCTTCAGGAGCTTTTTCAATCTCAAGTTCTTTTGTATTATCATCGAGAGATTTCTCCTTATTATCAATTATGCCAGCAGTATTTATTTTTAAAAATTCTTTGGCATCATCATTGCTGTCATTATCATAATATTGGTAGCCAATTATTAAAAGTAAAAAAATAATTATAAGGTAGGGGAGTTTATCTTTATTTAAAAATTTAAAATCCATTTACACCACTCACTTATTAGTAATATTATATTTATAACAATGTAATACCCTAAATAGATAATTTTACACAGTTTTCAAATGCTAAAATTTATGTTATAATTTATCCAATCGAAACGATTTCAAAAAAATTAATATATTTAGGAGGAAAACAATGAAAGTTTATACAACAGATAAGGTAAGAAATCTTGCTCTCGTGGGACATTCTGGCTCCGGAAAGACTAACCTAACAGAGGCTATGTTATTCCAAAGTGGAGCTACAAAAAAACTTGGAAATGTTTCTAGCAAGAACACAGTATCCGACTTCTCAAAAGAAGAAAGAGAAAGAGGAACATCAATTGCAACATCAATTATTCCTGTTGAATGGAGAAATTATAAAGTAAACATAATAGATACTCCTGGATTTCTTGATTTTGTTGGCGAAGCTCACAGTGCTTTAAGAGCCAGTGAAGCAGCAATTATGGTTATAGATGCAACTAAGGGTATTGAAGTTGGAACAGAAAGAACTTGGAAATACGCAGAAAAAATTGGACTTCCAAGAATTATTTTTATAAATAAAATTGACGGAGAAAATGTAAACTTTAGAAAACTAATGGATGAGCTTGAAGCTGCCTTTGGTAAAAAAGTTATCCCATTCTCTGTACCTATTGGCGAAGGTGAAGATTTTGTTGGTGTAACTGATGTAATCTTCCAAAAGGGATACAAGTATGTAAACTCTGCACCAGAAGAAACTGAACTTAACCACGACCAAGTTAAGGCAACTGAAAGAATGTACGAAGAAATTGCAGAAGTTGTTGCAGGTTCTGACGAAGTACTTATGGAAAAATACTTCTCTGGAGAAAAATTCACAAGAGAAGACCTTCTAAGAGGAGTTACAACAGCCCTACTTGAAGGTGACGCAGTTCCACTACTTGTTGGATCTGGTGAAAAGGGAATAGGTATAGATATTTTACTTAATACAATTGTTAACTACATGCCAGCACCAGACGATGATCGTGCCCACCTTGGATTTAGATACAAGGAAGGGGAAGAAAGAAAGGTTTCAGCAAAGGATCCTTTTGCAGCAGTTGTATTTAAAACTGTATCAGACCCATTCCTTGGAAAGATTTCTATATTTAAGGTAATTTCTGGTATTTTAACTAAAAACACTCCTTTATATAATGTAACTACTGAAGAAACAGAAAAACTTGGTGGCCTTTTTGTAATGAGAGGTAAGGAACAAATAGAAGTTGATGAAATATATGCAGGAGACATTGGTGCAACTACAAAACTTGCAGGCACTTTAACTGGTGATACTCTTTGTGATAAGGACCACATGGTTAAGTACAAGAAGTTAAAACATCCAACTCCAGTTCTATATTATGCAATAGAACCTAAGACTAAGGGAGACGAAGAAAAGCTTACTCAATCTCTTAAGAAGATTAGGGACGAAGACCCAACATTTACAATCGAAAGAAATACAGAAACTAAGCAAATGACTATTGGTGGTCAAGGCAAGGTTCAACTTGACGTTATACTTGAAAAATTAAAGAACACTTATGGTGTTGAAGTTGAAATTGTTCCATTTATAATCCCTTATAGAGAAACAATTAGACAGACTGCAAGTGTTCAAGGTAAGCACAAGAAACAATCTGGTGGAGCAGGCCAATATGGTGATGTTTGGATTAGATTTGAACCATCTGAAAATGACTTTGAATTTGATGAAGAAGTATTTGGTGGTGCAGTTCCTAAGAACTACTTCCCAGCAGTTGAAAAGGGAATTATTGAATCCAAGGAAAAGGGAGTTCTCGCAGGATATCCTGTTACAAACTTCAAGGCTGTCCTATATGATGGATCCTACCACGATGTTGACTCAAATGAAATGTCCTTTAAACTTGCTGCAAATCTTGCCTTCAAGAAGGGTATGCAAGAAGCAAGCCCAGTTCTCCTTGAACCTATTATGAAGGTTGAAGTTACAATTCCAGAATCTTATCTTGGAGATGTAATGGGAGATATGAACAAGAGACGTGGAAGAATTCTTGGTATGGACCAACAAAATGATGGTACTCAAGTTCTTATTGCTGAAGCTCCTCAAGCTGAACTTTTCACTTACCTAATTGATCTTAGATCACTTACTCAAGGTAGGGGAACTTTCAACATGGAATTTGTAAGATACGAAGAAGTTCCACAAAATATTGCAGAAAAAATTATTGAAGAAAGAAAAACTGATAAATAAAAATAAATTTTTAAAGGTTGGGCTTAAGTGTTCAACCTTTTTTATTATAAAACAATTAAAGATATTGAAAAGCAACATTAATAGTTTTATAATTTAGTTAGGTAACATTATATCTTATAGAAAGGGGATAAAAATGAAAACTAAAAAAATTGTATTAATTTTAATATCTTTGGCTCTTGTGTCAATTATGTGTGGTTTTTCTTTTTTAAATTCTAATAAAGAAATTTATAATTTTAACATAGATGTTTGTGATGATAAACCAAACTATGAAAAAATTATTAAGGACTTAACTTATGATAGTGTGTATAAATATAAGCTAAAAGAAGTTATAGTAAGTAACAAGATTATGGAAGGACAGGGTTTTAAATTTACAACAAATAAAGATGCGGATTATTTATTAGTATTTTCTAATGAAGATAATGAGAATGCACGTATAGCAGTAAGAGTTTCTGATGTGAGTTTGAGAATTTCTACTTCTAAAAAACATAGTAGTTATATACTTATTACTGATACAAAAAATTCAAAAAAAGATTTAGATTTCTCTTCTAAAAGTGGTATCCCAAAAGGAACATTTTCTATTTTAGAACTAGAACGAGAAAAAGTCGTAAATAAGTAAAAAAGAATTAAATAGCTAAAAAATATCTGTTGGTGAGTTGAATCCCAACAGATATTTTCATTTGAAAAAAATTTATTATTTATATGAAACAATTCTTTAAAAACAACAAAAATATATAAGCTTAAATGGTCACGAAGCAAAATACTTTACAAAAGTCCTAGTTTATATTAAACTGGAGATAGTAAAAGATAGTCAAATTTTTTATGACATAAAAGACAAAGATAGTCAAAGGAAATGATTTTATGGCAAAATTATCCAATTCCATTGAAGAATTTTTAAATGAATTAATATTTGAATCAGGTGGAGTTGTTGAAATACAAAGATCAAAAATTTCAGACCAATTTAACTGTGCGCCCTCACAAATAAATTATGTTTTGACCACTAGGTTCACACCCTTTAAGGGTTACTATGTTGAGTCGAGACGTGGTGGCGGAGGCTATATTAGAATTGTTAAGGTTAAATTAGAAGATGATGAAGATATACTAGAAAGATTTTTAGATTTTATAGGCGACTCTATTACAAAAAATAATTCGGATGATCTTATAGAAGAGCTTGTGAGATTAAATAAGTTGACTGAGAGGGAGATGGAACTCATGAAGGTGAGCCTGTCTGACAGGTCCCTAAGTCAATGTGAAAATAGAAATGAACTGAGGGCAGATTTGTTAAAAAATATGCTTCTCGTTATTTTCAGCTAGGAGGGAAGAAGATGTTGTGCGACAACTGTAAAGAAAGGGAATCAATAATTTCTTACACAAGAATAAACAATGATGAAGTTGAAGAAGTTCATCTTTGTCAGGTTTGTGCTGAAGAAAAATTTAAAAAAGAATTTACGGGATATCAAAATATAATTCCTCAACTTGAAAATGCCCTAAAAAATATTTTTAAATTTACCGCCAACTCATCAAAAGATGAAAAAGATGACATTAGGTGTGAATACTGCGGCAGGAGTTTTAGAGAACTTAAGAACACAGGAGTCTTGGGTTGTCCAAAGTGTTATGACTCCTTTGGAAATGAAATTAAGTCTTACCTAAAGGCTTTAAATATAAACTTAAAATACAGGGGAAAGATCCCTAAAAATTCAGAATCCTATATTTATTATAATAGGAAGCTTGAGGACCTTAAGGAAAAGCTGGACCTTGCTATTGGCCTAGAGGAATATGAAAAGGCAGCAGAAATTAGAGATGAGATAAAAACTTTAAAGGAAGATGCCAATGTCTAATATTATTTTAGGTAACAAGATAAAATTATACAGAAACATTGATGGCAAGAATTTTGTCAACACTATGTCCGATGAAGAATTAAGAGAAAACATAGACTTTCTTGAGCCAATAATCAAGGAAATGGGTTATGAAAAAGTCGATATAGAAAACATGTCTTCCTTAAAAAAGTTAAAATACTTGGAAGAGGGAAGGCTTGGCAAGAGCTTTCTTGAGAAGAAAAATATTGGGTTTTATCAAAAGGTTGAGGAGCCAGATATTTTAATTAACTCAAGCGAGCACATAGAGCTTTCAAACTTCTCAAGGACCAAGTCTCTTGACGAACTTTACGAGGAAATTTATGACTTGGAAGGAAAGCTTGAAGAAAAAGTTGATTTTGCCTTTAGTCCAGAGTATGGATATTTAACTTCAAGGGTTTTTAATGCAGGAACTGGTTTTAAACCTATTGCCTTTTTATACTTGCCAGCCTTAAATTATTTTGGGATAAGTGAAATTGCCAAGGGCCTATCAAGGCTTGGCTACACCCTAGGTTCTTATAGGGGCAGGTCCGAGAAGGCCATGGCAAGTATCTATACACTTTCTTTTGAGTCCACACTTACAGAAGACGAAGATTCTTATTTAGAAAAATTAAAACTCATTAGCGACGAAATTGCTGATGTTGAAAGGGAAAATAGAAAAAAACTTTATTTAGACAATATTATAAGCCTTGAAGACATGGTGAACAGGTCCTATGGCCTACTTGCCAATGCAAGGCTACTATCGGAAGAAGAGATGATGCAGTCCATGAGCATGATTAACCTGGGGATTGAGCTTTCAATCTTAAAGCCAAATAGGGATTTTGACTTTTACAAGGAAATCATGAAGCTTAGAAATGGACACTTACAAATTGAGAGAGGCTCAATCTTGGACCTTAAGTCAAGAGATATTTTAAGGGCCAACAAGTCGAGAGCTCTCATGAAGGAGGTTTTCAAATGAGTATGTTTGGAAGATTTAGTGAAAAATCACAAAAAGCCATTCTCTTTGCCCAACAAGAGGCAAGAGAACAAAGACATTCATATATAGGGTCAGAGCATATACTTCTTGGAATTTTGCGAGAAGGAACAGATGCAGGAGCTCACATACTTTCAAAGCTTGGGATAGATTACAATAAGGCCAAGGAAACAACTATGGATATAGTAAGCCAGGGCCAGGGTCCAGTGGTGTCAAGCATTGCTTACACACCTAGGACAAAGAGAATCTTTGAACTTGCCTTTGAAGTTTCAAGAGAAATGGGTGAGAACACAGTATCAACTGACCACCTTTTACTTGGAATCCTAAGAGAAGGTCAAGGAGTTGCTATCTTAGTCTTAAAAAGACTGGGCATTGATGTAATGAGTCTTGAGAATGATATTTTAAATAACATGGAAGACTATGAGGATTATGAAGAAGGCAGCGAAGGGTCCTCTGAAGCCCTAGAAAAATATACTACTAATTTAAATAAAAAGGCTGAAGAAGGAAAAATTGACCCAGTTATTGGAAGAGAAAAGGAAATAAAAAGAGTTATCCAAGTTCTATCAAGAAGGACAAAAAACAACCCAGTTCTAATTGGAGAACCAGGTGTTGGTAAGACTGCCATAGCTGAAGGACTTGCTGCAGAAATTGTTGCAGGTAATGTTCCTGAAATTATGAAGAATAAAATTATTTTAACTCTTGATATTTCTCAACTTATTGCCGGAGCGAAATACAGGGGAGACTTTGAAGAGAGATTAAAAAACGTAACTAATGAGGCAAGCAAGAATAAAAATATTATTCTATTCATTGATGAAATGCACGTAATAATTGGTGCAGGATCTGCTGAAGGATCTCTTGATGCTTCAAATATCCTAAAGCCAATGCTTACAAAGTCAGTCCTACAAATTATTGGGGCAACAACTATTACAGAGTACAGGCAAAAAATTGAAAAGGACTCTGCTTTTGAAAGAAGACTTATGCCAATAATGGTTGATGAACCAAGTGTGGAAGATTCAATCAAAATAATAGAAGGTCTTAAAAATATTTACGAGGACCACCACCATGTAATAATACCTGATGAAAGTATTGAAGCTGCTGTAAAATATTCCGACAGGTATTTAAACGACAGGTTTTTGCCAGACAAGGCAATTGACTTAATTGATGAGGCAAGTTCAAAATTAAAGATAGAATCTTATAAGGTTCCAGAGTTTGAAGAAAAGTATAAGCTTGACCTTGAGGATATAGAAGAAAAGAAGAATCAAGCAGTAAAGGACCAAGACTATGAACTTGCTGCAAATCTACGTGATGAACAAAAAAGAGTGGAAGAAGAACTTGAAGAGAAGAGGGCTGCCTTTAAAGAAAAAGAAGCAAAGAAGGAAGTTTCAAAAGAACTTATAGCCGATATTGTATCTGATTGGTCTAAGGTTCCAGTAACTGAAATGACAGAAGAAGAGACAGAAAAATTAAGGGACTTAGACATAAAACTAAAAGAAGATGTCAAGGGACAAGACCAAGCTGTCAAGGCTCTTGCCAAGGCCATAAAGAGGTCAAGGATTGGTCTTAAGGATCCAAACAAGCCAATAGGTTCCTTTATCTTTGTTGGACCAACTGGTGTTGGTAAGACTTATCTTGCAAAGAGTCTTGCCAAAAACCTGTTTGGAAAAGAAGAAAACATGATTAGGTTTGATATGTCAGAATACATGGAGAAATTCACTGTATCAAGACTTGTGGGTTCACCTCCAGGATATGTTGGTTACGATGAAGGTGGCGAACTAACAGAAGCTGTTAGAACAAATCCTTATTCAGTAATTCTCTTAGATGAAATTGAAAAGGCTCATCCAGATATATTTAACATTCTTTTACAAATTCTTGATGAAGGAAGATTAACTGACTCAAAGGGAAGGACTGTTAACTTCAAAGATACAGTTATAATTATGACTTCAAATGCTGGAGCAAACCTCCTAGCCAAGAATTCAGTGCTAGGCTTCTCAACTTCAGAAGAATCTGTAAAGAAAAGTGAATTTGAAAACATGAAGTCCATTATAGACCAGTCCTTAAAAGATATGTTTAAGCCTGAATTCTTAAACAGGGTTGATGATGTTGTAATCTTTAAGGCTCTTGAAAAATCTGAAATCAAAGACATTGTTAAGAATATGCTTGATAGTCTAAACCTTAGACTAGAAGATATGGGAATCAAGGCAAGATACACAAATAAACTTATCAACTTCCTTGTTGAAGAAGGTTATGACAAGGTCTTTGGTGCAAGGCCACTACAAAGGACAATTACAAAACTTATTGAAGATAAAATTGCAGACGAATTCTTAGATGGAAATATCAAAGATGGCGATGAAATCTCTGTAGATGTTAAATACAAGAAGGTTCAAATAAAAAAAGTAAAGAAGACAAAAAAGGCGAAAGATGAAAAAGAAAATAGTCTATCAATGTAATAAATGCGGCTACATTTCCCATGGTTTTTTTGGGAAGTGTCCCAACTGTGGTGCATGGAATACTCTAGAAGAGAAGGAAGAAGAAACATCTTCTAGCAAAAGCTCTTCTAGGAGCAAAAAGATTAAAAAGGATGCACAAAAATTAAATACTGTTGCAGTTTCTTCAGATGAGAGAATTAAGACTAGCATAGAAGAATTTAACAGGGTCATGGGCGGTGGTATCGTCCGTGATTCTGTTAGTATTTTGACTGCAAAGCCAGGCTCAGGTAAGTCAACCCTTCTTATGCAAGTTGCCAATGACATTGCCAACAAGGGGATGAGGGTCCTCTACGCATCGGGAGAAGAGTCAGAAACACAAATTAAGATGAGGGCAGAGAGAATTCTTGACAAACTTTCTGACAATATTTGGGTTTATTCTGTCACTTCACTTAACTCTGTCCTTGATCAAGTTGAAAAAATTGATCCACAACTAATAATCATAGACTCAATTCAAACTTTTACACTTGATGAATTTCCACAAAGACCAGGAACTCCAACCCAAACTATGGAGTGTGCCTACAAGATGACTGAAGTTGCCAAAGACTTAGAAAAGCCTCGCATGGTCTTCTTAGTTGGACAAATGACCAAGCAAGATGAGCTTGCAGGTGTGAGAAGTCTTGAGCACTTGGTGGATACAGTTCTCTTAATTGACGGCGATTCATCAGAAGACTTGAGATCACTTATGACGACAAAAAATAGGTACGGGTCAACAGGTGAAATTGGATTTTTCTCCATGACGGAAAAGGGAATGATCTCAATTGACAATCCATCAGAATACTTTATGACGAAAAGGTCGGCAGCAGAACAAGTGCCAGGCTCTTCACTCTCAGTCATTAGGGAAGGAACAAGACCAATAATTCTTGAGACAGAAGCCCTAGCCTCAAAGTCTTTCCTTCCTTATCCATCAAGAATTTCTGAATCTGTAAGGCGTGAACACCTAAACACCCTTGTTTCAATTCTTGAAGAGAGGGCAGGAATTACTTTTTTAGACAAGAACATAGTTGTCAAGTCCACTGGTGGAATTAAAGTTAAGGAGCAGGCATCAAACCTATCTGTAATGGTTTCTATTGTGTCGTCAACACTTAATAAGCCTGTTGAAGCTAACTCAGTTTTCATTGCCGATGTGGGACTTACAGGAGAGCTTAAAAATGTTCCAAGTCTTGATGTAAGACTTAAGGAGGCAGAAAGAATGGGCTTTAAAAAAGCTTACGTTTCAAAATATTCTAATGTAAAGGAAGAAGCCTACCAGGACTTAAAAGTTATTAAGATGTCGAATATCTCTGAAGTCCTAAATAAAATATTTGATTTATAAAATTTTTAACAATAAAAAAACTCTTGTTACTAAAAAGTAATAAGAGTTTTTCTTTTGCATATTTTTAATTTTAAGCTAGCTTAGTTTTTCTCGTAGATGAAATTACAAGAGCAATTACGAGACCAACAAGCATTGGACATACCCAACCAAGACCAAACTCAGTAAGTGGTAATTTAGTTAAGCTATCTCCAAAGCCACCTAGAAGGCCTTTGCCTTGCAATACAAATAAGAATCCAAATATCAATGAAACGATAGAAGGAACTTTAAATACTAAGTCGTCCTTAATCTTTTCATTAAATAATCCCAATAGGATAATTGTCATTGCACATGGATAAATAACTTCAAGGATTGGTGCAGAAATTTTAATAATTTGAGTTACACCAAGCATAGAAATTAAGCATGAAACAATAGAACAGATAATTACGATTCTTTCATAAGAGATCTTGTTAAAAGTCAAGTCGTTAAAGAAATTACCAGTTGCAGATATAAGTCCAATAGCGGTTGTAAGACAGGCTAGGGCAGTTATAAGACCAAGGATATAAACTCCAGTGCCACCTAAGATTCTGTTTGTAATGTCAACAAGTAAAAGAGTTGAGTCAGTGTCAGCATCATAAATGCCAAGGCTTGAAGTTTGTGCTCCAAGATATAGTAGGCCTCCGTAGATTAATGCTAATAAAATTACTGCAATGACACTTGATAAAATAGTTGCCTTAATCTCAACTTTTTGTGATGAGTAATTTCTTGACTTAACAGCTCCAATAACAACAAGGGCAAACATACAACTAGCAATGGCATCCATTGTTTGATAACCATCAGTGATGCCCTTTTTTAGAACATTGTCGATCATAGTTGTGTTTGCAACTTCTCCAATTGGAGTGACAATTCCCTTAATGATTAAAACTGTCATACAAAGTAAAAGTGAAGGAGTAAGGAACTTTCCAACAATATCAATTACCTTACTAGGTCTAATACTTAATAGACAAGCTATAAGGAAGAAGATAACAGAGAATAAGTACCTGTTAAAGGACTCACCAAAAATTGGCAAGATTGCAATCTCATAAGTAGTAGCGGCTGTTCTTGGTGTTGCCAAGAAGGGTCCAATACATAAAATAATTGCTGTAGAAATAATTACTGCAAAAGTCTTGTTAATTCTTGAGGCGAGGACGTTAAGGTTACCTTCATATTTTGATAGGGCAATAATTGCCAGTAGGCCTAGACCTGCGTCTGTGATTGTAAAGCCTAAAAATCCTATCCACCATTGGTGACCCGACAATAAACCTAAGTAAGGGGGAAAGATTAAGTTTCCAGCTCCAAAGAACATTGCAAAAAGTGCGAAGCCAATAATAAATAAATCTTTCGTCTTAATTTCATTGTTCATCTTTTTTTACCTCCATAAATATATTTTTCTCATTCTATCACAAAGAAAGACTTTTGGATACATAAATTATTGATTAGATGCAAATATTTTGATAATATCAATGTTATTGAAAGGAAGGTTGACATGGATTACAAAGAATCAGTAGCTTGGCTTGAAAATAGAAATATACCTCTTGGAGAATTTACAACAGATAATATTAAGACTTTATTAGAAATTTTTGATAGGCCTCAAGATAAATTAAAAATTATTCACATTACAGGAACTAACGGCAAGGGATCAGTTGCAAGTTTCATCACTAATGCCCTTATAGAAAATAACTATTCAGTGGGCAAGTTCACATCTCCTTATATAACAAATGTTCGTGAGGAGATAGAAGTCAATAGGGAAATCATAAGCGAAGAAGACTTTGCAAAGATTGCCAGTCAAGTTAGAAAAGAAGTTGAAGGACTTGATAAGAAGAAAATTTTTGTAAGTGGTTTTGAAATTTTAACTTCAATTGCCTACATTTATTTTGCAGAGAAAAATTTAGACTTTGCAGTAATGGAAGTTGGCATGGGAGGAAGAGTTGACGCGACAAATGTAATGGAGAAATCTATCCCTGTTTTTTGTCACATTGCACTTGATCATGCAAACATCTTGGGTGACACTTTAGAAAAGATTGCTCGTGAAAAGGGTGGAATTATTAAAGAAAATTCTCATGTCTTTTCTTATCCTCAGGCTGAAGAAGCAAGGCTTGAATTAAAGAAAATATCAAGAGAAAAATCTTCTAGCTTTAGTGAATTTTCCTTTGACGAAGTAAAAATAATTTCCTCCAACGAATTTGGAAATAAATTCAACTTTAGATCTTATAAGGATGTAGAAATTTCTCTTATTGGAGACCATCAAGCCTTTAATGCAGCCCTTGCTATCATGGTTTTGGATTATTTAAAAGAAGATTACAAATTAGACGAAGAAAAAATAAAAGAGGGACTAAAGAAGGCAGAGAATATTGGAAGGACAGAATGTCTATCAAGAGACCCTCTTATAGTAATTGATGGGTCTCACAACTTGGATTCAATTGAAGGAATAGAAAAAAGTATAAAGAAATTTAACTATAACAAATTGATATTGGGCTTCTCACTTCTAAAGGATAAGGACCACAAACACATCTTGGAAAAGATTGAGGGACTTGCAGATAAGATTGTCTTGACAGAAATTGACAATGAGAGATTTACTGATTTAGATTCCTTAGAAAAAGAATTTAAAGAAATTTCAAGTAAAGAAATTTATGCAATCAAGGACAGGAAGGAAGCAGTTGAAAAAACTTTTGAACTTGCAGGAGAGGGCGACATGATCCTTTGGTGTGGATCACTTTACCTCATAAAGGATATAAGAAAAATAATTTTGGAAAAAATAAATTAAATATAAAAAACAAAACCCCTTGACGACTACTCAAGGGGTTTTCTTATAAAGTCTCCCAAGGGAGAATATGTAGGTCCTAAATAAAAAAAGGATCTTAACTAAGACCCTTAATTATATAGCTCTTTCTACTTTACCAGATCTTAGGCATCTAGTACATACGTTAATTCTTTTTCTTGATCCATTAACTACAGCCTTAACTCTTCTAATGTTAGGAGACCAGCTTCTGTTAGAACGAGAGTGAGAGAAAGAAATTTTATTTCCGAATGATTTTTCTTTTCCGCAAATTTCACATCTTTTAGCCATAACGCACCTCCTTTAGTTATTAAGCAGACAATATTTTACCAAAAAAGTCCGCTAAGTGCAAATATTTTTTCAACATGTATTTATTTTACACTAAATTCTAATTTTTTACAAAGGATTTTTGAAAATCTGTTAATATTCTGTGACTTCTGATATAATGTACTAGATAAGGAGGTGCCCTCATGCCGGCAATTATTAATAGAGAACTTGGAAACATTGTAATAGAAGATAGCGTACTAGCAAATATAGCTGGGATTTCAGCTATGGAATCTTACGGAATTGTTGGAATGGCATCAAAAAATGCCGCAGATGGAATTTTTGAATTATTGAGATTCGAAAATCTTTCAAAGGGAATTGTAGTTAATACTGACGAAAATGAAATTTCTATAGAGCTTCATGTAATTTTAGAATATGGAGTTAAAATTTCTACTGTTGGTGAAAATATTATAGAGAGAGTAAAGTTTAATATAGAAAATTTAACAGGGCTTGAAGTTGATAATATTGAGGTCCTTGTAGAAGGTATTAGACTTAAGTAGTGGAGGTAAGATTTTGGAAATAAATAAAATTAATGGTCCCCTATTAAAAGAAATTTTTAAGGGAGCCGTAAATTATCTAATATCCATGAAGGAGGAGGTCAACGCTCTTAATGTGTTCCCTGTTCCCGATGGAGATACAGGAACTAACATGAGCCTTACATCAAAATCTGCCTTAAAACAAATTGAAAGCTTAGAGGGAGATTTTACTGCTGGAGACGTTTCAGCTGCAGCAGCTCGTGGTGCTCTTATGGGAGCTAGGGGAAATAGTGGTGTTATTCTTTCACAACTTCTAAGAGGTTTTTCTGAAGGTTTGGAAGGAATTGATAAAGCAACTACATCAGACCTTGCTCATGCCTTTAAAAAGGCAAGTGAGACAACTTATAAGGCTGTTATGAAACCAATTGAAGGAACAATACTTACAGTTGGAAGAGAAACTGCTGACTTTGCCATTAGACATTATAAAAAGGCAGAAGACCCAATTACATTTTTAGAAGATGTAATTGTTGAAGCAAATAAATCTCTTGATAACACACCAAATCAACTTCAAGTTTTAAAGGAAGCTGGAGTTGTCGATGCAGGTGGTAAGGGTCTTGTTGTCCTACTTGAAGGTGGACTTAAGGTCTTAAAGGGCGAAGACATTGCTGATCAAAGTGAAGATGAAACCCTAAAGAAAAAGGCACAAAAAGAAGTTCAATTCACTGAAGCTGACACTTCTTTAAAATATGGTTATTGTACTGAATTTATTATAAATACTGACTACGAAGATATTGACTCTTTTAGAGAAAAAATTGCACCACTTGGTGACTGTCTTTTAGTTGTTGGTGGTGGCGGAAGTCATCTTATAAAGGTTCACGTTCACACAAATGACCCTGGAATTGTCCTTCAACATGCTTGCGAGCTTGGACTTCTTCAAGATATCAAGATCGATAACATGAGATACCAACACAGGGAAGTTCTCTTTGATGATGAAGAAGTTGCTGAAGCTAAAAAGAGAGAAGAAGAGGAAGAAATAATAGAAGAAAAAGACTATTCCTTTATAACAGTTTCCATGGGAGAAGGAATGACAGAAACCTTTAAATCTCTTGGTGTTGACTTTGTTGTTGCAGGTGGTCAAACTATGAACCCATCAACAGAAGACCTTTTAAAGGGAGTTGACAAGGTGGGGGGTAAGGTAATCTACCTAATCCCAAATAACAGCAACATAATTTTATCAGCAGAACAAGCAAGGGATATTTCTAACAGGGAAATTATTGTAATTCCATCAAAATCAGTTCCACAAGGTATAGCTGCTATGCTTGCCTTCAATGAAGAAGCTTCAAAAGAAGAAAACGAAGAAAATATGATAGAAGCAATAGGAAGTGTCATTGATGCATCTGTAACTTATGCAGTAAGAGATACTACAATAAATGGCAAGGAAATCCACAAGGATGACATAATTGGTATTGCATCTAAAGATATAATTTCCAGCGGCAAGACTGTTTTTGACGTTGTAACAGAAACTGTGGACAAGCTAATGGACGAAGACATTTCTCTTGTGACACTTTTCTATGGAGAAGATGTTAAAGAAGAAGATGCAGAAGAAGTTCGTGAAGCTATTGAAGAAAAATATCCAGATATTGATATTGATGTAATAAAGGGTGACCAACCAATTTATTACTACATCATATCTCTTGAATAAATTTTAGATTATTTATTGAGCCCGAAGTTTTGCTTTGGGCTTTTCTTATAGGAAATAAAACTAGGAGATAAATATGAACTTAACAGACCCTATAAAGGGCTTAAAAGGAATTGGACCCAAAAGGGCTAAGCTCTTTCATAAGTTGGGAATTTATACAATTGAAGACCTCCTCCACTTTTATCCCAGAAGATATGAAGACTCTTCAAAAATTACTAGGGTTTCAGAAGCGAGGATTGGAGAAAAAAATACTTTTAAGATTAGGATTCTTTCTAAACTTCAAAACAGGAGGATAAGGAAGGGTCTTACACTTACAAGTTTTTTGGCTGAAGATGAATCTGGAGAGATTGAACTTTCTTTTTTTAATGCCTTTTACCTTCATTCTAAGATCTTGCCAGGTAGATACTACTTAGTCTATGGAAAGACAGACTACTTTAGGGGCAGGGTGACAATGTCAAGTCCAGAGATTGAAGAGGCTGATAATTTGAAAAAGCTGGGCAAGATTTCTCCTATTTACAATTTAACAGAAGGCCTGAATAATTTTGTCTTTGAAAAAGTAATTGACCAAGTTATTAATGAAAATCTTTTTAGTGAAAATCTGCCAGAAGAAATCTTGGATAAGTATTCTTTCCTTGGGAAAAACGAAGCCATAAGAGCAATTCATTATCCTAAGTCTAGGAAAAATTACATACAGGCTAGAGAAAGGCTAATCTATGAAGAGTTATTTTTATTTGAGCTTTCTATCCTAAAGAATAAGGTCCAAAATGAAAGGCGAGATGCAATAAAATTTGAAATCAAGGATCAAGTTTTTGATTTTATAAATAATCTTCCCTTTAAATTAACAGAGGGCCAAAACACAGTTCTTGAAGAAATCTTTAAGGACATGAAGGAAGGCAAGTCCATAAATAGACTGATTCAGGGTGATGTTGGTAGTGGTAAGACAATTATTGCAATAATAATAATATATCTTGCCTACCTCAATGGTTACCAATCATCAATTATGGCACCAACAGAAATTTTGGCCAAGCAACACTTTGAATCCTTTGTAGAATTGTTAGAGCCTTTGGGTATAAAAGTGGGACTCTTAATAGGATCAACTACAAAAAAGGCAAGAAGAGACATCTTGGACAATCTTGAAATGGGGTCTCTTGACATCTTAATAGGAACTCACGCCCTAATAGAAGAGAATGTAGTTTTTAAAAAGCTTGGTGTAAATGTAATTGACGAGCAACACAGGTTTGGAGTTGTTCAAAGAAATATGCTGCAAAATAAGAATAAGGACGCAGCTACAATCGTTATGTCGGCAACGCCAATTCCAAGGAGTTTAAGTCTTGTCCTCTATGCAGACCTTGACGTTTCCATAATAAAGTCCATGCCCAAGGGACGAAAGCCAATTAAGACCATTGCCATAAATGAAAATATGCTGGAAAAGTCCTTGGCCTTTATAAAAAAAGAACTTAATGAGGGGAGACAAGCCTATGTCATTTGCTCTCTCATTGAAGAAAATCAAGACTACGAAAACTTGCAGGCAGTTGAGAAGGTTTATGAAGAACTAAGCCAATACTTTGATGGTTTTCATGTTGGACTTCTTCATGGAAAGATGAAGGCAGATGAAAAAAATCAAATTATGGAGGACTTTGCAGAGAATAAAATTAACCTCCTTGTGTCAACGACTGTTGTTGAAGTTGGGGTCAACGTACCCAATGCCAGCGTCATAATGATCTATAATGCAGAGAGGTTTGGGCTATCAACCCTCCACCAACTCAGGGGAAGAGTTGGAAGAGGGGACCAACAATCCTATTGCATCCTCTATAATCTTTCTACAAGTGAAATATCCTGGGAGAGGATGAAGATAATGACGGACTCCAACGACGGATTTTATATTGCCAACAAGGACCTAGAGCTCAGGGGCTTTGGTGACATACTTGGAACAAGACAATCGGGCATGCCAAATCTAAGACTTGCAGACCCCTTCAGGGATGAAACTATTTTAAAATACGCTGCAGATGACGTGAGAAATATATTAGAAGAGGACCCAAACTTAGAGGGAGAAAAATATTCTTATTTAAACAAAGAGATAACTGAATTTTACTCGGATTTAAACTAATATCTTTTAAAATATCCTTTCTTATGGTAAAATGTAACTAATTTGGAGGCTTTATGAGAATAATTTCAGGAAATAGAAGGGGACTAAAATTAATAGCTCCCAAGGGACTAGATACAAGGCCCACAGAAGACAGGGTTAAGGAATCTGTTTTCAACATTTTGGGACAAAACTTCTTTGACGTCACAGTCTTAGATTTATTTTGCGGTTCAGGTGCCAATGGAATAGAATTTTTATCCAGGGGAGCAGACAAGGCCTACTTTGTTGACAAATCAAAGGAAGCCATAGATTGTGTGAAAAAGAACCTTGATAAGGCAAAGTTAAATGATCAAGCAATAGTAATGGAAGATCATTTGAACCAAGCTCTAAAAAAGTTAGATGTAAAGTTTGATTACATCTATATGGACCCACCCTTCGACAGACGCGACTTATACAAGAAAGCCTTTAAACTAATAAGAGAAAATAAGATACTAAAGCCTGACGGAAAGTTAATTGTGGAGTATAATACAGATAAGCCACTAATAATAGGTGAAGGCTTTGTAGAAATAAAAAACAAAAAATATGGAAATACTTCGATTTCCATATGTGGATGGGATGAAAATGAAAGTAATATATGCGGGTAGCTTCGACCCAGTGACAAATGGCCACTTAGACATAATAAAAAGAGCAAGGGATATTTTTGGAGAAGTTATAGTTGCAGTCCTAGACAACACTTCAAAAAAAGGACTCTTCACAGTTGAAGAGAGGAAGGACCTTCTTCATGAAGTTTTAGACGGCATGGAAGGGATTGAGATTGATTCCTTTGACGGACTCTTAGTAGAATATGCAAAAAAGAGAAACTGCAAGGTGGTTGTTAGGGGACTGAGATCGGCAAGTGATTACTTTAGTGAATACACCCTAGCCATGGCAAACAAAAATTATAAGGACAGCATAGAAACAGTATTTTTATTGTCATCTAATGAAAATTTATTTGTAAGTTCATCACTTGCAAAAGAAGTAGCCAACTTTGACGGAGATACAGATTTATTCGTGCCTCCTATTGTAGGAGAAGCTATGAAGAAAAAATTACTTAGGAGGAAGATATGAATTTAATTGATTTAGTTGAAGAATTAGAAGACCTTGTGGAAACATCATCACAAATTCCACTTACAAACAAGGTAATGGTTGAAAGGGAAGAATTTTTAGAAATTGTTAACGAATTAAAAACACAAATCCCTGGAGAAGTTTCTGAAGCACAAAAGATTGCTCAAGACAAGGACGATATCATCAATGGAGCACACGACGAAGCAGACAAGATTATCTCTGCAGCAAGAGCTCATTCAGAAAAAATTATTGACGAAAATGAACTTGTGAGACAAGCAAATGAAAGAGCAAGTGAAATTTTAAAATCTGCAAAGGAAGAGTCAACTCAAATAAGAGAAGGCGCAAGGGACTATGCAGACGAGCTACTTGAAAACACACAAGTAAACCTTTCAGAAATTATAAAAATGCTTAACGAAAATAGACAAGAGTTAAGAGGATAAATTTAAGAGCAAGACCTGAGTTAAAAGCTTAGGTCTTTTTTCATGCTTAAAACCATCTTCACCACTTATTTAATGAAAATTGGACTTTATAAGTTAGTAAAAATTAAAATAATTAGAGAAAAGAATAAGAATTAATTTAAAGTATAAGATTAATAAAAAATTTCAATTTAAAATAAATTCTAATTTGAAAAAAATACACAAACTTATATTAAGTTGCAAGTTAATATAAAAATGATAAGTCAAAAATAATTTTCATACTATAACAAAATGATAAGTCAAAAATTATTCTCATCTACCAACAAAATATTAGTGTCATTATATCAACTGTGTTATACTAAAATAAGCAATACAAAGGAGGATTTTTATGGAGCAAAATATCTATTTAGATAAGGAGCGCCTGGAAAATTCCAAGCTTACAACTAAAGCCCTAGGTGAGTCTCTTGAGATAGATTCTCTCAAGGAAAAAGTAGTTGAGCTTAACAAAAAACAAATGGAACCAGGTTTTTGGGATGACAATGAAAGTGCCCAAAAAGTTATACGTGAAACAAATTCATATCAAAGAAAGATAGATCAATACGACAAGTTAAATGAATTAATTACTGATGCAGAAGACCTAATTACCCTTATGGAAATAGAGGAAGACTACTCTTCATACTCTGACTTCCAAGGAGTTGTTGATGAAATAGAAAAGGAAGCTGCTGAATTTAAACTAAACACTTTATTAAATGGGGAGTACGATTCCCACGATGCCATTCTTTCTATCCATGCTGGTGCAGGTGGAACTGAAGCCCAAGACTGGGCAAGTATGCTTCTAAGGATGTACACAAGGTATGCAGAAAATAAGGGTTTCAAGGTTGAAACTCTTGACCTCTTAAAGGAAGACGAGGCTGGAATTAAATCCGTAACTCTAAAGATTTCTGGCGACAATGCCTATGGATACCTAAAGGGTGAAAAGGGAGTCCACAGACTTGTTAGGATTTCGCCTTTTGACTCCAACAAGAGAAGACACACTTCCTTCTCATCTGTTGATGTCTTCCCAGAAATTGATGACGACACAGAAGTTGAAATCAAAGACGAAGAATTAAAGATTGATACTTACAGGTCATCAGGTGCAGGTGGACAACACGTTAACACTACTGACTCTGCTGTTAGAATCACCCACATTCCTACAGGAATTGTTGTTCAATGTCAAAATGAACGTAGCCAAATCCAAAATAGGGAAAAGGCAATGAACATGTTAAAGGCAAAGCTTGTTGCTCTTGCAGAAGAAGAAAAAAAGGAAAAAATTGAAGACCTTCAAGGTAACTACTCACAAATTGCTTGGGGTTCACAAATAAGATCTTATGTATTCCAACCTTACACTATGGTTAAGGACCACAGGACAAATGTAGATGTTGGTGACGTAGAAAAGGTAATGGACGGAGATTTAGATACATTTATTAACGCCTACTTGCAAGATAAGGCGACTGGAGAAAGCTGAGGTTAATATGGCAAAGGATGTAATTATTGCACTAGATTTTCCAAGTGGAGATAAGGCTCTTGATTTTTTAAAGGATTTTAAAGATGAAGAAGTATATGTAAAAGTTGGAATGGAACTTTTCTACAAGGAAGGTCCAAGTATTGTAAGAAAAATAAAAAAACTAGGTCACAAGATTTTCTTGGACTTAAAGATTCATGACATTCCAAACACTTGTAAGGGGGCGACAAATTCTCTAATTGCTCTTGATGTTGACATGATCAACTACCACATAGCTGGTGGCAAGAAGATGTTAAGCGATGCTAGTGAAATTGTAAAAAATGAAAAAAGTGACCTAATAACCCTTGGTGTAACTATGCTTACTTCTACAGACGAAGAGGTTATGCACAAGGAACTTCAAATCGATAAGGATAAGTCTCTTGATGAGGTTGTCCTTGCCTATGCAAATATTGCAAAGGAAGCTAACTTAAGTGGTATTGTTTGCTCTGCACTTGAAGTGCCAAAGATAAAGGAAAATTTGGGTAAAGACTTTATCACAGTTACTCCAGGCATTAGGAAGGTAAAAAATACTGACGACCAAAAGAGGGTTGTAACTCCTAGCGAAGCAAGAGAGCTTGGATCTGATTACATCGTTGTGGGAAGACCAATCACTAAGGCAGAAGACCCATTAAAGGAATATAGAGAAATCAAAAAAGACTTTTTAGGAGGCAAATAATGCGAGAAATTGCAAAAATTTTATTAAAATTAAAGGCCGTTACTCTTTCACCAGAAGATCCATACACTTGGGCATCTGGAATAAAATCTCCAATCTACTGTGACAACAGACTGACTCTTTCTTACCCAGAAGAAAGAAGTCGAGTAGAGAAGGGTCTTGTTGATTTAATTAAAAAAGAATACCCTGAAGTAGAATATATAATGGGAACTGCAACAGCAGGGATTCCTCACGCAGCTATAATTGCTGATGCCATGGAACTTCCCATGGGCTTCGTAAGATCTTCCAATAAGGACCACGGCAAGCAAAATAAAATTGAAGGTGCAAAAATTGATGGAGCGAAAGTTGTAGTTATTGAAGACTTATTCTCAACTGGTGGATCCTCAATTGAAGCTGCAAAGGCTCTTGAAGAAGTTGGATACCAAGTCCTTGGAATCGTAAGTATATTTACTTATAATATGAAAAATGCTGAAGAAAACTTTAAAGCAGCAGGTTTTAAACACAATTCACTTACAACTTTTGATGAATTAATAGAAGTTGCTCACGAAATGGACTATATTAAGGAAAGTGAAATTGAAAAGTTAAAATTATTTAGGGATAATCCAAAGGATTCTTCCTGGATGAATGCATAAATCTCTTTTTGGGTAAAGAAAAGTAGTAAGAGAAATGCAAATTTTAACTTAGGGGGAGAAATTTGAATTATTATAGAACTTTGAGAAAGCTATGGCCCTATGCTAACCAAGTTTTTAAGAATAAAGATAGAATTAATAGGGTGATTCATGAGTCTACAGCCACTACAAGTAAAGTGGATTTATTTAAAAAGATTTCACGAGAACTTGGACTTGCTCTGGGCCTTGTAATGGATTATTCCAAGGGAAATTACAGGGATGTAAAAAAGAAGGACATAATTTTAATAGTGGCAGGATTTTTATATCTTTTAAACCCCGCAGATATAATTCCTGACTTTGTTTTGTTCTTTGGATTCTTTGATGACTTAGGTGTTCTAACTTATATAGTAAAAAAATTAGACAAGGAATTGGAAAAGTATGACCACTGGAAAAATTCTAGAGAATGATTTTTTTAAGAGAGATACAGTTGAAGTTGCAAAATCTTTAATAGGCAAGAAAATTATCAGAAATATTTCTGGTAATTTTTTCTGTGCAAAAATAGTTGAAACTGAAGCTTATTTGGGCCTTGAGGATAGGGCCTGCCACTCCTATGGTGGTAGGATTACTGATAGGAATAAGACACTTTATCTACCTGGAGGTCACATCTATGTCTACTTGATTTATGGTATGTACGACTTATTAAATATTGTGACAAGAGACGAAGAACATCCAGAGGCAGTTTTAATTCGTGGAGTAGAACCACTTGAAAATTTAGATGGGATTTCTAAAAATCGATTTGGAAAGGCTTATGAAGATCTCTCAACTTATCAAAGGAAGAACCTAAGCAATGGACCAGGGAAGCTTTCCATGGCGCTTGGAATTAATAGGTCTTTAAATGGAAAAGTCTTGTCAAAGGATTATCTCTACATAGAAGATTCTGATGAAATTTCTGAAAGTGATCTTCTTATTACAAAGAGGATTGGGATTGATTATGCAGGCGAAGACGCAGATCTTCCCCTAAGGTTTTGCCTTAGAGATAATCCCTATGTGTCAAAGAAATAATATAGATTTTTGTTAAGTTATCCTTTATAATAGGTTAACATAAAGGTGATAAAATGATTAGTATAAAAAACTTATCTTTTAAATACGACTACGAAGATGAAAATGCTAAAGAGATTTTAAAAGATATAAATTTAGAAATAAAAGAAGGCGAATTTGTGGCTCTCTTGGGTCACAATGGGTCTGGAAAGTCTACCCTTGCCAAACTAATAAATGGTCTCCTATTGCCAGGACAGGGAGATGTCTTTGTTGATGGGATGAACACCAAAAATGAAGATGAGATTTGGGACATAAGAAGGACTGCTGGCATGGTTTTTCAAAATCCAGACAACCAATTAGTTGCAACTATTGTTGAAGATGAAGTTGCCTTCGGTCCTGAAAATATGGGGATTGAACCAAGTGAAATAAGAAAAAGAGTTGATAGTGCCCTAGAGGATGTTGGGATGGCTGAATATAAAAAAAATGCACCCCACCTTCTTTCTGGTGGACAAAAGCAAAGAATAGCCATAGCTGGAATCCTTGCCATGTCGCCTAAATATATAATTCTTGATGAGCCAACTGCTATGCTTGACCCAAGTGGCAGGAGGGAAGTAATTGACACTCTTGTTAAACTCAACAAGGAAGAAGGCAAGACAATAATTTTAATAACCCACTACATGGAAGAGGCTGCAATTAGCGACAGGGTTGTTGTAATGGAAGATGGCAATATGGTCCTAAGTGGGACTCCAAGAGAAGTTTTTTCTCAAGTGGACAAGATCAAGGGACTTGGCCTTGATGTGCCTCAAGTAACAGAACTTGCCTACGAGCTAAAAAAAGATGGGATTGATATTTCTAGGGAAGTTTTAAATATAGAAGAAATGGTGAAGGAAATATGTCACTAATAGAAATTAACAATTTAACACATATCTATAGCGAAGGCCTCCCTTTTGAGAAGAAGGCTGTTAATGACATCAGCTTAAAAGTCGAGGAGAATGAATTCATTGGCCTCATTGGTCACACAGGTTCAGGCAAGTCAACCTTTATCCAACACCTAAATGGACTTTTGAAGCCATCATCTGGAGAAATTATTATTGATGGAACAAGGGTTGATAAGTCTGGTTCAAACTTAACTGACCTTAGAAAAAAAGTTGGACTAGTCTTTCAATATCCAGAATACCAACTTTTTGAAGAAACTATTGAAAGAGACATTGCCTTTGGACCAAAAAACTTGGATATAAGCGAAGAAGAAGTTCAAGAGAGAGTAAAGTCTTCCATGGAGTCAGTTGGACTCGACTATAAAACTTATAAGGACAAGTCACCCTTTGAACTTTCTGGAGGTTTAAAAAGAAGGGTGGCCATAGCAGGTGTCCTTGCCATGGAGCCAAAAGTCTTAATACTTGATGAGCCAACAGCAGGTCTTGACCCAAGGGGTCGTGACGAAATCCTAAGTGAAATAAAAAGCATTCATGAAAAGAGGAAGATGACAGTAATTTTAGTTTCCCACTCCATGGAAGACGTGGCGAAAATTGCTGAGAGAATAGTTGTCCTTGATAAGGGTAAAGTCTTTTTAGATGGAGAGCCAAGAGATATCTTTAGAGAGGAAGATAAGCTTCTTGGAGTTGGACTTGGGATTCCACAAATAACTTCTCTTATGAGGACTTTAAAGAAGAAGGGTCTAGACATCAACGAGGATGCCATAACTGTGGAAGAGGCCAAGGAGTCTCTAAAAAAATATTTGAGAGGTGCTTCTAATGTTTAAAGATATAACAATTGGCCAATATTTTCCTGGTGAAAGTGCCGTCCACAAGTATGACCCAAAATTAAAAATGATAACAATGATTTTATTTATATGTTCACTCTTCTTTATAAAATCAGTTTTCATGTATATACCAGTAGTTTTATACTTACTTTTAATTATAGTTAACGCCAAGCTACCACTTGGAATGGTCCTAAAGGGATTAAAGCCACTGAAGTGGATTATCCTCGTTACATTTATAATTAACTTATTTTTCACGCCTGGAGAAGCAATTTACACTTTTGGATTTTTAAAAATTTCAAAAGAAGGGGTAAACCTTGCTGTCTTTATGGGAATAAGACTAATCCTCTTAGTTCTTGGTACAAGTTTATTAACTTATACAACTTCGCCAATAGAACTAACTGATGGGATAGAATCGCTCTTAAGGCCTTTTAGGAAGATTGGAGTTCCAAGTCACGAGATTGCCATGATGATGACAATTGCCCTTAGGTTTATTCCAACACTTATAGAAGAAACTGACAAGATTATGAAGGCACAAATGGCAAGAGGAGCAGACTTTGAGTCAGGAAATATAATCAAGCGTGCGAAAAACTTAGTTCCACTCCTTGTTCCACTTTTCATTAACTCCTTTAGGAGGGCAGAAGAACTTGCCACAGCCATGGAAGCAAGATGTTACAGAGGTGGAGATGGCAGGACAAAGATGAATGCCTCAAAGATCGTGAAGAAAGATGTCATCTTATTTATTGGCAACCTAATCTTCTTTGGCATAATAGTTGTGGTTTCTAAGATATGAAAAATATTTTAATAAAAATTAACTACGACGGGACTAACTTTCACGGATTTCAGATGCAACCAGATGAGAGGACTGTTGAGGGAGAAATAAATCTTGGAATTGAAAAAACTGTCAAACATCCTGTGAAGATTTTTTATGCAGGAAGAACTGACAAGGGAGTTCACGCTGAGGGACAATACGCAAATTTTTATTCTGATACCACAATTGATATAGGAAATCTCCCTAAGGTTTTGAACTTTAACCTGCCAGAAGATGTTTCAGTTGTTGAAGCAAGGTATGTTCCAGATGATTTTCACGCAAGATATGATGCAAGATTAAAAAAATATCGTTACGTAGTTCACAGGTCAAGATATAGGCATGCCCTCTTACGCAATCGTGCCTATGAATATCCCTATGAAGTGGACCCAGATAGGATGAGGAAGGCTCTTTCTTACTTAATAGGAGAGCACGACTTCAACTCCTTTATGGGAAAAGGGGCCATAGTCAAGGACTCCATAAGGTCCATTGATCGAATAGATGTCATTGAAGATGGAGACTTTTTGTATTTTGACTTTGTAGCAAAAGCCTTTTTAAAAAATATGATAAGAATTGTAACAGGAACTGTCCTCGAGATAGGACGGGGTCAAAGAGAAATTGAATATATGAAGGAAGCCTTGGAGAAAAAAACTCGAAAGGCCGCTGGACCAACAGCACCTGCCTGTGGACTATACTTGCTAGATGTCAAGTATTAAGTCCTCGGGCTTTTTTTATTTTTAAATTTTAGCAACTTAGGACTTACAAGCTTATAAATAATTTTTTAAGACACAAAAAAAATTCATACTTAATTCTTAATAAGAACTTTATAATTTTTAAAGACTTCATAATTATTTCTTGTTTACTATTTAATTACAAGCTTACAAATTTTTAAGAAGTTACAATAATTTTTTAATCACCTTTTAATAAAGACTTGATAAGTTTTTATAGACTCTTTAAAAATTACCAAGTCCTCTTTTTATAATAAGCTAGAAATTTTTATTAATTTATCATAAAATTTCAACCACATTTTCAGCAATTATTTACTTTTAAATATCTTCTTAAAAAAGTCATGCAAAGTGCAATAAATTGATAATATAAGAAGTATTTGGTATAATTATTTTAGTTAATTTGGAGGTGTAATAGTGGATAATAAATATCTTGTTAATGGTAATGAGGCAGAAGGTCAAGTTAAGATTTCTGAAGATGTTATCGCTACAGTTGCATCAGTTGCAGCTGAAAGTGTTGATGGTGTTGTTAAGGTTGGATCTAACTTCAAGTCTCAAGTTACTGACATTTTAAATACAAAAAATTTCAATAAGGGCGTTAGAGTCAATATTGGCGAAAAAGAAACTATTGTAGATGTATATATTACTATTGAGTACGGAATAAAAATTGTTGAAGTATCTGAAAAGGTACAAGAAGAAGTTAAGGAAGCAATTGAGAATATGACAGACTTTGATGTTGTAGAAGTCAATGTTCACATTTCAGGGATTGCTGTAAAAAATTCTGAAAAGACTGTTGTAAAATGAGTAGGAAGAGAGCAAGAATAGGGGCCATGCAGGCCCTTTTCGCCATGGATATAAATAATGACTTCTCTACTGACAAGTTAGAAGTTTTTATGGAAAACAATAACTTCCAAGGGGACGAAGTTGATTACATCAATAGGGTAGTTCCAGATATTTTGGACAAGCTTGAAGTAGTTGATGAGACAATAGAAAAAAATTTAAAGGGCTGGACTATGGCAAGGCTTGCCAAGGTTGACAGGCAAATCCTTAGGGTTGCTGTCTACGAATTTCTCTACAAGGATGATATCCCTGAAGAGGTTTCTATTAATGAAGCTGTTGAAATAGCAAGACTTTATAGTTCTGACGAAGCACCTAAATTTATAAACGGAATTTTGGGAACAATTTACAGGAGTTTTTAATTTGGCAAAGTCTGCTTTTAATGTAAGTGAACTGAATAATTACATCAAAAAGCTAATCTCAATGGACTATATCCTAAGGGACATTAAGGTCACTGGGGAGATTACTAATTTAAATTACCACAAGAATGGAAATATTTATTTTTCTCTCAAGGATAAATTTGCCCGTATTGATGCTATGGCAAGCCAAGAGGATATAAAAATTAATATATTCGATGGGGCAAAGGTTATGGCAAAGGGAACTGTCACTTACTACGATAGAAGTGGCAGGGTTTTTTTATATATTAGCCAATTAGAACTTGATGGCAAGGGCAATCTCTACCAGGAGTACCTGGATCTTAAAGAGAAACTCTCTAAGGAGGGACTTTTTGACCCTGGCCACAAGAAGAGATTAAAGAAGTATCCATCGAGGATTGGACTTATTACATCGACTAGTGGTGCAGCCATTGAGGATGTTATAAATATTTTTAGGAAACGCAATAAGACTTGTGATGTTTTTATTTATCCAAGTCTTGTTCAGGGAGCCTATGCAGCTGAAACTTTAATTTCTGGTGTGAAATATTTTAATGAAGAAGAGGCAGTAGACACAATAATTATTGCAAGGGGCGGAGGAAGCTTTGAAGACCTCTTTGTCTTTAATGATGAAGGTCTTGCAAGGGAGATTTTTGCATCAAAAATCCCAGTGATTTCTGCTGTGGGTCACGAAGTAGACTACACTATTTGTGATTTTGTAGCAGATATGAGGGCGGCAACTCCAACTAATGCAGCTGAACTTGTGACTATTAGTGAGGATCAAATTTTTTCTGAACTTGAGAAGAAAAAGTCTCAGCTAAAAAATCTCATGGATAGGAGACTTGATTTCAATAGATTAAGACTCTTAAATCTATACAAAAATATTTCTATAAAAAACCAAGTTTATAAGATAAATGAAAGGACTAGAGACCTCTTAAGGGCTCATGCACTTTTGAATTTCTCTATGAAAAAAATTATTGAGGACCATGAGTATGACCTTCAGGAGAAAAAGTTTTATCTGGGGAATTTTAAGTTAAAAGAGTCCAAGGATCTTGAAAATTATTCTTACAGACTAAAAAATATTTCTGTAAATATAAATTCTAGGATTAACAAGGACCAAGAGAGTCTAAATTTTGATAAAAAACTCTTAAATTATTATTTTAAGACTTATGTCAATGATAATCATAGGAAGGTTAAGAGTTTTGAAAAGTTTTTAGCCGCTTATGACTTAAGTGTTAGGTTGAAAAATGAAAAAAACAGGCTAAATCTATTGAAGATGGGAATTGATTCGGCCTTTGAAAAGATAAATAAGGTTGAAATCTTGACAGAAGATGGAAAAAATCTCAAGTCTGCAAGAGAAGCAAGGCCGGGAGATCTTATTTCTCTAAAATTTAAGGATGGCCAAGTAGAATCCAAGGTTCAAAAAGTGGAAGTGAGGGATTAAATGGAAAGAGATTATGAAAGTTCCTTTAGGGAGCTTGAAAATATAATAAAGGAACTTGAGTCTAAGGACATTAGTCTTGAAGATTCCATAAAAAAATACGAAAAGGGAATTGAGCTTTATAAGTACTTAAACAATACCTTAAAGGCCTACGAGGGCAAGATTAAAACTATTGCAGAAGAAAATTCTGAATTTATTGAGGACAAAAAAGATGAGAGATTTCGATAATTTACTAGAAAAATTTAATAATTATTTGAGCTCCTTACTTGAGTACGACAACAGTCCTCAACACAAGGTTATTGACTCTATTAAGTATTCCTTGTTTTCTGGTGGTAAAAGGATAAGACCCCTTATTTGTTTAATAAGTTTTTGTGAATTTTCAGATGAGTCTTTGGATAAAATACTACCTTTTGCAGCTGCAATTGAAATGATTCACACTTATTCACTTGTCCACGATGACTTACCAGCCATGGATGATGACGACTTTAGAAGAGATAAGCCAACTAACCACAAGGTTTATTCTGAAGGGATTGCAATCCTTGCTGGAGATGGGCTCCTAAATATGTCTATGGAAATTCTCTTAAGACATATCGAAAACATTGAAGACCCTGAAGACTTAAAACGTGCCATGAGGGCCATGAAATATATTTATAATGCAACAGGTGTTAATGGGATGATTGGTGGCCAAACTATTGATATTGACAGAGACGTTTCAGATTACACAGAGGATGACTGCGAAAATATGTATAAGCTAAAGACTGGAGCCCTAATTAAGGCATCAGTTGTAGTTGGCGGCATTATAGCAGGTCTTGAACCAGATAACATTACTAAGCTTGCAAAGTTTGGTGAATACATTGGTATTGCCTACCAATTTGAGGATGATCTCTTAGATGAAGAAAAGGACCCAGACAGTGGCGAAATCAACATGCTTCTATTTAAGGACAAGGAAGACCTTCAAAATGAAATTATCGACTTAACTAATGGAGCCTATGAAGCCCTAGATGGTCTTGAACTTAAAGAAGATGCATTAAAGTCTTTTGCAGCCAAATTAGTAAATAGGAGTAGGTAATGGCAAAAAAACGAGCAGATGTCTTATTAGTTGAAAAGGGCCTAATTGATTCTAGAGAAAAGGCCAAGAGACTAATAATGGAAGGCAAGGTTTTTATTGGAACAGACAGGGTGGAAAAACCTGGAACCCAACTTAAAGAAGAAGAAAAAATCTACATCAAGGGACTTGAAAACTCCTTTGTATCTCGTGGTGGCCACAAGCTTGAGAAGATGATTGATGACTATGAAATTGATCTCACAGATGCAGTTTGTGTAGATATAGGCGCATCAACTGGGGGTTTTACTCACTGTATGTTAAAGCATGGGGCAAAGAAAGTTTATGCCATAGATGTTGGCTACAACCAACTTGACTACAAGCTTAGGATGGATGAAAGAGTTGTATCTCTTGAGAGGACTAACATTAGGTATTTTGACAAGGAAATAATCGAAGAAGATGTTTCCTTTATATCTATTGATGTCTCCTTTATTTCACTTGAACTTGTTCTTCCTGTTGCCAAGGACATCTTGGGACCAGAAGGCGAAATTGTTGCCCTTGTAAAACCACAATTTGAAGCTGGTAAGGGAAAAGTTGGCAAGGGTGGAATCGTAAGAGACAAAAAAGTACATATTGAAGTTATAGAAAAAATAATTGACCTTGCAGGAGATCTAGGCCTTAATATAAAGGCTTTGACAAACTCTCCAATTAAGGGAACAAGTGGAAACATAGAATTTTTAATTTACTTGTCAAATTATGGGGAGTCTTCCAGGACTTTTGATGCAAAAGAAATTGTAAACAAGGCTTATGAAAATTTAAATGATTAGGTGAAATATGCTTTTAGAGTTAAATATCGAGAATTTTGCAATAATTGAAAATATGAAAATAGAATTTGAATCTGGTCTCAATGTTTTAACAGGAGAAACAGGTTCAGGTAAGTCAATTATTATCGACTCCCTTGGTCTTGTCCTTGGTCAAAGGGCCAACAAGGATATTATAAAGAAAGGTAAGGACAGGGCCTTTATTGAGGCAGTTTTTTCCTCTTATGATGAAGAAACTAAGGATCTTCTCCTTGAATATGGAATTGATTCAGGAGACTTAGTTGTTGTTTCAAAGGAGATTCGTGAAAAGGGACCAAGCATTACTAGGGTCAACAACAGGACTGTTACATCTCAAATTTTATCAAAAATCTCCAGCCATCTTATCGATATTTTTGCTCAGCATGAATCTATTTCCCTAATGGACAACAAGAATCAGTTAAAATTGATTGATGACTTCTCAGGCAAGGGTCAGATACAACTACTTGCTGATTTAAAGGAACTTGTAGAAGAAATAAATTCTTTAAAAAATGAATATAATGAAAAGTCCAATATGGAACAAAATAAGGACAGGGAAATTGACCTTCTTGAGTACCAAATTAAAGAAATTGAAGATGCAGGCCTAAGTGATTATGATGATGAAGAACTTTATGATGACTTCAACGTCCTCAACAATATGACAGACACTTTGATAAAATTATCTGAGGCTAAGTCTTTAATAAATGAAGGCTACGAGACAAGTTCTCTTGAAGACATTTTGGACAGGGTGATTGCCAATGTGGTTGACGTCACAAGCTACAACAAGGACTTAAAAGAAGTGGAAGAAAACCTAGAGGATATAAGATTTAGGATATCTGATATTACAAAAGACCTTGATAGATATATAAACTCCAGTGAGATTGATGAGGAAAGACTTCAATTTTTAAAAGAAAGAATAGACCTTGTAAACAACTTAAAATTAAAGTATGGAAATAATGTTAAGACTATAAATATTTTCTTCGATGAAATAAGCGAGAGACTTAGATTTTTACAAAACTTCGAAGACAATTTAAATAAACTTTTAAAGAAAATCAAAGAAAAAGAGAAGGAAGCCTTAATACTTGCGGAAAAAATTAGCCAAAATAGGAAAAAGACTGCAAGGATTCTCGAGAAAAAAGTTGAAGAAGAGATCAACAAGTTAAATATTAAAGACGCTAAGTTTAAGATTGATATAAAAGAAAAAGACCTTTCCTTTGATGGGATTGACAAGATTGAATTCTTAATTGCACCAAACCTTGGTCAAGACCTTATGCCAATGGCAAAGGTGGCATCTGGTGGTGAAATGTCAAGAATTATGCTTGGCTTTAAGTCCATAATTGCAGAAAAGGACAATATCCCTACACTTGTGTTTGATGAGATAGATACGGGTATAAGTGGAAAGACAGCTCAAATAGTTGGAAACAAGATAAAGGAAGTTTCAAAAGATAGACAAGTTATAGTAATTTCTCACTTACCACAAATTGTTGCCCTTGCGGACACGCACTTTGCAATAAAAAAAGATGTGGTTAACAATAGCACAATTTCTACAATTGACAAATTAAGCTACGACGAGAGAGTTAATGAAGTTGCTAGATTAATTGGCGGTATGAATATAAGTGAAATTGCAATTGAAACTGCAAAGGAAATGATTGGTGATTAAATGACAAATTCAAATTATGAAGAAAGAACTATGAAATCAACAAAAATCTTTGACGGTAAGGTCCTGCAACTAAGGGTTGATACTGTTGAGATGGAAGGTCAAAAGTACACTAAGAGAGAAATAGTGGAAAGACAGCCTTCTGTTGGCATAGTTGCCATAACTGAAGAAGATGAAATTATACTTATAAAACAATATAGGAAGGCCATTGATAAGGAAATCTACGAAATACCAGCTGGCATGGTTGATTTTGGAGAGGAACCTCAAAAGGCTGCCTTAAGAGAACTCAAAGAAGAAACTGGCTATGATGCCAAGAAGTCTGACTATCTTGCAGAAATTTATTCTTCTCCAGGCTTTACTAATGAAAAATTATTTATTTTTTATGCAGAAGACTTGACTCTAGGCGACCAAGACCTTGATGAGTTTGAGCATCTTTCTGTTGAAAAAATAAAATTTGAGGAAGCCTTAAAACTTGTTAGCTTAGGAGAGATAAACGACTCAAAAAGTGTAGCAGGAATTCTTTACTACAATAACTTTAGGAGGAACAATGAATAAATCAATTGACTATATAAAAGGAAAAATAAAAAATCAGCCTGAAATTGGAATTGTATTGGGATCTGGCCTAGGTGATTTTGCCGATGCCATTGAAGATAAAATCGAGATTCCTTATACAGAAATTCCTGGTTTTCCAGTTTCTACAGTTAAGGGACACGATGGAAAACTAATTTTTGGAAAAATTAATTCAAAAGAAGTTTGCGTAATGAAGGGAAGAATTCACTACTACGAAGGTTATGACATCAAAGAAGTTGTTTATCCAATAGAAGTTCTTGCAGGTCTTGGAATAAAAACCCTAATCCTAACAAACGCAGCAGGTGGAGTTAACACTGACTTTGAACCAGCAGATCTTATGATTATAAATGACCACATTAACCTAATGGGTAAGAACCCACTAATTGGACCAAATGATGAAGACCTTGGACCAAGATTTCCTGATATGACAGATCTTTACAACAAAGACCTCATTGAAGTAGCGGAAAAGTCTGCAAAAAAACTAGGAATAGACATTCAAGAGGGAGTTTACATGTACTTCACAGGACCTTCTTACGAAACTGCAGCTGAAGTAAGGATGGCGAGGATTCTTGGAGCTGATGCTGTTGGTATGAGTACTGTGCCTGAAGCAATTATTGCAAGACACAGGGGTCTAAAAATCCTAGGTATTTCAACTATAACAAATATGTCTACAGGTATATTAGACACTCCTCTTGACCACACAGAAGTTGTTGAAGTTGGCCAAGAAGTCGCAGGTAAATTTAAAGAACTATTAAAAGAAATAATTGAGGAAATTTAATGAATTTTTTAGATATTATTCAAAAGAAAAAAGAAAATAAAGTTTTAAATCAAAATGAAATAGAGTTTTTTGTAGAAAATTATGTAAAGGGAGATATTCCTGATTACCAAGTTTCTGCATTTTTAATGGCTATTTATTTTAATAAGTTGAATTTGGATGAAACATACTATCTCACAAAGGCAATGATTGACTCAGGAGAAACTGTAGATTTATCAGAAGTTCCTGGATCAAAAGTTGACAAGCACTCAACAGGTGGAGTTGGAGACACAGTAACCTTAGTCCTAGGACCTTTACTTGCATCAGTGGGACTTGTTTTTGCTAAGATGAGTGGAAGAGGACTTGGTCACACAGGCGGAACTCTTGACAAGCTAGAGGCAATTCCTGGCTTTGACATAAATATTGGTGGAAGAGATTTTATTGAAATCCTAAAAAAATCCAATATTGCAGTTATTGGTCAAACAGAAAACATAGTTCCTGCAGACAAACTTCTCTATGCCCTAAGGGATGCAACAGCAACTGTAGACAATGTCAGTCTAATAGCATCATCTATACTTTCAAAAAAGATTGCCCTAGGAACAGATGCCCTAGTTTTAGATGTTAAGGTTGGAAATGGTGCCTTTATGAAGGACGTTCCATCAGCAGTAGAATTATCAAAATTAATGGTAGAGCTAGGCAAAAAATTCGGACGTAATACTAAGGCAATTATAACTTCTATGGAAGAACCTCTTGGAGATGCCATAGGTAACAGCCTAGAAGTTATTGAAGCTATAAATATCCTAAAGGGAAAAAAAGAAGGTCATCTAAAAGATATTGCTTTAAGAATTGGAGCTAAGCTAATGATTATGGAAGGAATTTCATCTTCTGAAGAAGAGGCAATGAAAGTTCTTGAAGGAAAGATAAGTGATGGATCTGCAATTGAAAAGTTCAAAGAAATGGTTGAACTTCAAGGTGGAGACAAGTCTTACATCGATGATACAGACAAGTTTAAAAAATCTTCAATTATTAAAGAAATTTATGCAGAAGAGTCTGGATATGTAAAGTCCATTGAGGCGATTGAAATTGGAATAGCATCAAGAGACTTGGGAGCTGGAAGACACAAGAAAGATGATGTGCTTGACCTAAGCGCAGGAATTTATCTTCATAAGAAAATTGGAGACCTTGTAGAAAAGGGCGACAAGCTTGCCACAATTTACACTGAAAAGGAAAATGAAGTTGAGGGAGCAATTAAGAGAATCAAGGCTGCCTATGCTTTTTCTGATAAAAAGGAAGATTACAAATTAATTATAGAAGAGATTGATTGAGATGAATAAGTTAGATATTGTATCAATACTAATAAACATTGTTGCCCTAATGGTGGCAATAATTCCTCACGAGATAGCTCACGGTTACGTGGCCTATCTCTGTGGCGATACAACTGCAAAGGATGACGGAAGACTTAGCTTAAACCCACTGCATCACATTGACCCTGTGGGTTTAATTTCTATGGTTATTTTTAGGTTTGGCTGGGCAAAGGCCGTGCCTATTAATCCCTATAGGTTTAAAGGAAATAGGAAAATAGCATCACTCTTAGTTTCTCTTGCAGGAGTCTTTACAAATTTTGTTCTTGGACTAATTTCTGGAATAATTTTAGTTTACTTAAATTACAAGTCATCTGCCTTGGTGCCTCTTTTCACATCAATCTTTTGGTATAATATTATGCTTGGAGTCTTTAACCTTGTGCCCCTTCCACCACTTGATGGGTCAAAGGTCTTGGCGACATTTTTGCCAGAAAATTTAGAATACAAATTTTATAAGTATGAAAAATATTTTTATTTTGTATTAGTTATAATGATTTTTTCTGGACTTGTTGACAAATTTATTGGGCCAATTGTCTATGGAATAATCAATGGAATTATTTCTTTGGGAATTAATTTATGGAATACAATATTGTTTTAAAAACTTATGAAGGTCCAATGGATCTTCTTTTAGATTTAATAAAAGAAAATGAAATAGATATTTACGACATACCGATTTTTAAAATTACTGAAGAATTTTTAAAATACATTGAGAACATGAAGAAGTTAAACCTAACTCTCACTTCAGATTTTATTTTAATGGCTTCAACTCTTTTGGAGATAAAGTCAAAGATGCTCCTTCCAAAGAAGGAGGAGATTGATGAAGATGGGGAGGTTGAAGATGACCCGAGACAGGACTTGGTGGAAAGTCTCTTGGAATACAAGAGGTATAAGGAAGCTTCAGAAATTTTAAAAGTTCAGGAAGAATATGAGTCAAAGTCCTTTTATAAGCTTAGGACAGAAATATTTTCCATGAATGAGCTGGACTTTTTAAAGGATTCTAACGTTGATAAACTTTCCCTTGCTTTTTTTAATATTTTAAAAAGATATAAGGACAAGAAAGTTGTGGGAATTGAAAGAGAATATTTCAAGGTGGAAGATGCTGCCAGAAAGATTAAACTTGCCCTTCACAAGAATAAGGAGATAAAATTTAGTGACTTACTCCATGATATAGTTTACAAGGTGGATGTCATCACTTATTTCTTGGGAATGTTGGAACTTATTAAGAATGAATATATTTATGCAGATCAAAGTGATAATTTTGCAGATATTTTAATAAAAGAGAGAGAGTACAATGGACAGGAACAGGCTGAAATCAATAATTGAATCAATTCTTTTCATCTGGGGCGATCCCATAAGCTTAGAGGACCTTGCATCTACCTTAGAACTTAGGAAAGACTATGCGAGAGAAATTCTTTTGGAGATGAAAGAAAATTATAAGGACGAGACATCGGGCCTAAGGCTTAGAGAAGTTGACGGGAAGTTTCAACTGGGAACTAAGCAAGAAAATGAGCCCTACTTAAAAAACTTGATACAAGAAAAAAATGAAAAAAATCTTTCAAAGCCTGCTCTTGAGACTCTTTCTATTATTGCCTACAAGCAGCCAGTGACAAAGTTAGAGGTAGAAGAACTAAGGGGAGTTAACTGCGACTCAACTATTAAGGGACTTTTGGATTTTGATTTAATAGAAATTTCTGGCAAACTAGATAGGATTGGTCATCCTAATCTCTATTCAACAACAGAAAAATTTCTACAAAAATTTGGGATGGAAAACTTGGAAGAGCTACCTGACTTAAAGGAATTAGAGGAGGAATCTAATTGAGATTACAAAAATATATGGCTCATTGTGGAGCTGCATCGAGAAGAAAGTGCGAAGAATTTATAAAGCAGGGACTTGTCAAGGTTAACGACAAGGTTGTGACAGAACTTGGAACAAAGGTTGACCCCAACGTTGATAGGGTTTACCTCGATGGAAAAAGATTAACACTTGAAGGCAAAAAAGTTTATATGATTTTAAATAAGCCCATAGGAGTTGTAACTTCTGCATCAGATGAAAAAGACAGGCCAACTGTCACTGATCTTGTGCCTGATGACTACAGGGTTTACCCAGTGGGAAGGCTTGATATCGACACAACTGGCCTAGTTTTTCTAACAAATGACGGTCAACTTGCAAATATCATGATGCACCCAAGATATAAAATTGGGAAAAAATATATTGTAACTGTTGAGGGGACTCCCAATGCTCGTGAGCTTTCTCTCTTAAGAGAAGGTCTTGATATTAGGGACCTAAAAACTTCTCCAGCAAATGTAAAAATTTTAAAATCCTTCAAGCAAGATTCCATTCTTGAAATAGAAATTTTTGAAGGACAAAATCATCAAGTTAAGAGGATGTTTGATTATATTGGCCATAAGGTTAAGAAGCTAAAGAGAATTTCCATGGGAGAAATTCAGCTCTTAGACCTTGAGCCAGGAAACTACAGATATCTAAATGAAAAAGAAGTTAAATATCTAAAGGGATTAAAATGATAGTGAAAGAAAAGTATTATGAGATAGTGGATGAAGTCCTATCTCATAATTTTTTAGGAAAAATTGCAGTAGATGCAACTGTGGGGAAAGGCAATGACACCTTAAAGCTCTTAGAAGCTGTTGGACAAAATGGGTTTGTCTATGGCTTTGACGTCCAAGAAGAGGCCATCAATAAGACTAAAGGATTATTAAAAGATTTTAAAAACTTTGAATTATTTTTAGACTCTCATGCAAATATTGATAGGGTGGAGAGTTTTGACCTGGTAATTTATAATTTAGGATTTTTGCCAGGGTCTGATAAAAAGATTACAACTTTAAGAGACTCAACAATTGAGTCACTGAAAAAGGCAACAGACAGAATAAATGAAGCAGGAATAATAATTGTAGTTTCATACTTGGGTCACGAAAACTCTTTTGAAGAGAGAGAAGGCGTCGATGAATTTTTAAAAACTCTTGATCAAAAAATTTTTAAAGTAGAGAAGAGAGAATTCTATAATCAAAAACACAATCCACCCATTGTTTACTTAATCGAAAAGAAGGTGACTAGATGAGAATTGGAATTATAGGAGGAGGACCTGCCGGCATGATGTGTGCCATTAAGGCAGAAGAAAATCATGAAGTTGTCCTCTTTGAAAAAAATGAAAAACTTGGCAAAAAACTATTTATAACTGGCAAGGGAAGGTGCAATTTAACAAACTACACTGACGAAAAAGATTTTATGAAAAATCTTGTGAGGAACCCTTCCTTTATGTTCTCATCAATTTATTCTTTTTCACCCTTCACAACTTATTACTACTTTGAAGACCTTGGCCTGCCCCTAAAAGTTGAAAGAGGGAACAGGGTCTTCCCAGCAAGTGACAAGTCATCTGACGTTATAAAGACCTATGAGAAAAAGCTTAGACAAGTTGGGGTTGAAGTAAGACTTAATACAGAAGTTACGTCCATAAAAAAAGATGGAGAGACCTTTATCTTAAATGGCAGAGAAAAATTTGATAAGGTGGTAATTGCAAGTGGCGGTATCTCTTATAAACTCACAGGGTCAACTGGGGACGGCTACAAATTTGGAAAAGAGTTTGGTCATAAAATCATTGAGCCCAAGCCAGGATTAATTGGAATTAATCTTTCAAATAATTTTGATTTGGCAGGACTTAGCTTAAAAAATGTTGAGTTAAGAGTTGAGAAAGATAAGAAAATTATTTCAAAAGAATTTGGTGAGATGCTCTTCACTCACAGGGGAATATCAGGTCCCATTGTCCTAACGACTTCAAGTAAAATCAATAGAATTAATGATTTTGAACTTTATCTGGACCTAAAGCCAGCCCTTTCAAAAGAAAAGTTAGACAGTAGGATTTTGAGAGATTTTGAAGATAATCAAAATAAAAATATTGAAAATGTGATGAGAAATCTTCTTCCAAGAGATTTGATTGCTTATGTTCTTGATTCTTCAAAAATTCCTGGAGACAAAAAGATAAATCAAATTACAAAAGAAGAAAGAGAAGAGCTTGTAAAAACAATTAAAAACTTTAAATTAATTTTTGCTAGTCTCGATGATATTGACAGGGCAATAGTAACTAGTGGCGGAATAGACGTTAAGGATATTGACCCAAAGACTATGGAGTCAAAACTTGTTAAAGGCTTATACTTTATTGGTGAAGTCATGGACCTTGATGGACTAACAGGTGGATTTAACATACAAATTGCAAATTCAACAGGCTACTCTTGTGGCATAAATCTCTAAGCCTTTACTTATTTCAGAAAATAAAATATAATAACAATGATAAGAGTCACTACGCTAAGTAGTGATTTTTTTTGGAGGTAAAAATGAAAATTGCAATAGATGGACCAGCAGGCTCAGGGAAAAGTTCCCTCGCAAAGGAAATTGCAAAGAGACTTGGGGTCTTATACGTTGACACAGGAGCTATGTACAGGGCAATTACCCTTAAGCTTCTAAAGGAAGATGAGTCTTCTTATGAAGATATTCTTAAAAACACAAAAATATCTTTTGAGGGAGATAAAATTTTTCTTGATGGAAAAGATGTCTCAAAGGAAATAAGAGAAAATGAAATTTCCAATAAGACTTCAGAGATGTCCAAAAAGAAAATTATTAGAGACTATCTTGTGAAAATGCAAAGAGAAATTGCAAGAGACAAGGACGTTGTCATGGAGGGAAGAGATATTGGCTCAGTTGTCTTAAAAGACGCTGAATATAAATTTTTCTTGACTGCTGATGTAGAGACTCGTGCTATGAGAAGGTATAAGCAAATTGATGACGACAAGGTATCTTTTGATGAAATTTTAGAGGACTTAAAAGTGAGAGATTATAATGACTCTCACAGGGAAAATTCTCCACTTATTCAAACAGAAGATGCAATTTTAATTGACAGTACAGACTTAAATGCTGAAGAGACAATTGAAAAAATAATTTCTTATATAAAAAGGTGACGTATGTTTTACTTTACTGTTAGGAGAATTGTGGGATTTTTTATGAGACACATCTATAGGCTCGAAGTCCATGGAAGAGAAAATATTCCACAAGATTCTGAAAGATTAATAATTTGTGGCAATCACAAGAGCAACCTAGATCCAGTGGCCATTTCAGCAATTTTTGAAAGACAAATTTTTTGGATGGCGAAGAAGGAACTATTCGAAAATAAATTTTTTGGAGGTTTTTTAACTAAGCTTGGAGCCTTTCCCATTGATAGAGAGGGAAATGACCTAGCAGCCATAAAAAAATCTCTAAAAATTTTAAAAAATGAAGATGTTCTTGGAATCTTTCCTGAAGGAACTAGAGTAAAGGAAGCTGACTACACGAGAATAAAGTCTGGCATTGCCTTAATTGCTCAAAAGACAAATTCAAGGGTCCTTCCAGTTTATATTGAGGGAAACTACAAGCCCTTTAGGAAGACCAGGATTTATTTTAGGGAGCCTGTAAAAATTAATAAGGAAATAAAATATTCTCCAGGGGAGCTTGAAAATATTTCTCAAGACATAATGAGAATAGTATATGGTGATGAAGTTAAATGGAAATTATTGTAGCTGACAAGCATGGATTTTGTGGCGGAGTAAAAAGGGCTGTTAAGATAGCCTTTGACAATGCAGGTGAGGGAGTCTATTCCTATGGCGACCTTGTTCACAATGAAGGAGTAGTAAAAGAACTTGAAGACTTAGGAGTTGTGACAATTGATGACACCAATGTTGAAAACTCCAAGGTAATAATAAGAAGTCACGGAGTCCACAAAAAGATTTTAGACAAAGTAGAAGAAAAAAATAATGAAATAATAAATTGTGTTTGCCCCAAGGTAGAAAAAGTTTATAATATAGTAGATAATTTCTACAAAAAAGGTTATAATATAGTAATTATTGGGAATCAAGACCACCCTGAAGTGGTGGGAATAAATTCTCGATGCAATGACTCTGCAACAATTATTTCAAATTTGGAAGATATAAAAATTCCAGAGGGAAAGCTAGTTATTGTCTCACAAACTACAAATAATGTAGATTTTTTCGAAAAAGCAACAAATCTTATAAAAGATATTTCAAAAGATGAAGTTTTAGTTTATAATACTATATGTAATGCAACTTTCGAGAGACAAGAAAGTGTTAGGAATTTATCAAAAAATGTTGACGCTCTAATTGTATTTGGCGGCAAAAAATCTTCCAACACAAAAAAACTTGCAGAAATTGCGAAATTAAATTGTAAAAATGTATTTTTAATTCAGTCCATTAGAGATATTGATTTAAATATATTTAAAAAATTTAATAAAATAGGTATTACCGCCGGAGCATCCACACCGGAATCGGTAATCAAGGAGGCTGTTAGTAGGATGGAAAATTTTGACAAAGGTGAGATGATGGAAGCCATCGAAAATTCTTTTAAGAGAATTAGACGTGGCGAAGTAGTAACTGGAGAGGTTTTATATATAACTGATTCAGAAGTAATGGTTAATCTTGGATACAGATCAGATGGTATCATTTCAAGAGATGAACTTGCAGGAGGACCTGATGTAAATCCTCAAGATCTTTATGAACAAGGTCAAGAAATTGATGTTTACGTTCTAAAGATGGATGATGGAGACGGCAATGTTGTCCTTTCAACAAAAAGAGTTGCTGACATGAAGGTTTGGGATGAAGTTGAAGAACTTTATAACAACAAAGAAAACATAACAGTAACTGTTAAAAATCAAGTTAAGGGCGGACTTACTGCAGATTACAGAGGACTTAATGCATTTATACCAGCATCTCATGTTTCTGTTAGATTCCAAAAAGATTTAAGCAAATTCATTGGAGAAGAATTCGAAACTGAAATTATCGATTTTGATAAGAGAAAGAGAAGAATTGTTCTTTCAAGAAAGAATGTACTTCAAGAAGAATTAGACAAGATTCGTGACGAAGTATATGACAAGCTTGAAGAAGGAGACATTATCGAAGGAACTGTACAAAGATTAACTAACTTTGGTGCATTCGTAGATGTTGGAGGAGTAGATGGACTTATCCATATCTCTGAACTTTCTTGGAACAGAGTTAAACACCCTTCAGATGTAGTAGCACCTGGAGATGTTGTAAAAGTACAAGTTCTTAATGTAGATAAAGAAAAGAATAGAATCGCACTTGGACTAAAACAAACTATGGAAAAACCATGGGATGTATTTACTAAAGAAGTTAAAGTTGGCGACGTTGTTAAGGGTAAGGTTGTAAACCTACTTGACTTCGGTGCTTTCGTAAGACTTGAACAAGGCGTTGATGGTCTACTTCACGTTTCTCAAATCTCAAGAGAACACGTTGAAAAACCACAAGATAAACTTTCTATTGGTGAAGAAGTTACAGTTAAGGTAACTGACATTGATGAAGAAAATCAAAAGATTTCTCTTTCAATCAAGGCTCTAATTGAACCAGAAGAAAAAGAAGAAAGCGAAGAAGCTAAACCAAGAGAAAGAAAACCTAGAAGAGAAAGAAGAGCTCCAAAGAGAGAAAAGAAAATTGAAGAACCTAAACAAGATGACTTCAATATGACTATTGGAGAAATGCTAGGACTTAATTTCTCAGATGCAAATCTTGACGCTGATCTAATCGACGAAGATGCAACTGAAGAAAACACAGATAATGAATAATAATTCTTATTTGAAATTAAATGTTAAGAGAATCTAAAAGAAACTCTTTAAGATATAGAAAACTCAGGAAAATTTCCTGGGTTTTTTATTTTGTAATTTTTTATAATTTAAGATTAAAAATATTTAAATAGAGTTAATCTCATAAAATTTTTGATTAAGTAAGTCTGAAATTTTATAAATAATAAATTAAAAAAAACTTTATATAAATAAACTGCTAAATTAAATGATATAATAAAAGCATGAAGTACTTAATATTTTTACTTGTTTTTTTGACAGGATGTAGAGGCAATGAAGCTAAAGTTATAGATAGTGCAAGCCAAGCTAATCTTTCGGTAGAAATCATTTCTTTTGATGACAAGTATGGAAGTGAACTGAGGATTAAAAATAAAAACGAAGAATTTATTATTGATGTCAGTGATCTTAGGCCCTGGAAGATTGACTTAGCTAATGTGGATGGAGGTCCAATTGAGCTTGCACTTGGAGTTTATAAAAAAACTCCCTTTGATCAAAAGTTTGACAGGAGGTGCTTCCTATATAACATTGACTTTAAAAATCAAAAGTTAAGGCCAAAATTAAGAATCTCAAGACTTCATAACCCTATAAAAGATTTTAACTTGTGTGATCTTGATGGAGATGGATATGATGAAATTATTTCTATAGAAAAAAACCTTGATGGCAATTATCTATTTGGTGTCTATGACTGGACAAATTTCGCTGTCGAGAGAAATCATGGAAGTGAGGTCTTAATGGATGAGCCTAAGTTTTTAGACAAGGAGAAAAAAGTTGAGATAGATGGAAAGAAATGCGAATTATATTTAGAAGGAGATGAAGTAAAATGGAAGTAAAGAAAAAAATACTTGTGACTTCACTTTTGACACTTACTCTTTTATCAGCCTGTAAAAATGATAAGGGACCTTTGCCAGAAAAGGAAACTGCAAAGATTGAATTACAAGATACGAAATTTTTAGATGAAATGGAAAACAAAACTGCTTATATTGATTACAAACTTTCTGAATTTACACCAAGTCTTGAAGATTATACAGTTGCAAAAGATTTTTCCAATGTAGAAAATTTTTCTGACTTTGGAGATTTTACAGAAAGACAAAAGGAAATGCTATTAAAAAATGGTTTTGTAATTACTAAGCCAAAAAATTTAGAAGACAATGAATACATGGAAGATCCTTGGAATTATGAATTTGACCAAATTCACCAAGTTTATGAAGACAATGAATATAAAGAATTAGCAAGTTTTGTGACAACTGATTCAGTAACTCACATCTTCCATATTTTCTACGATGGATTCTTGAGAAATTTGGAAAAGGAAGAGCTCTATCCAAAGTCTATTGACCTAAATAAAAAATTGCTTGAAGAAAATATAAATCTATTAAGTGAAATAAAAAATGAAAGATTAAAAGAAATTCAAAATAGAAACATTGCCTTTATAGCAACTGGGCTTAAAATCTTGGTAAGCGAGCCAGAAAATTTGCCAGGAAAGGCAAAGGAATTAGTTGACGAAGAGATGAAAAATGTATCACAAGGAGAAGTTTGGCCATCTAATATAAGTGGAAGGGACATTGACTATTCACAACTTAAACCAAGAGGCCACTACACTAGAAGTGAAGAATTAAAAAAATATTTTTCAGGCACAATGTACTTTGGTCAAGTTGGACTCTTTATAGAGAATGAAGGCAAGCCTGATGAAGACAGTATCTTGCAAGGACTTCTTCTAACTTATTCAATTTATAAAAATCCTGGAATTTTAAAAAATTGGGAAGATTTAGTTGAGCCAATTGATTTTATGGTGGAATCTGCTGATGACCTTTCTATAAGAGAATTTGCAAGAACACTTTATGGAGTTTATGGAAAAGATTTTGATATTAACAAATTAGATGATAATAAAAATTTAAGCAAAGCTTACACAGTCTTAAAGTCCTATCCAGATCCACAAGTTGCTGGTTTTATGGGCAAGTCCTTTAGGTATATGCCACAAAGAGCAGTTATGGATAGCGTATTGATGCAAAATGTTGTTGATATTGCGAGCCAAAATCACCCATCTGATAGACCAATATATTCTGGCTTGGACCTTATGGCTGCCTTTGAAAATGAAAAGGCGAGAGAAATTTTAGATAATGATTCCTACAATTCTCACTGGGATAAGTACAAGGAAAAAACTGATGAAAATATTTCAAGTGTGAAGAAGATGGAAGACTTAGACTGGCAAAAAAATATGTACCGTGGATGGCTATGGATGCTAAAGTCCTATGACCAAAAATTTGGAGAGGGCTATCCAATGTTTATGAGAAATGATGCTTGGGAAAGAAAGGACCTAGTATCTGCTCTTGGATCATTTGCAGAACTAAAACACGACACAGTTTTATATGGCAAGGCAGTCATGGCTGAAATGGGTGGCGGAGGAGATTTTGAAATTCCAAAATCCTATGTTGAACCAAATGTAGAACTTTACGAAAAATTAAATTGGCTTCTTGAATTTACAAAGGTAAATTTAAAAAATCGAGACATGTTAAGTGAAAAGTATGAAGAAAAAATAAATAATTTCCAAGCTATGGTTATTAAATTTAGAGACATTTCTATTAAGGAACTTCAAAATGAGCCACTTACTGAAGAAGAAATTATTGATTTACTAAACATTGGTGGAGAAATGGAAAGAATAATGGTTGACTTCGTTGAGTCATCTGATGAAAATAATATTTCTTATTGGTATGAAATCCAAAATGCAACTGACAGGAGGATGCCAGTAGTAGTTGACCTAATGAGAGTTGTAGAGAACAGCGTGGGTCTTCCTGAAGACGAAATTTCTCACATAGGAACAGGGAAGCCAATGGAAATTTTTGTTATCTATCCTCACCAAGATAAACTTTACATGGGTAGGGGAGGAACTTTCTCTTATTACGAATTTTTAGATAAGGACAGACTCACTGACGAAGATTGGCAAAAGATGGTTTACGATGATGCAACAGATTTTCCAACTTGGTACAAGGACCTTGTGACAGAAGAAAAGAAAGCAATAGAATTTCATAGTTATGGACCAGATTATGAAGAAAGCATGTATAAAGAATAGTTAAAGAGGGCTAGTCCCTCTTTTTTCTTGCAAATTTTTAAATTTAAAATTACTATGTGTTATAATATTTTGAGGTGATAATATGCTTTTAGATTTAGTTGAAAAGAGAAGAAGTATAAGAAAATTTACTGATGAAAAAGTTTCTGAAGAAGACTTGAGAGAAATCTTAACTATTGCACTTCATGCCCCAACGGCAAAAAACAGAAACCCAGTTAGATATATAATTATTAGAGATAAAAAAAGATTGGAAGAACTTTCTAATTATAAGGTAAATAGTGCCAAGTTCTTGGCTGGAGCTGATGTAGCCATTGCCATAGTAACTGATAGCGAGATTGCACCAAACACCAACCACCAAGACGCATCTATTGCTGCAACTTATATCTTACTTGCAGCAGCTGACTTGGACCTTGGGGCAACTTGGGCCAATGTGACTGATTCTAAACATGAAAGTGGAATTCCTGCCCAAGAATTTCTGCACAAGTTCTTTGACCTTGAAGATAAGTTTGATGTTGAGTGCATAATTGGCATAGGTCATCCAGCCGAAGAAAAGTCAGAGAAAGTTCCCTTTGAATATTCTGAAAATGTATTTGAGGATTTACATGATAAGCTTAAATAATTTAGAAGAGACAGAAAAATTTGGACTCTTTCTTGGAGAAAACTTAAGACCAGGAGATGTTGTCTGCCTTAATGGTGACTTGGGAGCAGGCAAAACTACTCTTACAAAGTCCATAGCCAAGGGACTTGGGATCCATGACTATGTTACAAGCCCTACTTTTACCATTGTAAATGAATATTATAGCGAAATTGACTTATACCACATTGACACTTATAGGCTTGATGACATGGTTGATGTGGACTATCTTGGTTTTGATGAATACTTTTATTCTGATGGAGTTACTATAGTGGAATGGGCTGAAAAAATTAGGGATGCCCTACCAGAAGAGTATATGGAGATAAATATTAAGTCCCAGGATGATAAGAGGGACTTGGATATAAATTATGTTGGAAATAGGTTTGATGAATTGAAGGAGAAATTAGATGAAAGTTTTGGGAATTGATACTTCCACAAGAACAACTGCTATTGGACTAATTGAAGATGATGAGGTCCTAGCTGAATATAACTTAAGAGGCCTGGTTTCTCATTCAGAATCTGTGACAGATATGATTGAAGAAATTTTTAAAAAGTTTGATTTTTCCCTTGATGATATTGACCTAATTGCAGTGGGAGTAGGACCAGGATCCTTTACAGGACTTAGGATTGGTATTACTATTGCCAAAGTCTTGGCCTTTTCACTTGATAAGGACTTAATTGGAGTTTCTTCTCTTGTTGCAAATGGGATGTCAGACTACGGCAAGGTTGCTGCTATTGTCGATGCGAGACGTGGAAATGTCTATGGATCTATAATTGACAATGACAAGGATCCAGAAGTTTTATTTGAAGATTCCCTCTTGGCCTTTGAAAGGTTTAAGGAAGAATTAGATAAGTATGATGAAGTCACTCTTGTGGGACTCGATGCAGAAAAGTTCCTAGGAGATATTCCTCAAGGAAAATTATCCAAGAACAAGGGTATGAAGGGGACTAACATTGCAAGACTAGGTCTAATAGAATATAAAAAGAAAGGACCTGTTGATGTCTTTGGTCTTGTACCGAATTATTTAAAACTTTCTCAGGCAGAGGCCCAGTATGAAAAAAATCACTAGACTGGCAAATAAGTCTGACATAGATAGGATTCACGAAATTGAAGTTGAGACCTTTGAAAATCCATGGTCAAAAAAATCCATCGAGAACGCCGTAATTTTTGATGAACTTTCAGATATTTTAGTAGTTGAAGTTGATGGTGAAATAGGCGGATTCATTTCCTTTATGAGGATTTATGATGAAATTCACATAGGAAATGTAGCTGTTGGAAGAAATTATCGTGGACAAAAACTTGCAAATGACCTTTTTGAAGGTCTAATTGATCTTGCAGAAAGAGAATCTTACAAGATGACCCTGGAGGTAGAAAAGTCAAATAGGGTCGCCTTTAATTTATATAAAAAGTTTGGATTTACAATCCAAGGAGTGAGAAAAGATTATTACGGCATTGACAGAGATGCCTATATAATGTGGAGGGAGTGATGAGATGAAAGTTTTGGCAGTGGAATCCTCTTGTGATGAAACTTCTGTTGCTGTTGTTGAAGACGGACGAAAAGTTTATTCCAATGTGATTGCATCCCAAATTGATACCCACAAAAAATTTGGTGGAGTTGTACCTGAAATTGCATCAAGACAACATGTTGAAGCTATTAACACAGTCCTAAAGGAAGGACTTGACGAGGCAGGAGTGGACCTCAAGGACATAGATATTATTGCAGCCACGAAGGGTCCAGGACTTATTGGAGCCCTGCTTGTGGGATTGAGTGCAGGAAAGACCCTTGCCATTGCAACAAATAAACCCTTTGTTGGGGTCAACCACATTGTGGGACACGTTTGTGCAAATTATATTTCCTTTAAGGACTTGGAGCCACCCTTTATTGGACTAATAATTTCTGGTGGTCATACCTACTTAATTGAAGTCAAGGACTATGTTGACTTTACCCTTCATGGAAGAACTGTTGACGATGCAGTGGGTGAAGCTTTTGACAAGGTGGCAAGATCCATGGGGATTGGTTATCCAGGTGGACCAATAGTTGATAAGCTTGCAAAAGAAGGCAAGGAAACTATAGACTTCCCAAGGGTAATGATCAAGGAAGATAATTATAATTTTTCTTTTTCTGGACTTAAGACTGCAGTCTTAAATTATTTAAACTCAACTAAGCTTCGTGGAGAAGAAATTGTCATAGAAGATGTGTGCAAGTCCTTCCAAGAAGCAGTGGTTGACGTCTTACTTGAAAAATCTTTTAGGCTTGCAAGAGAAAAAAATATGGGTAAGATTGTCCTTTGCGGTGGAGTTTCAGCAAACTCTAGGATAAGAGAAGCCTTTGAAGAAAAGGGTGCCGAAGAAAATATTAAAATTTTCTATCCTGACTTAAAGCTCTGCACAGACAATGCTGCTATGATTGCTTCGGCAGCTTATTATGAATACATGGCTGGCAATCTTGATGAAAAAAATTTTGCAAATCCAAATTTAGGTTTGGAATAAGTTAGAAAATAAAAAATCTAAGTCTATGAATTAAAATGTTTCATGGCTTAGATTTTTTTATTTCTTTAATTTTCTAGGCTTGTAAAAAGTTGTGGGCTTATAATAAGTTGTAAAGTCGTAATTATTTATTAGTCATAGTTATTTGCAAAGTCGTAATTATTTATTAGTCATAATTATTTGCAAAGTCGTAATTGTTTATTAAGTCATAAATATTTAATAAGTCACAAGTATTTTAAGGCTTGGCAATAATTATGGACTCACAAAATTTTTTACACTTATAAAGAACATCTTAAAACTTAATAGAAAATAAAAAAAGTGCATCTCTGCACTTTATTTTTATAAGTTATTAAGGAATTTTAAAATTTCCATTTTTGTAAGATTATTTTCAAAAACTTCTAGGTGGTCAATCCCCATTAGCTCGTGGGAACTTTTCAATCCCATTTTAATTAATTTTTCCACTGAGTATAGTTCTCCAAAGTCATAAGACTTTGATGATAGGAAAATTAAATTTGAAATTTGATTTACCTTCTTATTGTAAACTTCTCCTGAGACCTTCTTGTAGTTTTCCATAAGGGATATGGAGACAGATTTTAGCTTAAGCCTCAATTCGCCATAATCGTCTTCAAGTCCAAAAAGTTTTATGAGCTCAAAGAAAAAGTCTTCACCGTTAAGGGCCTTAAATACATCTCCCACAAAGATTGAATTCTTGTTGGGGTTCATGACCTTTAAGATAATTCTATTATCAATGACTTTTGCAGAAATTCCTGACTTAGATTTAAAAATAAATAAGTCACTATCTCTTAGATTACTTTTAATTTTTTCCAAGAAAATCGGTTCAGAGAAGTTAAAGTTTACGTATAAAATTCCCGAATCGGAAGTCTTTCCCTTAATTTCCTTGTAGATGTCCCTAGTTGACATTTTTTCTCCAGAATAATAAGTGTTTAAAATATTTTCCGGGACTTCTCTTATGTTGCCAAGGGACAGGTTGTCCAAATAAGTTGGCGACTCAATAGAAATAATATCCTTTAAGTCAGTATAGACTTCCTCAACCTGTTCATCTTTTTCAAAGACAAGCTTGTTCACATGAGTCTTTTCTGACGAAAATTCAAGAAACTTGTAGCCATCAAGGAAGTTAACTCCACTTTTTTCCAAGTAGGAGCGAAGCTTCTCGTAAATAAGCTTGCTGTCTAAAGTAAAGTAAGATTGAGAACCAATATAATCAAGTAGACCTTCTCTAAGTTCCTTGACTGGAGAAGTGGCCTTTAAATTGTAAATATTTGCCAAGTAGTAGTAAAAGTTTGATTTCAAGAAGTCTGAAAACAAGAAGTATTTTTCAATACTTGACTCAGTTTCCAAGTCAAGGGGAGAGAGCATTAGCTTGTAAATTTTTTTCTTGCTGGCTTCATCTACTTCATCAATCTTATAAGATGAATTCATAGACAAGTCCATAATCCTTGGGCTTTCTTTTTTTGCAATTTTTTCATATATTTCAAGAATTTCTTCTTCAGTCATTATATTTTTTAAAAGTTCGAGAGTATTCTTAAAGTTATATTCAGAGAACCTATTGTCAAAAGTCACATAGGTATTTTCATCTTCATTTATATTTGTAAATTCATTAAAGGCCTTTGTATAAATATTTATATTTTTTGGGTCTAAGTTTGCGTGGTTAATAAGGCCATAGGCAAGAGCTAAGTTGCCAAATCCATCTCCCAAGAGATAGGCAAGGGACTCTTCGTCACGATTTGGCATTAGGACCTTTACGTCATCGTCAGAAGCTTTTTTTGCAGCAAATATGGCTGCTGAAATTGTGGCAGCTGCAAGAGCCAGTTTTTTGATGTCATTTTTTCTTGACATAATTTCACCTCTCTTAGCCTTTACCCAATAAATAGTCACTTAATTCTAGTTTGTTAAATTGTTTTTTAACAAGTATAATGGACTTTGGAGGGATTAACTTGAATAATTATAAATTAATCGAAGAAAAATATATAGACGAGGTTGCATCTAACTGCAAGGTCTATACTCATATAAAGACAGGAGCAAGAGTCTTAACTCTTGAAAACAATGACGACAACAAGGCCTTTGGGATTGGCTTTAGGACACCACCTGAAAGAGGAAATGGTGTTTGCCACATTGTTGAGCACTGTGTTCTTTCTGGCTCTAGAAAGTTTAAGACAAAGGAACCTTTTATGGATTTAATTAAGTCATCATTGCAAACATTTTTAAATGCTATGACTTTTCCAGACAAAACAATTTACCCAGTTTCATCAAGAAATGAAAAAGACTTTTACAACTTGATGGATGTTTACCTTGATGCAGTTTTTCACCCAGCAATTTATGAAGAAGAGAAAATATTTCTACAAGAGGGCTGGCACTATGAACTAAAGGACAAGGAAGACGACTTAAAATACAATGGAGTTGTTTATAACGAGATGAAGGGAGTTTATTCTGCATCAGAAAACCTTGTGTCTGATGCTATGGTCTTTGCCCTTCATGAAGACTCATCCTATGGAGTTGACTCTGGTGGGGATCCAAAACTCATTCCAAGTCTAAGTTATGAGGAGTTTAAAGACTACCACAAAAAATACTACCACCCATCAAACTCTTATATTTACCTTTATGGAAATCAAAATATGGAAGAGGCCTTGGACTTTATTGACAAGAATTATTTACAAGACTTTGACAAGGCTGAAATTAATTCTGAAATTATCTTAAATGATGAAATAAAGAAAACTAAAGATGTAGAAATAACTTTTTCTGCATCAAAGGAAGAAATGAAGGACAAGATAGACTATTTATCCAAGGGTTGGACTCTTGGTTATGCTGACTCCAAGATGGATGTCTTTATGCGTGACTTCTTGGCAGAACTTTTAATTGATGCTCAAGGGGGACCACTTAAGAAGGCAATCTTTGATGCAGGACTTGCTGAAGATGTCTATTCAGAAACTTCTTCATCACTTCCTCTAGATCTATCAATTGTCTTAAAAAATACTGAGGCCGACAAGAAAGATGAATTCTTAAAAATATTGAGAGAAAGTCTTGAAAAATTAGTTGAGGAAGGAATCGATAAGGACCTACTTGAAGCAACTTTAAATAAATTTGAATTTATCTTCAGAGAGGGTGGAGGAACTCAAAAGGCAATAATATATTATATTAGGGCCCTTAATTCTTGGTTATATGACCAATCACCCCTTGATGCCCTTTATTACAACGACGTTTTAAGTGAAGTTAAGGAAAAACTAGATGATGGTTTTGTAGAAAATTATATCAAGGAAAAATTATTGGACAATGAGTATTCTGTAAATCTAGTTGCAAGACCAGAGCTAAATAAAAATCACAGGGAAGAGGAAGAATTAAAGAAAGAACTTCAAGAGCTTAAGTCAAAAATGTCTGATGAAGAAATCCAAGAAATTGTAAAAAAATCAAGAGACCTTGAAGAATATCAAAATCAAGAAGATTCTCAAGAAAACAAGGACACCATTCCTTCTCTAGAATTATCTGACATTGATGAAAAGGTCACTGAATATCCAGTGGAAGAAGACAAGCTTGGAGATGTAGTTTATTTAAAAACTCATCAAGAGACAAATGGAATTGTCTACACTACACTTTCTCATGATATTTCCTTTATTGAAAAAGAAGAAATGGAGAAAATGTCCCTTTTACTTTCACTAATTGGCCTAATTGACACAAAAAATTACACTTATGAAGAGTTGAACAACGAGATCTACAAGGCAACGGGAGGAATTTCCTTTAACCCATCTGTTTATGTGGATGCTAAGGACAAAGAAAAATATGTCCTTAGGATGAATATCAAGATGAAGTCTACTGCAGATAAGCTAGGAAGAGGTCTTGAAATTATAGATGAAATTATGAATAATTCGCTTCTTGATTCTAAAAAGAGAATTAAGGAACTTTTGAATATTTTAAAATCAAGAATTGAGTCCACAATGCTACAAAATGGCCACCAATTCATAATTTCAATTTTAAAATCCTACTACTCAAGAGTTGCTGACATCCAATCACATATTGGAGGACTAAACTATTACGACTTCATGAGAGATTTAGTAGAAAACTTTGAAGAAAAGTGGGAAGATTTTGAAAAAGAGTCAGAAAAAATCTATGAAAAACTCTTTGTTAGAGATAACTTAATAATTTCTACTGCAGGAAACCTAGAAGACTTAAATAATATTAAGCCTGAGCTTGAAAAATATATCAATTCCTTAGAAATGAAAAATATTAAGCCAGCAGATTATGAATTCGAAAGAAATAATAAGAATGAAGGACTTTACACAACTTCAAATGTTGTTTATGTATCAAAGGGTTACAACCTTGAAGACTTGGGTCTAAAGTACAGGGGAGACTTAACAGTTCTAGCAAATATTTTAAACTCATCCTACCTGCACAATGAAATAAGAGCCAAGGGTGGTGCCTATGGTGGAGGAATCACTATAGGAAGGTCTGGCGACATGGCAACTTATTCTTACAGGGACCCTAATTTAAAAAATACTGTTAAGGTTTATGATTCTATTGGAAGCTTTGTAGAAAATGTAAAAATGTCAGATGAGGATCTTAAAAACTTTATTATTGGATCAATGAATTCCTTTGACCCACTACTTTCTCCAGAACAAGTGGGAGACATCAACCTTTCAAGATTTATTACAGGACTTAAGGTTGAAGATCTAGAAAAATCTAAGAAAGAAGCCCTGGAAACAAACTTAGAAAAATTAAATTCCTATGGAAAAATCTTTGATGAAGCTATGAAGAAAAATTATCTAACTGCCTTTGGTAGTGAAAATATAATTAGGGATGGAGAAGATCTCTTTAAGGAAATAAAATCAATTAAGTGAGTGGAGGAAGAATGATAAATTATCATGAAATTTTAGGCAAAATAGAAAAATTAATGAAGGAAGCCTCCAAAATTTTCTTTGACTTAGACCCTCAAAATAACTTTGAGATGAAGGGGAGAAATGATTTTGTCACAGAAGTTGATTTTAAGGTTCAAGAAGTTTTAGAAGAAGAACTTTTAAAATTAATAGAAAGCTCCAACCTCTTGGCAGAAGAAAAGGGCAAGTCAAGTGCAGATATAAAAGACTACACTTGGGTCCTTGATCCTGTTGATGGGACCAGCAACTTGGTCCACGGTTTTCAACATTCAGTTATTTCTCTTGCACTTATGGAAAAATCTGAATTTGTCATAGGAGCAGTCTATGATCCTTATAGGGATGAATTTTTCTCAGCAATAAGGGACCATGGAGCAAAATTAAATGGTAAGGAAATCAAAGTTTCATCCAATGAAGAATTTGCTAATTCATTAATTGGTGCAGGAACAGGTGGAGGAAGACTGGGAAGAGTTGATGAGACTTTTGAAATGATGAGATATATTTATGAGAACACTAATGGGATAAGACGAATTGGGTCTGCAGCTCTTGAGATGTGCTACTCAGCCTGTGGAAGGTACGATGCCTTTATTGAAGATGACTTAAACCTTTGGGACTATGCTGCTGGAACTTTAATAGTGAGAGAAGCTGGTGGACATGTAATCAATATGCATGGAGAAGAAGTTACTTCAGAAAGAAGGGGCGGAATAATTTCTGGAGGCAAGAAGATAGTGGACGAACTTAGAAGATTCACCTATTAAAAATTTATTTCATTTATGAATTTTTTATGTGAAATGAATTATTTTACAAATGAAAATTTTAGATTAAGGAGTCAGGTAACTGACTTCTTTTTTATTTCTTATAGAAGAAGAGCTTTATCTTTGCTATAATTATTGTTAGAGAAAACGCATTCCTAAATTAAATTTTTCTATATTTTGAATAAAGAAGAGGGACATGAATTAAAGTAGGAGGCTAAGAATGAACAGAAAAACATTTTCACTTGTGACAAGTCTTGCAATTTTAACTTCCAGCCTGAGTCCAACGTGGGCAGCAGGCAAAGATTTTACATATCAAAACTTAAATCAAAACTTGCCAATTAAAGCTCCGGTTGATGAGACAAAAGCGGCAGAAGAAAATATAGACCTTCCCTTGGTGACAGAAACATTGCCAGATGAAAGTGTAAGGAATAAGTATGTAAAAATAATTTTTATACCAGAAACAAAAAAGGTTAATGGTGTCATAGAATATGGAAAACTAGTAGACGAGTATGGAAATAACATTACAACAAATGAAAATTCTTCTGACGAAGAAAAGTCAAAAACATTTTATGTTCTTAAAAGTGCCGGATGGTCAGATGTTTTAAATTATAAAGAGGATGGTAAATTAATTTTGCCTAAACTTGAAGTTGAAAATAATGAAAGTAATCCTGAAAAGAAGAAAATTCATAAATTTCTAGGATGGTCGTTAAGTAATAATCTTAGAGATCCTTTTAATTTAAAAAAATATAAAAAGGTTTCTGACATAGGGACAAGTGATACCCTAGAATTTAAATCAAGATTTGAAAATTCACCATATTTTTATGGAACTGTAAGAACACCGGCATATGATCCAGATGGATATAAAGTCGAAGAATTTAGTAAAAGATATAATTACAATGAGTTTACCTCTTTTTCATATTTAAGTAGATGGAGAGGACAGCTTTCTCCAAATGAAAAACAAAAAGAGTTTGCAGACCCAAAAGACTTTCCTTCAAAAAGAATTTATTTTTATTTTAAAAAGAATTCTGGAACTTATAAATTTGGTGATTATAAACCTAGTATTGTAAACGAAAAAAATAATACATTCTGGTATTGGTGTTATGATGGAGCACACGGAAATATAGCGTGGGATAGTTTTGACATGTACGATAATGCCAGAGAATTTAAGGCAATTTTTATAAATAAGTTTTTTAGAATACCAGATAATATTGATTTGGAAAAATTACCCTTACCTGAAGGAATATTTGTTGTTAAGCTTGAATCAGAAAATGGATATACTGTTGAAGGTTTAACCTTTACTAGGAATGCTGTTAGAGGTGGAGTTTCATTAGCTGAAGTTACGAGCATACCTAAAGAGCCAGAGTTAATTGGTGAAAATAATTTTAAATACGAGGGTGAAGTTGCTTGGTATGATGGATACAAAAAAATTAATAATCCTAGTGAGTTTAAAATAAATTCTGATATAGTTTTAACTGCTAGGCCAGTTAAAGATTATGAATCAGAAAAATTCACACCTCAAGTTAAGGAGATTGAAGTTAATAAAGACGAAGATGTGACAATAAAAAAATTAAAGTCTGGTATTACAAATTTAACAGAAGACATTAATGATATTGAGATTGTAGAAAATGTAGATACTTC
>NZ_KV820458.1:0-217 GCF_001815405.1 Peptoniphilus sp. HMSC075B08 | reverse complement strand
CAACAATAAATAATGAAGATATTATTAAAGAAAAAGTCCCTTATCATGGTCAAATAAATCTTTTAGATAATATTAAAAATCTACCAGATGGAGCAGAAGTTGAAGATATTAGTGATCCAATAGACACTAAAGTCCCAGGAACATATAAAGGAAAAGTAAGAGTAATCTTTAAAGATGGATCATCGAGAATTGTTGAGATTCCAATTGAAGTATCAGA
>NZ_KV820457.1:0-47704 GCF_001815405.1 Peptoniphilus sp. HMSC075B08 | reverse complement strand
ATAGGAAACGCTAAAAAAGCCGGCATAATAGTCATGCTAAGGCAGCTATTTTTATTCGTACCTGCCATGATTATTTTGCCAATGATATTTGGCGTTAAAGCAGTATGGTTTGCTGAACCCCTTGTAGATTTAATTATGATAATAGTTGGTGTAGCAATGATGTTTGGTGAACTAAATAGGATGGATAAAATTGGTTTAAAAGTTTCAAGTAATGAATAATTAGTGGATTGATTTAAAAGAATGGAGGAAAATATGCAAATAAAGATAATTAAAGTAAATTTACCTTTTTTCTTTGGTTTATTCTGTTTATAAGCTATATAACTCAGTTAAAAAATTAAATATAATTCTTATCAGAAAGAGTTTCTTTCATTTTAGAGGACTAGCCATGCCCAAGAGCAGGAGTCCTCTTTTTTTGTTCCTTGAACTTACAAGCATACATGAAGACTGAAAAACAGAAAACCTTATAGTAAAAGAATACTCATCTGATATTGGTAGATAAAAATCAATATTTTACATACCTTTTAACACTTTTAAAAAGGGATGTGCAAAATCACAAAAATTCATTCTAAAAATAAAGCATTAAATTGTATCCAAATAGAGAAAGTTTGAGACCCTCCTTAAAGAACAGAATCATTACATAAAAATCAAATATTATATTTGACCTATTGGTATTCGTACAGGAATACTGATGGGTCTTTTTTAATCTAAATTTTTTAATTATTTAATTTTTACTCAAAACCACTCCCTGTGTCCTAAGGAATATAGAGGAAAGAAAATTAGGGTTAAAAATAGCCTTAATTTCTTTGCCTGTGATATAGGGGGTGGAGTATGAGAGTAGAAAAGTTTGAAGGCAGAAAAGAAATTTTAAAAACTGAATATACAGAAAGGGATTTAAAGGCAGAGCTTAACTTTTATCTATCGGATAAATTCATCCAAGACCTATTTTTGTTAGATGAAATTAGCCTTGAAGAATATAGAAAAATCAGGAGAGAAAACATTAAAAAATTCAAACCTATTCTTTCAGAATTATTGCTATAAGACTTGATAAATACTCACTTGTACGGGAATATAGCACTAAGAGAAAGAGAGGTGAGACGATGAAAAAGATAACCAAAATAGAAGCAAATCAAAAAGAGGAATCGATATTAAGAGTCGCTGCCTATGCAAGAGTATCGACAGATGAGGATGCTCAGCTAGTAAGTCTTAAAACGCAAAAATCACACTACGAAAAGATGATATCTGAGAACAAGTCATATACATTTACAGGTTTATACTATGACGAAGGCATTACTGGAACCAAGAAAGAATGTAGAGACGGTCTTCTAAAAATGCTAAAAGATTGTGAAGATGGAAAAATAGACTTCATCCTAACTAAATCAATCTCAAGACTTGCAAGAAACACAACAGACTGTTTGGAAATTGTAAGAAGACTTCTTGATTTAAACATTGGTATCTATTTTGAAAAAGAAAATATTGATACCAGAACCATGGAAAGTGAGTTGATGCTATCCATACTTTCATCCCTGGCAGAAAGTGAATCCAGGTCTATATCAGAAAATAACAAGTGGTCCATAAAGAAAAGATTTCAAAATGGAACGTTCATTATATCAAGCCCACCCTATGGCTATGAGAATATAGACGGAAAGATGGTAGTGAATGAAGAAGAAGGCAAGATTATAAAAGAAATATTTAAACAGTATCTTTCAGGTAAGGGAACGCATAAAATTGCAGAAGATTTAAATAAGAGAAAGATTAAAGGACAAAAAGGTGCAAGCTGGCATGGGTCGACTATAAATGGAATCTTAAAAAATGAAAAATATATAGGCGATGTCATCTACCAAAAAACTTATACAGATGAAAATTATAATAGACATAAAAATAATGGGGAAGAAGACCAGTATAAGATTATAGATAACCATAAAGCCATAGTAAGTAGAGAGGATTTTGAAAAAGTACAAGACCTAATAAAGATAAGGGCTATAGCAAAAGGAAATGGAAAAAACACTAAAAAATATCAAAATAGATATAGTCTATCGGGAAAAATAAAGTGTGACGAGTGTGGATCAACCTTTAAAAGAAGACATCACTATAATGGTAAAGATAAATATATAGCCTGGACTTGTAGTGAACACTTAAGAGATAGCAATAAATGTTCCATGAAGTTTATTAAAGACAAGAACATAAAACTAGCTTTTGTGACTTTAGTAAACAAGCTAATCTTTGGAAAAGATAATATCCTAATGCCACTCTTAGAGTCATTAAAGAGAGTGGACAGCAAGGAAGAAGTTGCGAAGATAGAAAAAATAGAAGAAAACCTAGAAAAACTAAAGGAAAGAAAAGAAGTTTTAAACAAACTAATAACTTCAGGAGTTTTAGATGCAAGTGTTTACGCAAAAGAAAGCAGTGAAATTTCAAGTGAAGAAAGTTATCTACTCAAAGAAAAGGAAAGATGTAAAAAAGCCATCCTTGGAAATGATGAAGAAATAAGAGAACTTGAAAAACTAATAGGAATCTTAGATAAAAGTAAAATATTTGATCATTTTGAAGATGACTTGTTTGTAGAAATCATTGACCACATACAGGTAATTAATAGAGAAACCCTTGATTTTCATTTAAGGTGTGGACTTGTACTTAGAGAGGAAGTGAAAGAAAATGTCTAGACTATGTTATGGCTATACCATAAGAGACGGAAGATTAGAAGTTGAAGAAAAAGAAGCTGAGAATATAAGAAAAATCTTTAAAAACTATCTTGCTGGCAATGCACTAATAAAGTCGGCAGACCTTGCAGGATTAAAGAAAAACAGTTCCAGTGTAAAAAGATTATTAACCAACAAAAAATATTTAGGCAATGACATCTATCCCAAGATAATAGATGAAGAAAGCTTTGAAAAGGCAGGTCAAATGTTAAAGGAAAGGGCAGTGGCCATGGGACGAGTTTGGGAAAAGGAAGAAGAGATAATTAAGGTTCCTTGTAAGTTTAGATATAAGGAGGTAGAGAGTTTGCCTCTAGATCCTTTTGAGAGAGCAAGTTATAAGTATAGGTTAATCGAGGTGATAGATGATGAATAGTAAGGTTATAGTAATACCAGCGAAGAAGAAAAAAGGAAATTCCATCAAGGAATCAGAAAAGAAGAAACTGAGAGTGGCAGCTTATGCGAGGGTATCAACAGATAGCGATGAACAGGCAACTTCTTATGACACTCAAGTAGACCATTACACAAATTATATTAAGAAAAATCCAGAATGGGAATTTGCAGGAGTTTTTTCTGATGAAGGAATCAGTGGAACTTACACCAAGAAAAGAGCTGGCTTTAATAAAATGATTGAAGAAGCCATGGAAGGAAACATAGACTACATCATCACAAAGTCCATATCGAGGTTTGCCAGAAACACACTAGACTGCTTAAAGTACATTCGAAAACTTAAAGAAAACAACATCCCAGTCTATTTTGAAAAAGAAAACATCAACACTATGGATGCCAAGGGAGAAGTCCTCCTTACCATTATGGCATCTCTTGCTCAACAGGAAAGTCAGTCCTTGTCACAAAATGTGAAGCTAGGCTTTCAATATAGATTTCAACAAGGCCAAGTCCAGGTAAACCATAATAGGTTTTTAGGCTACACAAAAGACGAAGACGGAAAACTTGTCATAGTTCCTGAAGAAGCAAAAATTATAAAAAGGATCTACAGAGAATACTTGGAAGGAGCAAGCCTAAGAGATATAAAGGAAGGACTTGAAAAAGATAAGATAGTAAATGGAGCAGGAAATAAGAAGTGGCATGTATCAAACCTCAATCAAATTTTAACCAATGAGAAATATATGGGAGATGCTCTCCTGCAGAAAACCTATACGGTAGATTTTCTAAATAAGAAAAGAGTAAAAAATGATGGCATTGCGCCTCAATATTATGTAGAAAATAGCCACGAAGCCATCATTCCAAAAGAAATCTTCATGCGAGTTGGAGAAGAAATGTACAGACGAGCTAATATGGTGAGTGGCAAAGGAAAAAGAAGAATTTATTCGAGTAAATATGCCCTTTCAAGTATTGTCTACTGCTCAAAATGCGGGGATATTTACAGGAGAATAGCATGGAATAATAGAGGAAAGAAATATACTGTTTGGAGGTGTTGCACAAGAGTAACCCATGGACCAGATGCCTGCCATGCTAGAACTATTAAGGAAGAAGACCTACAAGAAGCAGTCGTAGAAGCCATCAATAAACTTATATCTGAAAGCAATGAATTAAAAGAAATAATAAAAGAGAATATAGAAAAAGCCATCACAGGTGATGGAAGTAGTGGAATAGAAGAAATAGACAAAGAAATGCTTGAGGTACAAGAAGAACTTTTAAAAGTAGCTAATGCAAAAAAAGACTACACAGACCTTGCAGATAGAGTGGAAGAGTTAAGAAATGAAAAAGAAAAGATACTTCTAAATATAGCGGAAGAGAAGAATGAACAAAACAGACTAAAGGAATTAGAAGAGTTTTTAGATAATCAGGAATTGGAAATAGAAAGCTACGATGAAGACTTGGTAAGGAAACTTGTAGATAAGGCAGTTGTATATGATGAGGAACTAAAGATAGTGCTCAAGTCAGGAGTTGAAGTCAATGTATGTGTATAAATATCTTGACTTTCAAATATAACATGTGCTACAATATAACTAAGTTATATTTGAAGAAAGGAGGGCAAATCGTGGCAAACGGAGATTATGAAGTAACTCATAATAGGATTCTTAATAGCGGTAAGAAAATTTTCAAAGAACAAGGATTTGAAAAGGCAAATTTAAGAGCTATTTGCAAAGAAGCAGGTGTTACTACTGGGGCGTTTTATGGTCATTTTGAGGATAAGGAAGCACTTTTTTCTGAGTTAGTTGAGCCGATTGTAAGCCAAATACGAAAATACTATGCTATGTATGAGGATGAGAGTTTTGAGACATATAAAAAGGAAGTTCCACTTGGGAAAGAAACCATTTATAAAATTTTAGACTCTAAAGCACATGGTGCTGTTAAGATGGTCTTGTATTTTTTTGAAAATAAAGATGCATTTGAGTTATTAGTGTTTGGTTCTTATGGAACAAAATACAGTAATTTTTTAGATGAACTCGTGGAAATAGAAGATAAAAATCACATCAAAATATTAAGCATGATTTATGGTGAAGATGGTGTCGGTAGTGTAATAACCGATATGGGAATTCACTTAATTAACCATGCATATTATTATGCTTTATCTGAAGTTGCTGTTCATTCTAAAAGCAGAGAAGAAGTAGAATTAAATGCCAAACTAATTTCAAAATTCTTTAATGAAGGATGGGGCAAAATACGAGGTTTGTAAAATGGAAAAATTTTTGCATCAAATATAACTTAGTTATATTAAAGATTTAATTTTATATAAATTGGCAACATGCTGTTTTATAAGCAGATAAAAAATATTATATGTATTCAAGGAGGAGAAAAATGAATTTAAAAAGTATTGTAAAAATAGCAGTATTTTCTGTTATTGGTTTTGTATTAACAATGGGATTGGGACTTTTGACAGGATCGTTTGGAATGATTCCGAGTTTGTATTTATCATCGGCACTTCCAACAATAATTGCCGCGCCAGTTTTTGTAATAATGTGTAAACAAGTCGCACAAAGAGGAACAGCATTCTTATATTTCTTATTACTCGGCGTGTTCTATGCTCTTATGGGAATGTGGCCTGTAATAGTAGTTTGTGCAATTGCAGGAATATTAGCAGAGCTTGTGATTGGTAAAAAGGAAAATTACTCAGACAAAACTATGAAAGTAGGTCTTGGTTTTGGTGCTGGTATGTTTATATATTCGCTTCATGCGATGTATTTCACATTCGTATTTGGTGTAGAAGGTCTTACAAAACAATTCCCTAAGATGTTTACAACAGACTATGCAACATTTCTTTATAATTTTTACACCCCTAAAAACATTGCAATTTGCGTAGTGATCGCAATCGTTGCATCAATTATTGGTGCTAATTTTGGAACATATATTTACAACAAATTCTTTAGCAACAGGAAGAAAAAAAGTGTTTTGTAAAGGTGAAAAAAATAATATAAACGAATACCAACTATCAGATAAAATCAACCCGCTTACTATAGTTGGGTTGATTTTACTATTTTCAGTTATTCTAACTGTTGGAGAGCAATCACAATATTTATTTTCCCTTATTTTTGTCTTAGGACTATTATTCTTATTTTCTATAAGAAAGGCATTTAGAACGATATGTTCATTGCTTATAGTATGGGGGCTTATTTATTTGCTGAAACCACACTTAGGAAATGTTTTGGTTGGTTCTATATATACAATGCTACTTATAGTGTTGAAATTTGCTCCACTTTTCATTTTGGGAAAAGTTCTGTCCTCATATAGTTCTTCGCATCTAATGGCTGCATTTAGAAAAATTGGAATTGATGGTGGAATAGGGATAGGAATTACAGTATTCTTTCGTTTTATTCCGGAAATCTCTATTAGGATGAAGGAAATAAACAATGGCATGAAAATTAGAGGATTTAAAGCAAGTATTTTCAAACCAATTAAAACATTTGAATTATATTTTGTTCCTCTTATGTATAAGTGCATAGATATAAGCGATACCTTAACTTGTTCAATCATATCAAAAGGTATTGAATATGATGGACAAAAAACAAGTTTTCATGAGGTGAGATTTACATTTATTGATATAGCAATGATGATCGGAGGAATGATTTTGTTGGGGGCGAGTTTATGGAAAATATTTTAGAGGCAGAAATCAAATCCTTTCATTATGGAGAAGATTTGATTTTGAAAGATTTAAAAATGTCTGTAAAGAAAGGCGAAATTATAGTCTTAACAGGTCTTTCAGGATGCGGAAAAACGACACTTTTAAGACTACTAAACGGGCTTATTCCGTCATTTTATGACGGTGATTTGGACGGCGAAATTAAGATTTTAGGGAAGGATATAACTACTTATAAAAAGGGAGAGTTAGCTAAATATATTGGCAATGTATTTCAAAATCCTAAGGATCAATTTTTTTGTGATGTAGTTGAAGATGAAATTGCTTTAGTAGGTGAAAATTTGGGATTAGACAGGGACACCCTAAAAGAAAAAGTTGAAAAAGCAATGGACTTGTTAGGAATAAATCATATTAGCAAAAAATCCATTTTTGAATTATCAGGGGGAGAAAGGCAAAAGGTGGCGATAGCAGGAACACTTATTTATGATACAGACATTATCTTTTTCGATGAACCTTCAAGTAGCCTTGATTACGATAGTATAAAACATTTCAGTGAAATACTTATCAGATTGAAGACGATGGGAAAGACAATAATTATAGCGGAACATAGGCTCTATTATTTAAAAGAGATTTTTAGCAGATTGATTTATATAAAAGACGGTACAATATGTGATGTTTTTCCGAATGGTAGTCTTAGTAATGATAAATGTAAGGAACTTGAGTTAAGGACACTTAATGAAAGAGAATTGATATCAGAAAAAGAACCTATTGTGGCTAAAAGCTGTATCAAAGTAAATAAAGCCTGCATTCATCAAGGCAAAAGAACTTTGATAGAAGAATTAACTTTTGAGCTTGGAGAAAGCGAAATAATGGGAGTGATTGGTTCTAATGGTATTGGGAAAAGTACTTTGGCAAAAGCATTATGTGGTTTATCTGAAAAATATTTGGATGTCAGCTATGGACAGAAACAAAGAGAAAGACTTAGAAATTCATATTGCGTGTTACAAGATGTAGATGCTCAGATTTTTTTAGACACAGTAGAAAATGAGTTGATATTTTGTAAAGATAAAAACTCGGAAAATGATTTAGAAAAGATACGAGAATATCTGAAAGATACAAACCTGTGGCATAAAAAAACCAATCATCCGCAGAAACTATCCGGTGGACAAAAACAACGACTGGCAATTATTACTTCATTTTTATCCGGTCGTAAGCTGATAATTTTGGATGAACCAACATCGGGACTTGATTATAAAAGTATGAAAATTATGTCCGATTTAATTACAGAAAAAGCAAAGGAGATTCCAATTATAATAATTACTCATGATTTAGAACTGTTATTTAAAACCTGTCATTCCGTCTTAATGCTCGGTGATAATGGTTATAAAAAAATATCTGTAAAGGGAAATGAAGCGTTAATCATGGATTTTATGGATAAAAAAGGAAATTTATTGAAGGAGGAGAATGATGTTAAATAAGGTTTTTGAGTATGCTGGTTCGCATAAGAAAACAATACATTTAGCGAGTTTTATTATGCTATTAAGTGTCATTATGGGAGTTGTGCCATTTCTATTTGCTTATCAGATTATAAATCCCTTGATTTTAGGACAAAATTTGGAATTCACAAGGTTAGTTATTTTGCTTGCCGGTATTTTGATATGTTTGGTTTTGCAAGCATTATTAGGTGGTTTGGGTCTTAATATGTCCCATAAGGCAGCATATAACACATTATTTGGACTTAGAACATCTCTACAAAAAAAGATGGAGAATCTTCCCTTAGGAGCTATTGAAGAAAAGGGAACAGGTGCTATTAAAAAGATGTTTGTAGATGATATTGGTAGTTTGGAAGTTCTTTTGGCACACTCATTGCCTGAAGGAATTGCCAATTTAATTGTGCCTGTAATGGTATATATTGCAATGTTTTTCGTTGATTGGAGACTGGCACTTATGTCTTTGGCATCCATTCCACTAAGCATTGTCGCTATGATGATTATGTATTCCGCAGGAATGAAAAAAATGGGACCATATTATATGGCGAGTGGAAAAATGAATAATACCATTATTGAATATGTGAATGGTATGGAAGTAGTAAAAGTGTTTAACAAGCAAACGGAATCATATAAAAGATTTTCTAAAGATGTTGGAGATTATAGAGATTATGCACTCGCTTGGTATAAGACTGCATGGCCATGGATGGCATTATACAGTGCCTTACTTCCATGCACGATTATATTAACATTGCCGCTTGGAGGTTACTTTGCTTACATGGGCTATGTTAGTCTTTCTGATTTGATATTGGTATTATGCCTATCTTTGAGTATTGGCTTACCACTCTTAAAGGCTTTGGGATTTTTACCAACGATGCCACAGCTTAATTATAAAATATCTGCATTGGAAGATGCTTTAAATATAGAACCATTAAAACAAGGTGAAAACAAGTTTAAAGGTATAGATCATACTATTTCCTATGACAATGTTACATTTGGTTATCAACTAAGCAAGATGGGAGAGAATGGACAACCTGAAACATACATTAAAAATGTGATTCATAATGTGAGCTTTACAGCAAAAGTTGGAGAAAAGACAGCCATTGTTGGAGAATCAGGCTCAGGTAAAAGCACCTTAGCGAAACTCTTAATTCATTACTATGATGTTTTAGAGGGAAGTATTAGCATTGGAGGACAAAATTTACAGGATATGAGTCTTAAGGCACTGAATAAAGAGATTTCTTATGTGTCTCAAGACCAATATTTATTTAATACTTCACTCTTAGAAAATATTCGTATCGGAAATTTGTCAGCTACCGATGAAGAAGTGATAGAAGCTGCAAAGAAAGCTCAGTGTATGGAATTTTTAGATAAGCTCCCAAATGGTATTTACTCTTTGGCTGGCGAGGCAGGAAAGATGTTATCAGGTGGAGAAAGGCAAAGAATATCATTAGCGAGAGCTATTTTGAAAAATGCTCCGATTGTTGTACTTGATGAGGCAACAGCCTACGCAGATCCGGAAAATGAAGAAAAAATGGAAGCAGCTATTCGTGAACTTGTAAAAGGAAAAACATTGATTGTAATTGCTCATAAACTTCCGGCAATTGTAGATGCAGACCAAATATTGGTAATGAATCATGGTCGTTTAGTTGCAAATGGAAAACATAATGACTTGTTAGAATCATCAGCAGACTACCGTAAATTATGGGATGCGACACTATTTAGTAAAGATTGGAAAATCAGCAGAAAGGAAGGTGAAATGAATGTTTAAACTAATATCAAGAATTTTAAACTTGTCAGGAAAGTATAAAAATAGAATTAAAGGGGCATTTGTTTTTGCCTTTATTGAATCTGTTTTAAGTAAAATGCCTATTTTTATTGCATTTACTGTATTGATAGGATTTTATGAAAAGACAATATCACCGAAAACATTCTTGTATGTAGGAATAGGACTTGGTTTGGTAGTGTTGGTACAGGCATTGGTTCATTTTTTAAGCGATAAATTGCAAAGTGCTGCTGGCTTTCTGATTTTTGCAGATAAAAGGATGGAGCTTGGAAATCACCTTAGAAAACTTCCTATGGGATATTTCACATCAGGAAATTTAGGAAAAATCAATTCTGTTTTAAGTTCAGATATGTCATTCATTGAGGAAGTATCCATGAGTACCATAGCTAATATGATGAGTTATGTGCTTTCAACCGTTGTGCTTACTATATTCATGTTTGTTTTAGATTATAGAATAGGTCTTGTGTCTGTGTGTGTAACTCTAATAGCAACATTACTTGCAAGCAGAATGAATAAAATGTCTTTATCTGAAGCTGTTATCAGGCAAGAGCAAGGAGAGAAGCTAACAGATGCAGTTTTGTCATTTGCAGAAGGAATTAGTGTAATCAAAAGCTATAACCTTTTAGGAGACAATTCAAAGGCTCTTACAGATAGCTTTGCTTCATCAAGAGACACTTCTATAAAGTTTGAAAAGAAGATGACACCTTGGACAAGCGGATTGAACATTATTTATGGTATCGGAATTACTTTTATTTTGGCACTTGCTTTGTATCTTCATTTACAAGGAATGTTGAAACTTCCTTATGTGTTAGGACTGATACTATTTGTATTTGACTTATTCAGTCCATTAAAAACTCTTTATGGAGAAGCAAGCAGGCTAACAGTTATGAATGCTGCTTTAGATCGTATTGAAGAAGTATTAAATGAAACAGAACTACAGGATACAGGTAAAAAACATCTCTTAAAGGCTAAGTTTGGTGAGCCGGAAATTAGTTTTAATCATGTGAAATTTTCTTATGGAGAAAAAGAGGTTTTGCATGATATGAATTTTGAAATGAAAAAGAATACAATGACAGCTTTAGTTGGACAGTCCGGAGGAGGAAAATCTACAGTAGCAAATCTTTTGGCAAGATTTTGGGATGTAGACTCCGGTGAAATTTTGATTAGAGGGGTGAATATAAAGGATGTTTCGCTATCTGAATTGATGTCGGAAATTAGTATGGTTTTCCAGAGAGTGTATTTGTTTCAAGATACGATTTTTAACAATATTGCCATGGGGAAAGAAAATGCGACGAAAGAAGAAGTTATAGAAGCTGCAAAAAAAGCAAGATGCTATGATTTTATTATGGCACTTCCTGATGGATTTGACACAATGATTGGAGAAGGCGGAGCAACTCTATCCGGTGGTGAAAAACAAAGAATTTCTATTGCTCGCTGCATATTAAAAGATGCTCCTATTGTAATTCTTGACGAGGCAACAGCAAGTGTTGATGTGGACAATGAAAGCTATATACAGGAAGCAATCAGTGAATTGGTAAAGAATAAAACATTATTAGTTATCGCCCATAGATTAAATACTATTAGAGATGCCGATAGTATTATTGTAATCAAGGAAGGGAATATTGCAGAACAAGGAACCCATAATGAGCTAATTGCTTTAAATGGGATTTATAAAAATATGGTAGAGCTCCAAGAAAAAAATAAAGGACTAAAAATTATATAAAAATTGGTCTAAGAGAGGAGAAGGCAATGAAACAAGATATGAAAGAACAATTATTAACAAAAAGACCGATAGATTTACTCTTTCAGTTATCTATTCCGGCAGTTATCGGAATGATTGTTATCGGTCTGTATCCGTTAATGGACGGAATATTTGCAGGGAAAATTATAGGACAGACAGCAATGACTGCCTGTGGTGTCGCAATGCCACTTACCTTTTTCAACAGCGGTGTTTCAACTTTACTTGGTGTAGGTTCTGCATCTGTACTTTCAAGAGCAATCGGTAAAGGGGATCAAAAAACTGTAGATAAAATTATGGGTAACCTAATCTATTGGGTGATTTTCTTCTCTGTAATTATTACAGTTGGAGGAATACTTCTTGCTCCGCATTTTTTAGATATGGTCGGTGCAACGGGTGAAATCAAAGCCTATGGTATTAGATACCTTAGAGTAATTTTTATAGGTTCTCTATTTGTAAACTTCACACAGTCCGCAAACATGGTTATGCGTGGCGAAGGACTGATGAAAAAAGCTATGACGATTATGGGACTTGGAGCATTACTGAATATCATTCTCGATCCGATTTTAATGACAGTTATGGGTGAATATGCGATTGAAGGTGCTGCCCTTGCAACCATCACAGCACAATTTGTTCAGGCAGTGGCAACACTACATTATTTCTTGAAAAAGAGTAAAGTTGTTAAAATCCATAAGATAAAGTCTGATGCGGAAATTAAAAAAGAAATGTTTTCTGTCGGTTCATCCGCTATGATGATGCAGCTTTTGTTTATGATTCAACAGACTATGCTCTATAAAATGGCATTTAAGTATGGCGGAGATACCAATGGAATTTTGATGGCGGCATCACTTCGTGTATATGCCTTTTCATTTATTCCTCTTTGGGGAATGAGTCAAGGCTTACAACCTGTTGTTGGAACAAACTTTGGAGCAAAGCAGTATGACAGAGTAAGACAGGCTATGAAGGTCTTTTCTATTGGCGGTTTAGTTCTTGCAGCAATCTTTTGGATTCCGTCTTTATTGCTTTCAAGTCAAATACTATCTTTATTCGGTGTAGAAGCAAACATCATTGCACAGGGTGTTGGAAACTTTAGATTGTTCTATTCCGTATTTATTTTGTATGGAGTAATGGTTATGACTGTTACTTTCTTCCAATCAATCGGAAACGGAAAGAAAGCTGGGATAATCGTAATGCTTAGACAACTGTTTTTGTTTGTTCCTGCCATGATTTTATTGCCAATGATATTTGGAGTAAAAGCTGTTTGGTTTACACAGCCACTTGTTGATTTCATTATGATTGTTGTTGGCGTTTTCATGATGATTGGGGAACTGAATAAAATGGGGAAAGAAAAAGTTCAAGCGTAAAATTTCTTATTAGGTGTTTAGAATTTGAAACATTAGAAGGACTTAATTTATGGAAAATAGTTAGCTATAAAATGGAGGGATAGAAATGGAAAAGTCTATATATTTATTTGAAAGAATAAACCACAATAAAAATAGTCCTTTTTCCTATAAGCTTTATAGCTGTTTGTCTTTCCATATGCTCGTCTAAACAATTAAATATAATTAAAGGAAGAACAAGTTTCTTTCGTTTTAGAGGACTTCTTATGCCAAGGTGCAGGAGTCCTCCTTTTTTTGTTTTAAAACGCAGACAAAAAGAAATGGAGGAAGCATATATGCCAAAAAAATATTACCTTTATATCAACGGACAAAAGGTCAAAGTCAGTGAAGATATTTATAAAGTCTACTGGCGAGAAAGAGAACACGAAAAGTATTTGGAGCAGGTGGAAAGAAAAAATCACTTGCTCTTTTTTCATCATTGGATCATGACGGACATTTTGTAGATAATATTGTTGATGAAAGTGTTGATGTAGAAAAGATTGTTGAAACACAGATGATGATTGAAGCAGTCAGAAATACAATTTCAAGACTCAATGCAGAAGAAAGGGGCATCATTGAGCGTTTGTACTTTCAGGATGAAATTCTTTCGAGTATTACAAGAATAAAGAAAGTGAGTTATCAAGCTATACAATGGCGTAAGAATAATATATTGAAAAAACTGAAGTTGTTATTAGAAGATTTTTTAAGATAATCGACTTGTAGATAAGGGCAGATTTTCCATTATAAAGTAAAGGTGATATAGGGCTATTTTTCTTTGCTTATTAATAGTATATTATGTAATGAGAGAAGGAATTTATATCATAGATATGTTCCCACATACAAGGCTTTTGAAAAAATTACAATTTTATCCATACTGACCGATCAAGCCACGTTGAAGCAGCAATTCTGATGACGTATTGTGGTTTGGACAAGGAATAATAGGAGTCAACCACAACATGTAGTGGTTTGAGTACGAAAATTGGGTCAAAAACAGGCTAAAAAATACCGTTTTTTGACCCTTTTAAATAGGGCATTTGACAGATGACATTTGATGTTTCGGGATTAAAAATCCATAGGGTGAGGTAGATTAGCACAGAACTTTATTGAATAGAGAAATTAAAAGTGATATAATCAGTTGCATAAGGAGGAGTTAAATATGTGTACATGTATTGCAGTAGTAGATATTACTTTATCTCATTTATAATGAAAAAAATTAAAGGAGGTAAAGGTATGGGTATGTTTTCTATATTTGTTAATGAGAGATTTCATTATCAACCAAACCAAAAATAATTGGTTATAATGAGCTCTTAAGATTAGTTCATTATAAACGGCAAGGAGAAGGTTATAATGAAACAGAAAAACCCGAAAAATACGCAAAATTTCATTACATCTAAAAAGCATGTAAAGGAAATATTAAAATATACGAATATCAATAAACAAGATAAAATAATAGAAATTGGGTCAGGAAAAGGACATTTTACCAAGGAACTTGTGGAAATGAGTCAACGGGTGAATGCTATAGAGATTGATGAAGGTTTATGTCATGCCACGAAAAAAGCAGTTGAACCTTTTCAGAATATAAAAGTTATTCATGAGGATATTTTGAAGTTTAGCTTTCCTAAAAATACAGACTATAAAATATTTGGTAATATTCCCTACAATATTAGTACTGATATTGTAAAAAAGATTGCTTTTGATAGTCAAGCGAAATATAGCTACCTTATTGTAGAGAGGGGATTTGCTAAAAGGTTGCAAAATACCCAACGAGCTTTAGGTTTGCTGTTAATGGTGGAAATGGATATAAAAATTCTTAAAAAAGTGCCACGAGCATATTTTCACCCTAAGCCTAATGTAGATTCTGTATTGATTGTACTTGAAAGGCATAAACCATTTATTTTAAAGAAGGACTACAAAAAGTATAGATTTTTCGTTTATAAATGGGTAAACAGGGAATATCATGTTCCTTTTACTAAAAATCAATTAAGACAGGTGCTGAAGCATGCGAATGTTACTGATCTTGATAAATTATCCAATGAACAATTTTTGTCTGTTTTCAATAGTTACAAATTATTTCAATAAATTAAAAATAATTAAGCGTTCTCTAACTTTAAGAGAACGCTTAATCTTATTGTCCACTTAAGTGAGTTGAGCGAACGAAAGAGAGCGAAACAAAAAACCACCTGCTATGCAGGTGGAGGGATTTAGCTTTAGCTTCAAGCACCAAGAAAACCTCCTTAAAGTATAATTGTGATAGTCACATGCACAATTAAACAAGGAGGTAATCATGGATAAAAATACTTTATCGCATACAAGCTGGAGATGCAAATATCATATAGTTTTCGCACCAAAATATAGAAGACAAGTAATATATAGACAATTAAGAAAAGATATAGGAAGTATACTTCGAGAATTATGTTCAAGAAAAGGAATAACAATAATAGAAGCAGAACTATGTCCAGATCATGTTCATATGTTGGTATAAATTCCACCGAAATACTCAATATCACAAATAATGGGATATTTAAAAGGAAAAAGTTCATTAATAATATTTGATAGACACGCCAACTTAAAATATAAATATGGAAACAGACACTTTTGGTGTAGAGGATATTATGTAGATACAGTGGGAAGAAATGAAAAGAAAATAAAAGAATATATACAAAATCAATTAAAAGAAGACTATTACACAGACCAAATAAGTATAAAGGAATACTATGACCCGTTTACGGGAGAGGAAGTCAAATAAAAACAAATAAAAAAACTGCTTAAGCAGTAGTTGGGAAAGTGGTGCATGTGAAGGAATACTCGACAGCCCCAATAGGGGCGTGCCGGTATTCGCGCCTTATAGGCGCTGTGCAAACTACCAGCTAAGCTGGTAGTTTTGATTACATTGAAAAATGCATTCTATTATTTTCAATTATTATGATATAACATAATTATCATTTTACTTATTTGCATATTTGCACGAAAATATAGTTATCGACGACTATTCTGATAATAGCAACTAATATAGTCAATGATAACTCAAAATTTATTGATATAGTAGGTATATGTGCAACTAATTAGGGAAGATTTTAGCTTGCCATTTCTGAAACAGCTAAAACAAGTATTGCGTAAAGAATGCGCCAGTCTTCCCATGGACTTAAAATGCTTGCTTGGGGCACACATAAAACCCCTTGAACAATCTATTGACAGAGTTGAAGGACTGTCGGAGATTCTAAGACGAAGTAATCCTAAAATGGCCCTATGCCATACAGATATTCATAATTGGAACTTGATGCAACGGGATGAGCAGTTAGTTCTAATTGACTGGGAAGGCTTGAAATTGGCTCCAGTAAAAGCTGATCTCATGTTTTTTGTTGATAAGCCATATTATGATGTATTTATGAACATATACCTGAAATTACACAAAGATTTTTTAATCAATACGGATGCTTTGTTATTCTATCATATTAGACGTAAACTAGAAGATATATGGGAGTTTATTGAACAACTTTTATATGACAATCAAGAGGATAAGGAAAGAAATGAAACTATAAAAGTTCTTGATGGTGAACTGAATAACTTAGTGTTTTGAAAAAAGAATAACGTATTATTAAGCTAAATAATATTGGAGAAGAAAATGAATAAACAAGAATTATATCAAATTGCTTTCAGTATAATTAATCATAAAAAGTTACGGAACTTTGGAACTTCAGGGCATGTTGCGTGCGCGTTGGAGACAAATAGCGGTAACATCTTTACAGGAATATGCATTGACTTGCCCTGTTCTATTGGCTTATGCGCTGAACAGTCAGCTATTGCTGAAATGGTAAAGAACAATGAAACTGCAATCAAAAGGATTATCGCTGTATTTGAAGATGGGAGTATACTTCCACCATGTGGAAGGTGCAGAGAGTTTATTGCACAGATAGATAATCAAAATATAGAGACCCAAATTGTATTACCTGAAATGGAAGAAGTGTTGCTGAAAGATTTATTACCAGAAAGGTGGGATGGCAAATGGAACTGAAAAAGATAACTAGCAGGGTCTTTTATTATCCACATCAACCAGAAACTGATAGGCCTATGTTGGCATACTTAAATGGAGATAAAATTGCACTTGCCATTGATGCAGGAAATTCAGCAGACCATGTTGATGAATTTTATAAATCCCTAGAAATCGAGGACCTAAAGAAGCCAGATTTTACTGTCATCACTCATTGGCACTGGGACCATACCTTTGGAATGCATAAAATTCACGGATTGTCCATTGCACACCATAAAACCAACGAGTTTTTGAAATAGGAAAGAGCCAAACTATCTGACAGTGCATATATAAAATTTTTGATAAATGATGATGAGTGCCTAGCTAGAGAATATGTAGATAATAAAAGAATTATTGCCGTTCTATCGGATATCCAATTTGAAAAAGAGCTTACCCTTAATCTCGGTGGAATAACCGCAATGATTTTTCATACGGTTTCACCCCATTCGGAAGATACGGTGCTTATCTATATTCCTGAGGAAAAAATATTGTTCTTGGGAGATTCAACAAGCGAGGATTTCTACAATGATGGGTATATGGATAAAGAAAAATTAATGTCATTAACAAATTTGATAGAAAGTTTCGACTGTAAGTATTGTATTTTAAGTCATGCAGAGCCTCTAACTAAATCAGATTTATTAGATTACTTAAAATCCATTCTAAAATAATAATCCATGAGGTGTATTGATATGTTCCCGTCTACCGATAGCCCCAAAAACGCAGTGGATATGTTCCCGAGAACGGACACACTCAAATGACATTCATTCTATCCTCTCAAGCCATGTGGAGACAATCGTGTTGCTTTCCAAACTGGACTCAAAGAATCATATCAGTGTAGAACTTCCTATGGATGATATGGACTTGACAAGTGCTGAAAGTAAAGCTACTTATGAACAAATTCAGAATTATGTGCTCGAGAAGTATGATTTTAATGTATCGACACTTATATTGCACAGATTAAAAAGAAATGTGGAATTGTACTGAGGGAGCATTATAATAAATCAAAAAAAGAGAAACAGGTTATTCCACAATGCACACCTGAAAAAGAGGAAGCTATCATGGATGCGTTAAGGCATTTTAAAATGATTTAGTAGAAATGGAGGGTATTTATGAGATGGATAATAAAAATAATCTTGTTTCCAATTAGCTTGGTGTTAAGTATCCTCACAGCATTTCTGACATTTTTACTTGCCATAGGAACAACAATACTGTATTTGTTAATGCTTATGTGTGTCGTTGTTGGGGTTGTATCATTGTTTCAAAAGGATTTTTCAATAGGCATAGAAGCATTGATAGTAGGATTCTTATTAAGCCCATACGGAATACCGATGGTTGGAGCAGCAGTTATAGCTTTTTTACAAGGGATCAATGAAGCAATAAAATCAATCTAAATAAGAATATAGAAGAGCGATGGTAGATATAGAGAACATAGAAAGATCTAAATAATGGGTTTGGTTATTAACGTCTTACAACGTTGTTTATACTATCTAAAAATCAAATTATGTTAGGAGTTATTTTGATGGATGGAGTAAAAGAAATAATTTTGCAGACCAAAAATGTGGAATATATAAAGAGAAATTTAGGAAAAGAACAGTGGATACAGGTATCCGGTCACAAAGATATGAATGATTCAGATGCAGGATTTTGGTGTGGATTAGTTTCGCTAAATCATATAGATGATGTGTATAATAATGTTGGGTGGGATATTTCTGCTAACGAGCAAGGAAATCCCGGATTTGAAGGAAATGGATACGCATATGAGTATAAAGCGAATTTGCTAAAAGATGGTTTTGAATCTATTTTATATTATCGTGATTTTTATGGTGTTGAGGAAGATTATATTGAGTTATCACAGGAGTTTATCTTATTAAATAATCTTCGATATAACAAAAATAGTAAATCATATTGGGCTATGTATGAAAATGGGGAAAGTGAAGAAGCGGTTAAATATATTGATGATACAACGATTCAAATTAAAATGAAGTTTTTACGTAATTATTCAGCAGCAAAACAGATGGCAATTCTACTTTTTTTTGATATTAGAACTAAGTTTGATGGGGAAATATCTGATTTTGGGCTAGAAGAGTTTAATATCGAATCTAAAGATAATGGTCTGTTTTATGGATTATGGGGCGGTGATATGAATTTTCCAACATATGTGTATAGTGTCTTAATGGGTAAAAAAATTCTTATGCCAGGGCCAATTGAGGAATGTGGTTATTGGCCGTATGAAAAAGAAAAAAGTTACGAGGACTTTATTATTGGTGTTGACGAGTTTGGAAAAGAGATTTTTAACACGTGCAATCCAGATAAGTTGAATAATTATTTTGGGTCTAATCCAGATGCACCTATGTATTTAACACCAGTATTTTTTAAGCGTGATGTATTACAAAAATATGTAAATAAACCTGAGTTATATGAGATTAGAGATGGATATTTGAGTTGTCAATCATTATGGGGTATTGAAATAGATAATCATCATAAAAATTGTATAGTAGTTTATTTGGGCGATTTAGGAAGAGATTTACCTGAAAGTGAGCGTGGATACTGGAAAAGTTACAATATAGTAGGTGAAGAAGGAGTAAGCCAGGTATCTTTCCGAAGGGATTTCTGTAATATATTTACGGAGTCAAATATGGAAGATCATAAATTTCAAGATCTTTATGGTTCTTTAATAAAGCAATGGAACGAAAAATATGGCTGGGATTTATATCTGCCATTATCTGCGGAAGATCAATATAATCTAACTCAAATTAGAATCCCGCTTGGGGATAGTCAGCCAGAATTCGATCAATTAGTTTTGTCGTTAGTTAAAGTTTTGATTGATTCACTTAATGAAAAGCAATTAATCATTCCTGGAGATGTTCAAACTGATATTAAAGGAATAAGTAAACTTGAAAAATGGATAAAATCAAACGAGGCTATTGGATATGAAAATCATATTAAGTTTTTAAGGGATTTACAGAAGTTAAGATCTACTGGATCTGGACACAGAAAAGGTAAGGAATATAGTAAGATTTCAAATACATTTGGCTTATTAGAAAAAAGTAAAATAGATGTATTCGAAGAGGTTCTTCGAAAATCAAATGATTTCCTGAAATATATGAAAACTACATTTTTAGATTAATTAGAAGCATGATGTAAAGAACAAGTAGGGCAAGAATTCTTCTTATATAGATACTTTATATTATGCTTTAAACTAGGGATGGTACAGTATTCACATCATTCATACAAATTCCAGTTTTGTAAAATAAAAAATTTCATAAAAATGTTTAGCAAAGGCGATAGAGAAAAAACTATCGTCTTTTTCTTTGAAAATTTTTAAGGAGGGAGGTGATCCTGTATGGACTTTGACTATTTCCATAACAGAGAAGCGGAAAGATTTAATTTCTTAAAAGTTCCGGAGATATTGGTTGATGGAGAAGAATTTAAGGGATTATCTGCCGAAGCAATTATACTTTATTCCATGCTTTTGAAACGAACAGGAATGTCCTTTAAGAATAACTGGATAGACAAGGAAGGTAGAGTATTTATCTATTTCACAGTCGAGGAAATTATGAAAAGAAGAAATATTTCAAAGCCTACTGCCATAAAAACATTAGATGAGTTAGATAGCAAAAATGGGATAGGACTGATTGAAAGAGTAAGGCTTGGACTTGGTAAGCCGAATGTCATATATGTCAAAGACTTTATGAGCATATTAGTGGTAAAAGACAATGACTTGCAGAAGTCAAAAAACTTTACTTCAGAAGTAAAAGATGTTGACCTCAGAAGTAAAGAAAATGAACTTCAAGAGGTTAAGAATGTTGACCGTAACTATATAGAGAATAATAAGAGTAAGTATAGTAAGAGAGAATATAGTTTTGGTGAAAACGGACTTGGAACATTTCAAAATGTCTTTTTAAAGGATGAAGATATAGGCGAATTACAAATTAAAATGGCAGGAGAGCTTGATAACTACATTGAGAGATTATCAACCTATCTTCAAAGTACTGGAAAGAGATATAAAGACCATAAAGCAACAATCCTTTCTTGGTTTTATAAAGATAGGGAAGTAAAAAAAAATCCAATATCCCTACATGGGAGGAATATAACAAAGGAGTACATCTATGAATAAGGAATTAGAAAAAGTGATGATAGAAGATGTGGAATATAGCTTTGATCCTGAAAAAGAATATATCAAGGACGGACATGCCTACTGTAAAGTGTGCAATGAAAGAAAAGATGGGAAAGCATTAGAGTTTTTCGGAAAGCAGATGATATTTAAGACTGCTTGTAAATGCGATAGAAATAGAGAAGCAAAAGAAAAAGAAAGACAAAAGCAGCTGGATGTAGAGCGATTAAAGAGTAGCTGCTTTAACTCTGTTATTCAGTGGTCATATACCTTTGAAAATTATCTGGGAGAAGAAAATCAAAGCCTTATTATTGCCAAGAATTTTGTAAAAGATTATGAGGAGATGAAAAAGGAAAATATAGGACTTTTGTTTTATGGTTCGGTAGGTAGTGGAAAGACATACCTTGCTTGTTCTATCGCCAATGCTCTAATTGAACAATATCAGGTAGAGGTTAAGATAAGAAATTTTGCACAGATTATCAACGAACTACAAAATGTCGGATTTGATCTTGATAAAAACGCATATATTGAATCTCTTGTAAATACTTCCGTTCTTATCTTGGATGATTTAGGAATTGAAAGGGATACAAGTTATGCAAAAGAACAGGTATATAACATTGTTAATAACAGGTACTTAAAACAAAAAACGACTATTTTTACCACAAATCTTTCCTATGACACAATTCTAAATTGCACAGAAAGTGTGGAGTATCAGAGGATTTATTCACGAATCGTAGAGATGTGTATTCCTGTTATGGTTGTAGGAGAAGATTTTAGAAAGGTTAATCAAAAGGATAAGCTGGCTCGTAATAAAGAGAGGCTACTGAATAGAGGTGAGAGAACTTGATCAATGAAGAGATAGCAAGAAAAACGCTGAATATGGAAGTAAGAGCTGCTAAGGTAACAGGGAAACTTCTATTGGATTTACTAAAGAAGCTGATGAAAGAGGCAGAAAAACTTGGTGGACTTGAAAAGCTGGTTAATGCTAATGGAAATGAAGTAAAACTCAAAGATATGGTTAAAAAAGGACAGCTTGAAGAAATTCCGGTAGAGGAATCAGAGCTTAAGGAATTGAAAAAAGAGCGGAATAGATATGGTGTTAAGTTTTCGGTAATGAAAGATAAAGAATCAGGTAAATACTCAGTGTTCATTCAAGCGAAAGATATGAAAGTTAAGGACAAAGCATTTAAGCACGCCCTTTCAGAATCAGAAAAGAAAACGGAAAGGAAAGAATCTATTCATAAAAACATTGAGAAGTTTAGGGAGATGGCTAAAAATTCTGTTTCTAAAGATAAAATCAAGAACAAGCAAAAGGAGCAGAGCATATGATAGAGAAAATACTAAAGGACGTCAAAGGCTTGTTTAAGGTGCAGGATAAGGCAAAGTTTCTAAAGCAGAACATTCCCTATCTTGCATTTTTCTATGTTGGAAATATCTTCTCTCACCATATACGACCCTATACTGGTGGCGATGTAATAGACAAAATCTTTCAAGGGATATTAGAGCTTAACACCATGAGCTTTATTCCAAGCATTCACCCAACTGACATTATAATAGGCATAGGAGTAGCAGCTTTAATTAAATTCATTGTCTACAGCAAAGTCAAAAATGCAAAAAAGTTCAGACAGGGAAAGGAGTATGGTTCTGCAAGATGGGGAACGAGAAAAGTTATAGAACCATACATGGATGAAAAATTCCAGAACAATATCTTGCTTACACAAACAGAACGATTAACTATGAATGGTAGACCTAAAAATCCTAAATATGCTCGTAACAAGAATGTACTTGTTATAGGAGGTAGTGGTTCTGGGAAAACTCGATTTTTTGTAAAACCGAACTTAATGCAAATGCACTCGTCATATTGCGTGATCGATCTTAAAGGAACAATAGTTCTTAAGTGTGGAAAGATGCTTGAAGATAATGGATATGAGATTAAAATTCTAAATACCATAAACTTCAAAAAGTCTATGAAGTACAATCCATTCGCATATATCCGGTCTGAGAAAGATATTTTAAAACTCGTTCAGACAATCATCGCAAACACGAAGGGCGAGGGAGAAAAAGCAGGTGAGGACTTTTGGGTGAAAGCTGAAAAACTCTACTATACAGCACTTATCAAATATATCTGGTATGAAGCTCCAAGAGAAGAAAAGAACTTTGCAACACTACTTGATATGATAGACGCTTCAGAGGTAAGAGAAGATGATGAAACCTACATGAATCCGATTGATAGACTCTTTGAAGCATTGGAAAAGAAAGAACCGACACACTTTGCGGTGAAGCAATATAAAAAGTACAAATTGGCTGTTGGGAAAACTGCCAAGTCTATTCTAATATCTTGTGGAGCAAGACTTGCCCCTTTTGACATAAGAGAGCTTAGAGAACTAATGAGTGAAGATGAACTTGAGCTTGATACACTGGGAGATAGAAAGACAGCACTCTTTGTTATCATCTCCGATACAGATGATACTTTTAACTTTGTGGTATCTATTATGTATTCTCAGCTATTTAACTTGTTATGTGATAAGGCAGATGATGTGTATGGAGGAAGATTACCTGTTCATGTAAGATGCCTACTTGACGAGTTTGCAAACATCGGCTTAATTCCAAAGTTTGAAAAATGATAGCGACAATCCGTTCCAGAAAAATATCAGCAAGCATCATACTTCAAGCACAATCTCAGCTAAAGGCAATCTACAAGGATAACGCTGACACAATTGTGGGCAACTGTGATAGTACCTTGTTTCTTGGTGGCAAGGAGAAAACTACGCTAAAAGAATTGTCTGAAACACTGGGAAAAAAAACTATCGACCTATATAACACGTCGGAAACGAGGTCAAATCAAAAGAGCTTTGGTTTAAACTATCAAAAGACAGGTAAGGAACTTATGAGCCAAGATGAAATAACTGTCATGGACGGAAGCAAATGTATCTTTCAGCTTAGAGGCGTCAGACCTTTTCTATCGGATAAATTCGATATTACAAAGCATAAGAACTGTAAGCTGCTTGAGGATTATGACAAGAAGAATGTGTTTGACATAGAAAGCTATATGAAGCGAAAAGGTAAAGCAAAGATGAATAGAGAAACCTTTATTACGAAGATAGTGTAATAGAATACAAAATATGGTATAATAAAAATATCATAAATTATTATGTATTGTTACCTGTAATTTCAATCTTCTTATCATGTGTTTCTGTCAGCCTAACAAAGAAACTTACTGAAACTGTTGATTTTAAAATCACATTGAAGGGGGGACTTATTATGGAAATGATAAGAAATATGGGTGGATGCGGCACATTTCGGGATGGCTCCATATGAAAAAAGAAACATAGGTTGAATTACATTTAACATAGATTTGTGCTGGGGGTTCAAATCCCCTGCATCCCGCCAATTATATAGTTTTAGTGACAGCAAGTCTAAAAAAAGATTTGCTGTTTTTGTAATTAGAATACCCCCGGTTGGACCGGGGGTTCAATTTAGCTTTAGCGATGAAAAACAAAAAATAAAAAAGACCTCCATGTTAAAATAAATTTGTGGTTTACCAGAACACAAAAATAACAGGAGGTTTTTTATGAATTTAAATCATACACATAGTCTATCATATACAAAATGGAATTGTAAATATCACGTAGTTTTCGCTCCAAAATATAGAAGGAAAGTATTTTACGGAAGTAAAAGATTGGAAATAGGTGCAATATTAAGAGAGCTTTGCAACTGGAAAGGTGTTAACATAATAGAAGCAGAAGTTTGTCCAGATCATGTACACATGTTGCTAGAGATACCACCAAAATTGAGTGTGTCTAGTTTTATGGGATTTTTAAAAGGAAAAAGCAGTATAATGATATATGAAAAATGGGGTAGCTTAAAATACAAATATAGAGAGAGGCAATTTTGGTGCCGAGGATACTATGTAGATACAGCAGGCAAAAATACAAAAGCAATAAAAGAGTATATTCATAACCAACTTAAAGAAGATGAATTAAGTGGTCAGATAACCATGGACAATACAGACCCCTTTAGGGGTTAGCAAGTAGAGATTGCAAGTGATAAACCACAAGCGTCCTTGAGGCGCAGCTAGTAAAAAAGGTCCTTTGGACCGCAAAAGCAAAACCACCGGCTACGCCGGTGGATTTTTGTTGTCATTAGAAAACCCCCGGTTAGATCGGGGGTTCCGTTTAGCTTTAGCGATAAAAAATAAAAACCCCCATGTTAGAATAAATTTGTGGTTTACCAAAACACAAAAAAACAAGAGGTTTTTATGAATTTGAATTATACCCATAGTTTATCACATACAAAATGGAATTGTAAGTATCATGTAGTTTTTGCCCCAAAATATCGAAGAAAAGTATTCTATGGGAGTAAAAGATTAGAGATCGGAGCAATCTTAAGAGAATTGTGTAGTTGGAAAGAAGTAAATATAATAGAAAAGGATATGTCACCACCTACTAAAGAACTCATGAAATTAACACTAGAAGCAAAAATAGCTCATGGTGGGCATCCTGTTCTTAAATGGAATATGGATAACATATTTATTAGGACAGACCCTGCAGGAAACATCAAAGCCGATAAAGAAAAGTCCACAGAAAAGATTGATGGTGATATCGTTACCATCATGGCACTTGATAGAGCAATAAGATGTGGTAATGCCAATGCTGAAAGTGTGTATGATAGTAGGGGCATTTTATTTGTGTAAAGACAAGACTTGCTTTTGTGCGTTATTTAGTATAAAATAAAGCACAAAAGGAAGTGAAAAGTAATGAATGAGGATAAGATAAGAGAAATTATAAAACAGAATAACGGAATAATAACGGCAAAGGAAGTATCATACAATAAAATCGACTCTTGGTATCTTACAAATATGGTGCAAAAAGGAGAACTTGAAAGAGTAGCAAGAGGTGTTTATTTCGATTCGAATTTTGAAAATTATGATGAACTTTATTTTTTTCAGCTTCAAAATAAGGCTTGTATTTATTCATATCAAACAGCACTATACCTGCATAAATTAACAGATAGATTGCCTTTTACTAATGAGGTAACAGTAAAGCAAGGTTATAATGCATGGCGTATTAAGGATTATACGATTGTTCATCAAGTGAAAAAAGAATGGTATGAATTTGGTAAAACTGAAATTAAAACTGATATGGGAAATCCTGTGTATGCATATGATATGGAGAGAACTATTTGCGATTTAGTAAGAGATAGAAAAAATCAAGACACAGAGATATTTTCAAAGGCTTGGAATCTATATATCAAGAAAAATTCTAAGAATATATGGAAACTAAGAAAATATGCCAAGGAATTTGGAATAGCACAGCAAATAGAGGAAATACTTGAGGTGATTGTACATGAATAAAGATAGCATAACACAAAAACTAAGGAATAAAGCAAAGGAACTTGATTTAAATTATAATTTGGTGTTGAGTAAATTTTTCTTTGATGAATTTCTAAAACTACTTTCTAACAGTGTACATCGAGAAAATTTTATGCTTAAGGGCGGAATGCTATTAACGTATTCTTTAGGGATTCAAAATAGAGCTACACAGGACATTGATTTTTTAGTTAAGGGATTTCCATTAGAGTCTGGAGAAATGAGAAAAGTTTTAACAGAAATTATTGAAGATGGTAAACAATCAGATGTCTGGTTTGAATTAAAGGGTGATGCTGAAGACATTAGAGCGGAGGATGAATATGGTGGACTGAGATTTCACATAATTGGGCACTTAGCTAATATTAAAATTCCGTTTAGTATTGATATTGCTACAGGTGATCCGATTTATCCCTTCCCAAGGCTAGAAAAATATAGCACAATTTTAGGTGATAATATTGAGTTAAAGATGTATCCTCTAGAATCAGTGCTATCAGAAAAACTACAAACAGTACTTGCAAGAGCAGAAAATAATAGTAGAAGTAAAGATTTTTACGATATTTATGCTATTTTGAAAAACAAATTAGAAGCTATAAATGTAAAAGAACTTAAAGAAGCTGTTTCTATGACATTTAGCTATAGGAAAACTGTGATTTCTAAGAATGAAGCAAAAAATATTATTAATAGCATTAATGAGGATTCTTTGATCAAAGAGCGATGGGTAAGATATCAAAAGAAAAATCCATATGTAAAAGGGATTGAGTTTAGTGAAATAACTGAAAGTCTAAATACTTTAGTCGAAATGTCTATGTAAATCATGAAAATAAAAATCCCTTAAATCAACCATTGTATTAAGTGATAAAAGCGAAATTAAGGGCAGACATCTACTAATTGCAGTAGGTGCTTTTGTTTTGCAAAAAAAATTAGGAGGAAGAGATGGAAATATTAAGCGAGTTATTCACCCTAAAGGATACACAAAAAAGCAGAGATAAGCCTACAAATAGAACAAATGGAAGTGCATATAGTTTTTTAATGGGTGGTTCTTCATCTGGTAGAAGAGTAAATGAACGCTCGGAAATGCAGATGACCGCAGTATATAGCTGTGTTTGTATTTTATCTGAAGCTGTCGCAAGTTTGCCATTTCATGTGTCTCTTAGGACAGATACAGGAACTGAAAAAGCAGTAGAGCATTCGTTATATAGGGTGCTTCATGACGAACCAAATTCTGAAATGACAAGTTTCGTTTTTAGAGAAACCATGATGACACATTTACTCCTTTTGGGTAATGCTTATGCTTAGATAATGAGAAAAGGTAAGGGTGAAGTCTTAGAACTTTATCCGCTTATACCTGATAAGATGAAGGTGGATAGAGATGATAAGGGTCAAATTTGCTATGAATATTTTGTGAGTGATTCAGATGCAGGAACAGAAAAACAAGGGATTGTTAAGTTAAACGGGTCCGATGTTCTTCATATCCCTGGGCTTGGATTTGATGGGCTTGTGGGCTATTCATCCATTGCTATGGCTAAAAATGTTATAGGCATGACAATCGCAACAGAAGAATATGGTGCTAAGCTTTTTGCTAATGGGGCAGCACCAAGTGGAATCTTAGAACCTACGGGGACAGTAAAAGATCCAGAGGCTATGAGGGAAAGCTGGTTTAAAGGTTTTTCTGGAGGAAACAGCCATAAGATAGCGATTTTGGAAGAAGGAATGAAGTACACGCCGATTTCCATTTCTCCAAATGAAGCACAGTTTTTAGAAACAAGAAAATTTCAAATCAATGAGATAGCTAGGATTTTCAGAGTACGACCTCATATGGTAGGTGACCTTGAGAAGTCTAGCTTTTCTAATATCGAGCAGCAATCTCTAGCGTTTTTGAAGTACACTCTCAATCCTTGGGTGGCAAGATGGGAGCAATCCATTGTCCGAAGACTTTTTACTGATGAGGAAAAGAAAAAGTACTATGTGAAATTTAATGTTGATGGACTCCTTCGAGGAGATTACCGATCAAGAATGAATGGTTATGTAACTGCAAGACAAAACGGATGGATGTCTGCCAATGATATTAGAGAATTAGAAAACCTAGACCGTATTCCAAGTGGAGATGGCGGAGACTTATATCTCATAAATTGAAATATGCTCCCGCTAAACCGTGCAGGAGCATTTGCAAGTGATTACGGAAAGGAGAAAGAACCTAATGAAGAAGTTTTGGAAGTGGAAGAATGGGGTGAAAAACCAAAACGAAGAGGAAGTGACAGAGCACATTCTATTCCTTAATGGAACGATAGCTGAAGAATCTTGGTTTGATGAGATGTAACACCACAGCTTTTCAAAGATGAGCTAAATAAGGGAAATGGAAACATTACTGTTTGGATTAACTCACCAGGAGGCGGCTGCGTAGCAGCAGCTCAAATCTACAATATGCTAATTGATTATAAGGGTGATGTCACAGTCAAGATTGATGGCATAGTAGCAAGTGCTGCATCTGTTATTGCAATGTCAGGGACAAAGATTTTAATGAGTCCGGTATCCATGCTAATAATCCATAATCCTCTGATTATTGCTTTTGGGAATAAGAGCGAGATGGAAAAAGCAATCTCAATACTAGATGAAGTGAAAGAGTCAATCATCAATGCTTATGAAATTAAGACAGGACTATCTAGAGCAAAACTATCTCATCTAATAGATTCAGAAATATGGATGGATGCAAATAAAGTGATAGAGCTTGGCTTTACTGATAATATCTTAAAAAGAAGTGAAGCTAATGACATGGAAATTCCACAGGTTTCTATGATGTATCAGGAGGCACAGGTTGTAAATTCACTTATGGATAAGTTAGCTACAAAATGCAAGATAGAAAATAAAGAAACAACTACAGGTGTTAAGGCGGATTTATTAATAGAACGTCTTTTTTTAATGAAAAATTGGAGGTAGAAAAATGATTAAGATTTTAGAAATGATTGAAAAACGTAATAAGGCTTGGGAAGATGCTAAAGCTTTTCTAGAAAGAAAAAGAGATAAAGACGGCCTTATTTCTGAAGAGGATGCTTTGGTCTATGACGAGATGGAAAATAAGGTCCATAATTTTAGTTTAGAGATTGAGCGTCTACAGAAGATGGAAGAACTAGATAAAGAACTATCTAAGCCTATGTCTGATGCTATTGTAAATAGACCGATGAAGGTTGAAGAAAGATAAGAAAAGAAAGGTAGAGCAAGAGATGAGTATAAGAATGCTATGCTAAATGCTCTGCGTTCAAATTTTAAGAGAGTAGAAAATGTTCTTCAAGAAGGTGTTGATGCAGATGGTGGGTATTTGGTTCCGGATGAGTATGATGACAGATTGATTGAGACGCTTGAAGAAGAAAATATCATGCGTTCTCTTGGAACAACTATCACAACAAGTGGTCAGCATAAAATCAATATTGCTATGTCAGACCCTGTGGCAGCTTGGATTGAAGAAGGGGGGAACACTTAACTTTGGCGATTCTAAGTTTGCACAGGTGCTTCTTGATGCACATAAACTTCATGTCGCAATCAAAGTAACAGAAGAACTATTATATGATAATGCATTTAAACTAGAGGATCATATCCTGACTGCTTTTGGTAGAGCATTGGCAAACGCAGGGGAAGATGCTTTCCTAAATGGTGATGGAACCGGTAAATCAACTGGTATTTTTAATAAAACTAATGGAGGAACTTATCTAAAGGACATCACAGCAGTAAAATCCGATGATTTGATTGACCTTATCCATGCATTAAAACGTCCATATAGAAAGAATGCTACTTTTATCATGAACTATAAGACAATCGTACAGGTTAGAAAGCTTAAAGATAACAATGGTGCATATATTTGGCAGCCATCTTATCAGGATGGTGAGCCTGATAGAATTCTAGGATATCCAGTTAAGACTTCATCTTTTGCACCGGAAAATGCCATCGCATTTGGTGACTTTAGCTACTACAACATTGGCGACAGAGGGGCTCGTTATTTCAAAGAACTTACTGAACTATTTGCAGGTAATGGAATGATTGATTTTGTGGCGAAGGAGAGAGTCCATGGAAAGCTTGTATTAAAAGAAGCTGTTTATATTCTTCCAATTAAGACTACATCATAATTAATGGAAAGGGGTGCTGGTTATGGTTGTAAGTCTAGAAGAAATGAAAAACTATCTTAGGGTGGATACCAGTGAAGATGATAATCTGATTAGTACCCTTATCCAGTCTGCAGAGAAGATGTGCCTTGCTATTGCAAGAAAAGAGGAAGATGAAATCATAAAGAATGGTTTTAAAGAATACAAGGTAGCAGTGCTTTACGCTACTGCCTATCTTTACGAGCATAGGGAAGAATCTGACAATCATGAACTGACAATTACTCCTAGATCAATGTTATTTGGAGTAAGAAAGGCGGGATTTTAATGAAAGTTTCGCTATTAAATGAACGCATTACTATTGGAAAAAGCAAAATTGAAGTGGATAAAATAGGAAACCATAAAAATGTGTGGAGTAAATACTATTCTTGCTATGCAACCATCAGTAGTGAAGGTCCAAAGGAAGAAACAAGTAGTGGTGCTATATGGGATGAAAGCAAGATTGATTTTTCCATTCGCTACAGTGGGGAGGTAGCTGATATTTCATCAATAGGTTTTAGAGCGATTTTTCATAATTCTATTTATGAAATACGAGGGATTGACCATATGAATTAAAAGAAGAAAAGTATGAAGCTACACTGCAGGAGAGTGGAAAGATAAGCAGGGTAAAAAAGGCAGTTCTAAATGCAGGAAAGACTGTGCGTGATGAAATTAAAGCAAGTGCTCCAAGTGATACAGGTAAGTATTCTAAAAGCTGGACTGTGAAAACGATTAGAGAAACATCAAGTAGCCTGGGCTTGTTGTTCATTCTAGAAATAAATATCAGCTTACCCACCTTATTTAATTCGGTCATGCAAAGCGTGGTGGAGGTAGAGTATCTGCAAGACCACATATAGTAAATGCTGAAGAAAAAGCCATACAAAAATTTGAAAAAGAAATACAGGAGGCAATTTCAAATGGATAAGTTACTAGAAATTATAGAAAAAATTCGATTTCCGAGTGCTTATCACCATTTTGCTGAAGGTGAATCACCTAATCCGCCTTTTCTTATTTATATCTTGTCAGCAAGAGATAACTTTTCAGCGAATGGAAGGGTGTATTTTAAAGCAAATAAAGTTCATATTGAAGTTTATACAGATTACAAAAATCTAGATATAGGAAAGAAGGTAGAAGTCGTACTAGATGAGTACGGCATTTTTTATAACAAAATGGAAAGTTATATAGAGTCTGAAAAGCTCTACGAAGTCTTATATATTTTTGAAATGGAGGTAAAGACAAATGGGAAATAAGGTAAAGTATAACCTTAAAAATGTTCATGCTGTAAAGCTGAAAAAAGATACAAGCGGTGCATTTACTTATGAGAGTCCAAAGGCAATACCGGGAGCGGTCAGTATCAGCCTTGATGCTGAAGGGGAGTCTAGTCCTTTTTATGCTGATGGTATAGTGCATTTTAGATCTACTACCAATAACGGATATAGTGGAGATTTAGAGATTGCACTTATCCCAGAGTGGTTTAGAACAGAAATTCTAAAAGAAGAACTTGATAGAAATGGTGTGCTTGTAGAAAAAAGCAAATGTATCTGAACCAGAAAAGTTTGCACTGTTATTTGAATTTGATGGTGATGTCAATTCAATTAGACATGTTCTATATAACTGTTCTGCATCAAGACTGTCAATTGAATCAGAAACCAAAGAAGATACGATTGAACCCGGAACAGAAACACTATCGCTTACAGCAGATCCAAGAGAAAACGGTCTTGTAAAATCAAGAACTGGAGATACTACATCAGCAGATACTTATGCTAATTGGTATAAGAATGTGTATGTACCGCAGGCTAAAGGTGAAATACCTAAACCTACAGGACACTAAGGAGGATTTTTATGCTAGAAAAAACAGTAAGAGTAGGGGAGCTTGATGTAAAGTTTCGTTCGTCAGCTACAATACCAAGGCTATATAGAATTAAATTTAAGAGAGATATATTCAAAGACCTATCAAAGTTAGAAAAAACATTCAAAGCAAGTGAATGATCTTGAGATATTTGAAAATGTAGCCTATATTATGGCTTACCATGCAGATAGAAGTATTCCAGGAAATATCGATGATTGGCTTGACCAATTTGAGATGTTTTCAATCTATGAAATACTCCCTGAGATACTTGAACTTTGGGGAGCAAATTTAGAAACAGAAGTTCAGTCTAAAAAAAACTTCCAAAAAAGTAGCAGGGAAATGACAACAGCGCTATTTCTACTTAGATATATAGAAATAGGGATAAACATTTCTGAACTGGATTTACTAACCATAGGTATGGTACTTGATATTTGGACTGAGAAATCAAATGATGCGGCAAAGTACAGTAAGGCTGCAGGGCAAGCTGAATTTTACAGATTCTAATTTATCGTAAAATATGCTATAATTATTTATATAAAATTACGCATAACGAAAAAGGTGAATTTAAAATGATTTATCAAGGGAAAAAGCAGAAGCATGGATTTAAAACATATGTTGTGGAGAGTCTAAACGATTATATAACTTTGATTTCTCAAATATATAATGATGATGAGGAGTATTGGTATCGTGGACAAAGTAATGTGGGATATAGGCTTGTACCTTCTGGATTAAGAGAAGTGTATGCAATTGAAGATGCAAGAGGCTATGAATTTGAAACGCCTATTCCTGATAACCCCTGTAGTGGTTCTAATAATACAGTAGCATTTCTTCCAATCGAAAAGATGGTTAATGAGTTTGCGGCAAAGGCAAAGGCTCATGTGGAATATACAGTAAATAATATGGTTGAATGGGAATGTATTGCTCAACATTACGGACTTCCGACTAGAATGCTTGATTGGTCTACAAATGCATTAGATGCTTTATACTTTGCTGTATGCGATTGTAAAATAGGAGAAAGTAGCACAGACTACGAACATTTTCTAGATAACGGATTTGGAGAATGTGGGGGAGCTGTATTTGTAATTAATCCAATAAATATAAATAAGGAAACAATTCCATTTAAGGATGGTATAGAGCCATTTGTTTTGGATGTGAATGAACATGCTAAAGAAATACAGGAATATATTAATACCATGTTTCCACCTATTTGTATAAATGGTATTAATAAGGAAAAGAGAATATGTAGACAGTCAGGCAATTTTACAACAACAGGAACCTTGATTTGGCCACTTGATTATTATCAGGGAATACAGGATCAAATGACAAAAATTTTCATTCCGTATGCGTATTTTGAAGATATAAGAAGGCAATTGAAATCTATTGGTATTACACACGAAACTATATATGTAAATGAAGATTTGAAAGATGAAATCACAAAAAATATTGCAGTTGAAGCTAAAGAGAAATTCTATAAGGATTTATTTGGTGAATAGAGTTTTAGGATGTAATATCTTTCTGGGAGTCATTAAAGCGGGGAACTGATGGATATTTACAAGAACGCTATGTAGCAGTAGAAATGGAAGGATATTAGTCATACGATATTACTGAAAAAAGAGTAGTCCGTTATTTTGATGGCCAAGGAGAATTGATAGGAAAATAACTTCTAGTTTGTCTAACTGAATACTAAACTGTTTTTATGACACTTACTTAATGGCAGGTGTCTTTTTTATGCCCGTTTTTAGGAGGGGAGGGATGAAAGTGGCAAATAGAATTAAGGGAATTACTGTTGAGATTGGTGGAGATACAACAGGTCTTGATAAAGCCTTAAAAGGTGAGAACTCTACTATAAAAAATACGCAGTCGCAGCTTCGTGATGTAAATAGACTTCTTAAACTTTATCCTTCCAATGCCAAGCTACTTGCTCAGAAACAACAGCTACTGCAAAAGGAAATTTCTGAAACTAAAAGCAAACTGGATGCTTTAAAAGAAGCAGATAAGCAGGCAAAAGTGCAGCTTGAAAATGGGGAGCTTGGTCAAGATAAATATGATGCTCTTCAAAGAGAAATCATTGAAACAGAAAACAACCTAAAGGCTCTTGAGGAAGAGGCAAAAAAGTACCATCGGCACTATCTGTTTCCATGAAAGAGACAGGATATAAAATTAAAGCGGTTGGAGATAAGACTACCGAAGTTGGTAAAGGACTATCTACTCATGTAACAGCACCTATTGTAGCAATGAGTGCAGCTTCGCTCGTTGCCTTTAATGAAGTGGATAAAGGAATGGATATTATCACACAAAAGATAGGAGCATCCGATAAGGCTTTAAAAGAAATGAAAGATAGTATGAAAAACCTTGCTGCTTCCATCCCAACAGACTTTGAAACAGCAGGTGCTGCTATCGGTGAAGTAAATACTAGATTTGGTCTTACTGGTCAGAAACTTGAAGATTTATCTGGTAAGTTCATTAAGTTTGTTCAGCTTAATAATACAGATGTATCTACTGCTATTGATAATACGCAGAAGGTTATATCTGCTTTTGGTCTTAAAGCTGAAGATGCAGGAACTTTACTTGATACCATGAATGCTGTAGGTCAAAGAACTGACATCAGCATGGATATGTGGTGCCCCCCTAAAGTTGGACCAAATACCAGAGAGAATTTATATTTTCTCTGATATTTTTTATGCTACATTCTTTTCTCTATATTCCACTGGACTTAAATATCCTAATTTTTCTTTTATCCTATCTTTGTTGTAATATGCTATATACTTTTCTATTATTTCTTTTAATTCTTCATATGAATAGAATTTGTTTCTATAGTATATTTCTTGTTTTAGTATTCCAAAGAAGTTTTCCATTGGTGAGTTATCTAGACAATTACCTTTTCTTGACATGGATTGGGTTATTTCTTCTGATTCAAGCCTTGATGTGTATTGTTTTATTTTATAAGCCCATCCTTGGTCTGAATGAAAGATCCTTTCTTCTTTATTTATTCCAGTTATTTTTATTGCTTTTTCTAAGGCTTTTAGTATTGGTTCTAGTGTTGGTTGTTTTGATATTTCGTAACTTATGATTTCACCATTATACATATCTAAATATGGGTTTAGATAAAGCTTTTTACTTGATAGTTACCTTTTGTATCTTTTTCTAGATACTTAAATTCTGTTGTATCTGTTGTTATACATGTGTAGGCTTTTTCTACTTTAAAGTTTCTATTTATTTCATTATCTGCTACTTTTCCTATTGTTCCTTTATATGATGAGTATTTTCTTGTTTTTCTTGAGAAGCTTGTTACTTGAAGTTTTAGTTTTTGGAGTAGTCTTTGAACTTTCTTTTTATTTATCAATAGTCCTGTTTTCTTTAACATTGCTGTTATTCTTCTGTATCTATAGTTTGGATTGTCTTTTCTAATCTCTAATATTTTCTTCTCCACTTGCTCATCTTTGTTTGGTCTGTCTAAGCGTTGTTGCCAATACATGTAACTTGATTTTGGAAAGTTAAAGTATTCTAAAAGATCTTTTAATTTGAATTTATCTCTTAGTGATTTAATGATCTTAGATATTCGTCTATTTCTGATTCTGTCATCTGAGAGAATTGAATCTTTTTTTTAGAATTTCTACTTCCATTTGAAGATAGTAGTTTTCTTCTCTTAGTTTTTCTAATTCACTCAATTCTTCTTTTGTTTTATTACTTTTGTTTTTTAGTTTTTTATTTTTATCTGTGTTTGGCATATTTGAAGGTCTTCCTCTCTTTTTTGATTTCAGTCCTTCTATGCCTTCTTCTCTAAATTCTTTTACCCATCTAGCTATAATGGATGGATTGTTGATTTTAAGTTCATTTGCTAGGCTTTGATAGGACATTTCTCCTGTTAAGTACAAGTTTACAGTATTTAATTTGAAGGCTAAAGAGTAACGATTGTTCTTTCTTGATACTTCTAGTCCTTCATAGCCCTGATTTTTGAATGTTTCTACCCATCTCTGTATGATACATTTATTTGATATGTTGTATTTTTCCATATCCTATGTTTCCTTCTAAATATTTTTTACAACTTTTAATTTGAATTCTAGATTGTATTTTGCCATAAAAAAACTGCGTTGTTTTTTAAGTCCAACTTCTGGGGAGCAATTCAGAATTATTCTACTTCTTTTTTGCAATTTAAATGTCTTTAAAGGAGAACATTTTTATATTAAATGGTCATTTAATGGTATAATATAATAAATATAAACTTCCAACGTAGGATATATTGAGAGCTTTTAGTTATAAAATATTATTCAAGAAACTAATAGATTTAGATATGAAAATTTTTTAATTAATGGAAAAGCAGAAGTTAGCAGATGTACTTTTTGTAAAATGAAGAATGGAGAAAATATTACTATTGACTTTATTTTCAGAGTATACGATAGTTTAAATAGCGATATAAATGAAGGCATGGAGCTGGTTAATGATGCAAATAATTGATTATGTAATAGAATCAATAAAAGTAAAGGAATAAAAAATGAAACATAAAAACTACATTAAGATAGATGATTTATCTAGACGATTTGCATTGACAAATGAACAATTGCTGGAGTATTTATTTTTAAATGATATTGAAATATTCAGTGAAAATGATGGTATAAATTTATCGGATAAAAAAATAAAAGAACTTCTTCAAAGACTTAATGCTACAAAGAAAAAAAATCACAACAACAAATCTGGACTTAAATCTATAAAAATAGAAGGATTATTTGGGAAGTATGACTATAGTCTTGATTTTAGAAATGATATAGCAATATGGATTTCTGAAAATGGAGTTGGTAAAACTACATTATTAACTATAATAGTTGCTATTTTAACAGGAGATGCAAGAACCTTATATGATATTAATTTTAAAAAAATTTCAGTTAATATATCAAATAATAACTATATTATTGACAAACAAAAACCTACTTCATCATTCAAAGATAAAGAAAACATTGAATATATAAATCGACATATGATGTATTTATTAGAAGATTTGGAGAGATATCTTCCTAGAAATCTATCTCTGAGAATTAGAAATGAGATAATACATAATAGATATATAGATCCATCTATGTGGGATGAAATAATCTATAGATTGCAATATGATGAAAGGTTCAATAATGATAGATTAGATCAAATCATACATAAGATTAAGGACTTGCAGTATAGTGCTTTGTATGATGAGATTTATAGAATTAAAGATAACTTAAGGGAAGAAATTGTTTTTTACCCTACATATAGACGAGTAGAGGTTGGCTTTGAAAGAGTATTTTCCACTAATATCAAAAAATATGTAAATAGAGCGTTAACTACTAAATATATGGGATTTGGTATGAGTGATGTTAAAAATAGGATAAGAAATCTGTTGGAGAAATTACGTAAAGATGCAAATGCAGCATATATTGAAATGAATGCGAATATTATTAGTGAATTATTAGCAGATCGTATAGGTAATTATATAGATGATTTTGGCGATATCGATATGCACAAAGTAGATGTAGTTATTAAAAGGATAGGTGAAGATAGGATAGACAATATTGATAAGCTAAGACCATTTTTAAAATCTAGAGAGTTTAATGAAAATAAGTCTAATATAGAATTTTTAATTTATTATTTGCAAAAGCTAGTGAATATATATAATTCACAGGAGGCTATTGATAAAAAATTAAGTAAGTTTGCTCAGGTTTGTTCTAAGTATATATCTGGGAAAAAAATAGAGTATGATGAAACAATGTTGACTATGAATGTGCTTGATAGTGATGGATTAAAAATTGATTTCGAAGATCTTTCATCCGGAGAAAAGCAAATAGTTTCTATATTTTCTAAGGTTTATTTAGATGTTACGTCTCCATGCATTTTTATAATTGATGAACCGGAAATTTCATTATCTATAGAATGGCAAAAGGAATTTTTAAGAGATATATATGACTCAGAAAAAGTAGCATTACTTATAGCGACAACACATTCTCCGTTTATATTTAAAAATGAATATGTAGATTATGTAAAAGAATTAGAAATGTATAAGGAGAAGAGAGATGTCACTAAGAGATAAAATGAGCGAGGAGTCTGAGTGCGTAGAAGCTATTTTTCTTAGCTACGTACAGAATAAGTCATCACAAGAAATATTTTTATTTTTTGAGGGAGTAGATGATTTTAAGTATTACTGTCCAAGAATATCTTTTGTATGTAATGATAAAAAATATAAAAAGTATGACTGTAAATGCAAAACAAATGTATTAAGAATACATAGTATGATTATTAATCAGGCTGGCAAAGATAATAAAGCTATAACAATGTTTTTTGTCGATAAAGATTTTGATGATAATTCAAATATTGATAATGATATTTATATTACTCCAGCTTACTCAATCGAAAACTTATATTTTACTGATTTGGCAATCGAAAATATGATACGAGCAGAAATGGGTTTATCAGAACATTCTAAAGATGATGAGAATGATTTCAATACCGCATATAATTACGTGATAAATTTTAGAGATAATATAATTAAGAATATTCTTTATGGAAATGCTTGTTATTCATTACAAATAAAAAAATCATATGGAGTAGATGGTGCCAAGCCAAACTTATCATCAATAAAGAGATATGATGATATAGCGAATATTTCGAAAATTGATGATATTAGGCGGAAAATTAAAAATTATATTGAGGTGTCAGATGATGAGATTGAAGAAGAATATGAAAGGTTAAAATCGGATGCTATAAGATTTATACGTGGGAAATATATGTTAGAAAAAATGCCAAAATGCATACAAAAAATAGAGGAAGAGTCTAACAAAGGAGCAAATCATGCAGGACATTGGTTTTCTAAAAAAAGACATATGCGTTTAAACATATCAGAATCAACTTTGATTTCAGATTTATCGAATTATGCAGAAACTCCGAGATGTCTGATCAATTATATACAAGAAAGATGCTCTGCCCTATAGAGAAGATGGAGGCTATCTTTCCATCTTCTTACCCATGTAAATTCCATAGTTCTTTTGCATTTGATAAAGCTCGTCCATAGTAGATGTTGTAGAAGACTATTCTTTCATAAGGGTATTTTTTTGAAATTTGTTAAGTTTTTCTAAAATTTCTTTTGAATTATACAACTTAGGATAGGATTATTTAGTTTTATAAGAGAATCCATACTTATGCTCCTCAAAAATGCTCCTCAAAAAAAGCCTCGCCGGAAGAGGTTGCTTTATATTTTCCATAGAAGGATTGATACTTTGAATTTGTTCTACTGTATCAGAAAGTAGATTCGTATCCTTATCAACTTCTTTGATTTTATAGGATGTATTTTTGTAATTGCCATACTAATCACCAGAACTTTCTTTTGATTTATTAAGAAGTAGAGAATGTATCTGCCATATTTCTCTTGATAATTTTTCTATCTGCTTATCCATCGATTCAATTTCATTTTTGTAAATAACACCAGTTGTATTAGTAGCTTTTGCAATCTGATTTATATTATTTGTTGCATTTGAAAGTAGCCATTGTAGGTTTCTAAATGGTTCTAAATCTACTACATAAATTTCTTTTTCTAATACGCACTTTCTAAGAAAGTGAGACATAGTTTTGCAATTTGCAAGTCTCATTTTCTTTTCAAAAACTTCCTTTTCTTCTTTAGTTAGTTTTATTTCTATTCTTTCATTTCTAAATCTATTTGCCATTTTATTCTCCTTTATAAAATATATTTCGGGGTCTTAGGGTTCTCCCTAACAAGGTAAAAATTAAAAAAATGGAGCATTCCGTAAAGGTCTGCTCCATTAATTTTTCGTAAGTGTCCGTACACTTACTGTGCTTGCTATTAAAGTTATAATCGCTATTAAAGTTATAATCGTTAAGCCTGTATTTAATTATTAGTAATTATATCATAATTAAGTATGATTTTCTACTGTTCCTATTGACAAAAATAAGATAAGAGTATATAATGATAACTAAGTTATCTATATGTCACAAACTTATAAATTTAGCCGTTAGTAAAGGAAGTGGGATATGACAGAAATTACTGGTTATGATTTAACACATAAAAAGATTATGGATAGTGGTAAAGTTAATTTTTTAAATGATGGCTATGAACGAGCTAATTTAAGAAAAATTTGCAAAGATGCTGGGGTTACAACGGGTGCTTTTTACAGGCATTTTAATGATAAAGAAGATTTATTTATCAGTTTAGTTGATCCATTGGCAAACGAACTTTTGGGTTTTTATAGCAAGTTTGAAGAGGAATCTTTTCAAAACATAGAAAAAAATTGTGGAGAAGATTTATCAAAAATTAACATTGAAGGGTCAATTGAATCTGCATTATATATGTTTAGCAAAAAAGATTTATTTAATCTTTTAATATATAAATCATATGGTACGAAATATGATAATTTTATAGAGCTTCTTGTGGAAAAGGAAGATATAAACAGACATAAAGCGTTTCAGATTATTTCAAAGAAAAAGAATATAAAATCAGAAGTCCCTAAAGATGCAATGCATTTGTTAAACCATGCTTATATTAATGCATTGTGTGAAATTATAATACATTCTCAAACAGAAGAAGAAGTAAAGTTAAACACAAGAATAGTTTCGAAGTTTTTTTATGATGGATGGGAGAAATTGCGATGTTTTTAAATATAAGGGAAAGGGTATTAAACGCCCTTATATTTTTTAAAATAAAGATAACTAAGTTAGCTAATTAAGTTATTTCATTTGGAGGTGTTGATTATGAAACAAAAAAGTCCTGCTACTATATTGTGGGAGCTTGCAAAAAAGGAACATTCAAAGTTAAAAACATCTGTATTTATAGCGAGTATCGGTGTTATTGCAGGGATTATTCCATATATTGCAGCAAGTCGTATTTTAGTTGAATTGTTAAAGGGAAATGAGGATTTTAAAATTTATTCTTTATGGTTAGGAATAGGATTGTTATCCTACATCTTAAAATCATTTTTATACTCTATGGCTTTATCTGTATCCCATAAAGCAACTTTTAGTGTACTGAAAGATGTTCGTTTAAGAATGCTTGAAAAACTTCCAAAGATGCCATTAGGAGAAATAATCTCTGTTCCAAGCGGAAACTTTAAGCAGATTATAGTGGATCAGGTTGAAAGTATGGAGAAACCGCTCGCTCACCTGTTGCCTGAAATGACATCGAATCTCTTAGGTTCTTTGAGTATATTTATTTACTTATTATTTCTTGATTGGAGAATGGCTCTTTTATCATTAGCATCCATTCCTGTGGGGATGCTTTTTATGGGACTCGTAATGAAAAATTATGCTGTTCAATATGAAGGATCTGTAAAGGTAAATCGAGAAATGAATTCTGCAATTATTGAGTATGTCAATGGAATAGAAGTGATAAAAACATTTAATCAAGACAAGAGATCGTACGCAAAGTACAAAGATAAAGTCATTGCAAATGCAAGATACTTTTATGAATGGATGAAGAGCTGTCAGTTACCTGTATCTTTATCTAAAAATATATCTCCTACTACAATGATAACAGTGCTTCCATTTGGTTGGTATTTCTACATTAGCGGCAGTTTAAGTGCAGAAGTATTTATATCTGTAATTATTCTATCTTTAGGTATTGCAGGACCTTTACTTGAAACAATCAATTTTGTTGATGGTCTTGCTAAGATAGGAACTATTGCTAATTCTATTAACTTAATTTTAGAAGGAAAAGAACAAAAGCATTCTGATAGAGAAGTAACTATCCAGCAATATAATATTGATTTACAAAATGTAAAGTTTGGATATGAAGAAGAAAAAGAAATTCTTCATGGAATATCCCTAAACATAAAAGAAGGGACAACAGTGGCTTTTGTTGGACCAAGTGGAAGTGGCAAGTCAACTTTAGCAAAATTAATAGCTGGATATTGGGATATTACGGAAGGAAATATAAATATTGGTGGATACAATCTTAATGAAATTCCATTAAAGCAATTATATAGTTTAACTGCCTTTGTTTCGCAGGATAATTTTTTGTTCAACGAAAGTATTAGGGAAAATATCCGAATGGGTAATCCAAGTGCCAGTGATAAAGAAGTAGAAGACATTGCTAAGAAATCGGGTTGTCATGATTTTATTATGAAAATGGAACATGGTTACGATACGGTTGTCGGAAGTAGTGGTAGCCATGTTTCTGGTGGAGAAAGGCAAAGAATATCTATAGCAAGAGCAATGCTCAAAAATGCACCTATTGTAATACTTGATGAAGCTACTTCATATATAGATCCTGAAAATGAAGTGATTATAAAGCAAGCTTTATCAAAGCTTATAAAAGATAAAACGGTGATTATTATTGCTCATAGATTATCAACTATAACAGATGCAGAACAAATATTCTTAATTGAGAATGGAAAACTTGTTTCATACGGTAAGCATGATGAATTATTAAAAGGTTGTGAATTATACCGAAATATGTGGAACGCTCATATAGGAACTAAGGATGGTGAGATGAAATGTTAAGTGCTTTAAAAAAGATTTTAGATTTCTCAGGTGATGAAAAGAAAAATGTATATCACTCTATATGGGTAAGTTTTTTGTTTGCGATTTTTCATATGCTTCAAATCAGTGCTATTTATTTTATAGTGAAAGCAATTGTCCAAAAAGACATGAGCATGATGCCCGCGTGGATCGCATTAATACTTCTTGTTATTAGCATAATCGGAAGAAGTGTTACAAATTATTTTTCACAATTACAGCAATGCCATGCAAGTTATTTCATGGTGGCAAATAAAAGAGTAGCAATAGGTGAAATGTTAAAAAAAATACCTATGGGATTTTTCAATGAAAACAATATTGGTGAAGTGGTTGGAATTTCTACAACTGTTTTAGAAGATGTAGAAAATACCGCAGCAATGGTTATGGTAAATACATTATCAGGTTTTATAAACACGATAATATTTACAATAATGATTTTAGCATTTGAGTGGAGAATAGGTTTTATTGTTGCAATTGGATGCCTATTGTACTTATTTGTTCTCTCAAAAATGGAAAGCAAATCAAGGAGTGTTCTTCCTAAAAGACAAAAAGCATCTGCTAAATTAGTTGATGCCATTTTAGAACAAATTGGAGGAATGTCTGTTATAAAATCCTTCAATTTAACAGGGAAAGGAGATGAAAAAGTCAGAGGTGCTATTGAAAATAGTAGAAAAATAAATCTTGATTGTGAAAAACTGTTTACACCTTATACGATTTTGCAAAATATTCTTTTGGATTTGTTTAGCATTTTGATAATAGGTGCAGGTATTTTCTTTTATATCAATGGAGAACTCTCATTCTTAAATACAGTTATGACGATTATAATTTCTTTTCTTGCTTTTTCTCAAATAAAATTGGCAGGAAGTGCAACAACTTCTCTCAGAGTTGTTAGTGGATCTATTGAGCAAACAAAGAAGTTAGAGAAATTTCCACAGATGGATATTGATGGAAAAGACATAAAGCCTACTACTTTCGATATTTCTTTTGATAATGTAGAGTTTTCTTATTCAGGCAAAAAAATCCTTGATGATATTTCTGTCAAGATACCACAAAACCAAATGACAGCTATAGTTGGACCTTCAGGAGCTGGAAAAACTACATTTTGCAATTTGATAGCGAGATTTTGGGATGTAGAGAAAGGAGAAATCAGCATAGGTAAACATAATATTAAAGAATATTCATTGGAGTCATTAATGAGACAAATTAGTATGGTTTTTCAAAATGTTTATTTATTTCAAGACACTATTGAGAACAATATAAAGTTTGCTAAGCCAGATGCTACACATGAGGAAGTTATAGAAGCTGCAAAGAAAGCGTGTTGTCATGAATTTATTATGAAGCTTCCTGAACAATATGAAACAGTTATAGGAGAGGGAGGTGCAAGTTTATCTGGTGGAGAAAGACAAAGAATATCAATAGCAAGGGCTATGATAAAAAATGCCCCGATTATTATTTTTGATGAAGCCACTGCAAATGTAGACCCTGAAAATGAGGATAAATTGCAGGTTGCTATGGAGGAACTCACAAGAAATAAAACAGTAATAATGATAGCACACAGACTAAAGACAATAAAAAATGCAAACCAAATACTTGTTTTAGCAAATGGAAAAATAAATCAAAAAGGCACACATGAAGAGCTAATTCAAGCAGAAGGTATCTATAAAAATTTTGTTGAGGCACGACAAAAGGCAGTTAATTGGAAACTGTCATAAGTGAAAATGATTTATATGAGAATTATTCAAATATAGCTCATGTAGATTTATATTATTTTAATTTAAGGAGGATTAAAAAAATGAAAAAAGGATTGTCAGCTAAAGATCTAATCAATGTAGGAATTTATACAGCTATTTATTTAGTTCTGTTTTTTGTAGTAGGGATGATGAATGCAATTCCTATCTTATACCCAGCTATCTATCTTCTAATTCCTATAGTCACAGGAATTCCCTTTATGTTGTTTTTAACCAAAATAGAAAAATTTGGCATGGTTACGATTATGTCAATTATTATCGGTGTGTTTTGGTATTTTATGGGCTATACATGGTTAGCATTAGTGGGATATATTCCATTTGGAATTATCAGTGATCTGGTTATGAAATCAGGTGGTTTTAAGAGTTTTAAAAAGAATGTTATTGGATTTTGGCTATTTTCTTGCGGAATGATAGGTTGTCAAATGCCAATGTGGGTAATGGCAGATACCTATATGGAAGGTGTTAAGCAACAAATGGGAGAACAATATGCACTTGCACTCGCAAAATATATGCCTTCTTGGATGGGGATTGCTGCATTTGGAATTATTTTTATCGGCTCAGTTATTGGTGCAAATTTAGGGAGGAAAATGCTTAAGAAACACTTTGAGAGAGCGGGTATCATTTAATGGAAGAGTATGAGGTATACGAACCGAATAAACCAAAGGGCTTTTTCTTAGATCCTCGTACTAAAATTTTATTTATGATATTTATAACAACCATAATGTCTGTCGGATATAAGGATATTTTAGTTAGCCTTATATCCGCCATTGTGGCAATAGCATTATTATTATCTAATAAACAAGTTAAGATAGCTTTCATTTATGGAGGGCTATTTACCTTGGCTATTATGGCACACTTTACGAAAGATATGTACACATTGCCTACACTCATAAATACAATTTCAGTATTGTTGAATGCCTTAATTTTAAGACTATTTCCAATTTTTATGTTGGGATATTATGTTGTAATGTCCACAAAAACGAGCGAGTTTATAGCAGCCATGGTAAAGTGGAAAATTCCCAATGCATTTATTATTCCAACAGCAGTTGCATTCAGGTTTATTCCAACTTTGAAAGAAGAACACAACTCTATTAAGACTGCTATGAAAATGAGAGGAATTAGTTTTAAAAATAAAAAGGCGTGGAAAAATCCAAGCTTATACTTGGAATATGTAACAATACCTTTAATAGTTTCTATTGCAAAAATAGGTGATGAATTGTCGGCGGCAGCAATAAGTAGAGGATTGGGAGCTTTGAAAAAGAGAACTACTGTAGTAAAAGTAAAGTTTACTATATATGATTTGCTAATTTTACTCTTTTCAATTGCCTTTACAGGACTATTTTTATATAGGAGGGGATAGCATTGATTGAATTTAAAGACGTGTCATTTACTTATGATAGCGGGAATAAGAATGCTGGAATTTATAATATTAATTTAAATATCAATGCTGGTGAAGTAGTTGTATTTTGTGGTGAGTCCGGTTGCGGAAAAACTACAATAAGTAGGTTGATAAATGGGTTAATTCCCGGGTATTATTCCGGAAATTTGACTGGTAGCGTTATTGTAAATGAAAATGAAATTTCTAAAAATTCTATTAATGAATTGAGTCAATATGTAGGATCAGTATTTCAAAATCCAAGAACTCAATTTTTCAATGTAGATTCAACAAGCGAAATTGCATTCGCCTGTGAAAATTTTGGGATTTCAAGAGAAGAAATTTGTAGAAGAATTGGCAAGGTAACAAAAGAATTAAATATAAAAGATTTGCTTGATAAGAGCTTGTTTTCTATGTCAGGAGGAGAAAAACAAAAAATTGCTTGTGCTTCTGCTGCTGTTATGGAGCCTGAAATCTATGTATTAGATGAGCCATCTTCTAATTTAGATATACAAACTATAAAAATGTTAAAATATATCATAAAAAATTGGAAAGAAAAAAAGTCAACTGTGGTTATTGCAGAGCATAGACTACAATATTTAATAGATATTGCAGATAGATTTATTTATATGAAAGATGGAAAAATTAACAAAGAATTTTCTTGTGTTGAGTTCAAGAAATTACCTAACAGCATTTTAAATAATATGGGGTTAAGGAGCATACACCCTATTGATACCAGTAGCCGTATAAAAAATATAGAATCTAAGGAACAAATAGAGATTAAGAATTTTATGTTTAGTTATGGAAAAGAGCCGTTTTTTGAAATTAATGATGCTGTATTACCTCAAAAATCTATTGTGGCTGTTTTAGGAAATAATGGTTCTGGAAAATCAACTTTTTCAAAATGCTTATGTGGAGTTGAAGAAAAAGCAAAAGGAACTTTAAATATACAAACAGAAAGTTATGCTACAAGAGAAAGGCTAAAAAAATGTTTTATGGTGATGCAGGATGTTAATCATCAATTATTTACCGAATCAGTTAAAGAAGAAATTCTTTTGAGTATAGAGAACGATGAGAATAAAGAAGAAAAGATCGATGAAATATGTAAAAAGTTAAATTTAATGGATTTTATAGATTGCCATCCAATGTCATTATCCGGAGGGCAAAAACAAAGGGTTGCAATTGCAAGTGCTATCGCTTCTGATAGGACAATACTGATTTTGGACGAACCTACAAGTGGTTTGGATTTTAAGAATATGAAAGAAGTTTCTAATGAAATGATAAGGCTTAAAGAGGACGGAAAAACTATTTTTATTATCACACATGATCCGGAATTAGTAGAATGTTGTTGTGATTATTTTATGTTTATGGAGAATGGAAAAGTCAAATGGCATGGTATTAAAGATGAAAAGAATATGGGAAAAATTAGGGAATTCTTCGATCAAACTTAAAATTTGCTAAAAAAAGGAGGTAATTTTATGAAACAAGATAT
>NZ_KV820456.1:29160-43472 GCF_001815405.1 Peptoniphilus sp. HMSC075B08 | reverse complement strand
ATCACGAATTGTTTATCTATCTTCACACTATTTAATTATCATGTTTCATGCGCTACTTTTTTGAAGTAGCTTGTTTATTATACTACCGTGTTTTTTCTTTGTCAAGTATTTTTTACAATTTATTTAAATTGTTTTTACTTGAAACTCGGTAATATTTTTTGCTGTCTTAAGTGACAACTTCTATATATTAGCACCTAGAAAATCATCTGTCAACTGTTTTTTTTATTTTTTTAAATCTTTTTTTCTAAAAAATAACAGCTGCATTTCTTACAGCTGTTTTATATTACTATTTATATTTTCCTTTGTCAAGCAGTTTATAAAAACTTTTTAAAATTAATTTACACTGCCTTTACTTGATAGTCTAAATCCTTAATTCTCTTCATATCATCTTCTATACTTATGCCCTTTGTTGTAAGAAGTACTCCCGATATAGCTGCATTGGCACCAGACTTAAATGCTGATTCACCAAATTCTTCCATTAGTGATCTTCCACCAGCTAATCTTATTAGGGCCTTAGGCATAATAAATCTAAAGGTCGCACAAGTCCTATTTACTTCTTCCATTGGCAGTGGTTCATTATTTTCTAAGGGAGTGTTCTTAATAGGATTTAATAGATTAATAGGTACTGAGTGTACATCTAGGTCCCTTAACTGTAGTGCCATGTCAATTCTATCTTTGAAGTCTTCTCCTAATCCTATGAGTCCTCCTGAGCAAATTTCCATTCCTGCTTCTTGAGCTGCCTTTATTGTTTCTATCTTTTGATCGTAAGTATGTGTCGTGCAAATTTCTGGGAAGAAGTTTCTTGATGTTTCAAGATTGTTGTGGATTCTTGTTATACCAGCCGCCTTTAATTTTTCAAAGGATTCTTCTGATATTATTCCTCCTGAAATACACACCTTTATTCCCGGTGCTTGTTCATATATCTTTCTCGTAATGCTACAAATCTTATCTATGTCTCTTGGTGTGAGTCCCTTTCCACTTGCTACCATTGAGTATCTTGGAATTCCCCTATTGTATTTATCTAGGGCATCCTTTACTATTACGTCTTCATCTAGAAGATCGTATTCTTTTACATTTGTATGATAGTGACCTGATTGGGCACAAAATTTACAGTTTTCTGAACACTTACCACTTTTGGCATTTATAATAGTACAAACATCAAAGTCATTGCCACAGAAATATTCTCTAAGTTCATCTGCAGCCTTTGTTAGTTCATCGTAGTCGCTATTATAAACTTCTATTGCTTCTTCTCTTGTTATTACGTAACCATTTTTTATTTTTTCTTTTAATTTATTTATGTCCATATCTTCAACTCCTGAAATTCATTATATATTTCAGGAGTTTCATTGTCAATTTATTTTAAATTTTAGTTAACGTAATGTTCAAAGACTCCAAACTTTATTTTTTCTCCCAGTCCTCTAAACTTGCTTTCGTATTCTGTCACAATGTTTTGTGGATATTCTTCAAGCTTCATGTCAAATTCTTTTACAAGTGTAGAGAAGCCTTGATCTTTAAAGTAATCTAAGCTTTCTTCAAATAATTCTAAATCATCTGTCTTAAAATAAATTTGTGATTTTGGTTTTAATATTAGCTTGTATTTTTCTAAAAATCTTGGGTAAGTCAACCTTCTCTTCTTATGTCTTAACTTTGGCCAAGGGTTACAGAAGTTTATATAGATCCTGTCTAGTTCATCTTCATCAAAGTAGTCTAAGATGTTTTCAGCATTTATTGGCATTGCCCTAACATTGGTAAGCTCTTCGTCTAATATTTTTCTTGTTGCATAAATAAGTGCATTAGTTTCAATATCTACCATTATATAATTTATATTTTTATTTAATTTAGCTGACTCGATGGTAAAAGTTCCCTTGCCAGCACCAATTTCTAAATATATTGGATTGTCGTTGCCAAAGACCTCTTTCCACTTCCCCTTATTCTCTTGTCCATTAAAAAATACATAAGGATTTTCAGCCATTTCAGGTATTGCAAAATGTTTTTTTCTAAGTCTCATTTTCATTCTCCTTTTTGTCCTATGGAATTATAACATAAGCTATCTTAGTGTCAACAAGATTTGTATTTTCTTTTAAGTATTTTCAAATTCTTAACAATAAAAAAGTCGACCTCTTTAGCCGACTCTCTCCTATAAGAATATTTCTTTCTATATAATAATGAATTTATATTTTTCATCTACTTCGCAAAAATTTATGACTTCATAATCATTATCTAGTTAACAAAAAACTATGACTTCATATTTTTTTATTAACTAACAAAAATTTATAACTTTCCTAAAATCTCTAAGTCATCACTTCTTTTTAGCGATCCTAGTCCTTCCAGTCTTGTAATCTATGTCTACGCCTTCTTCAATATTTTTTGCAAAGACCCTGAAGTTAATTTTCTTGCCGCCATCTTCAATGCTATAGGCTTCCATAATAACTCCCCTTGCCACAAGTTCGTCATCTACAAAAACTGGAGTCACTCTATACCTTACCTTCTTGCCAGTATCCTTTATGTAAGAAGCAACAGCATTTTCAAAAGGAAGCATACCTCTAGTGTTAAAGGACCTTGTCCCCGTCATTAGATTGTTCCAATTGTCATTCTCCCCAGTCATCTGATAGGCAATGAGGTGGCACCTGTTATAGACTGCACCACCGTCAACAAAGTCATAAAACTTTTGATGCCAACCGGAAGGATATACTTTCGATATATCGCCCCTTGGTTCTTTAGGCATTGACTCACGACTTAAGAGTGCATCAGCAGGCCCAACCCTATTTAAGTGATCTAGGTTTGAATAGTGAGCGAAGTCTGGACCCATCTTTAAATCCTCTTCAGTGAAATTAGGCGGATTTTTATCTATCTCATAGTAGATGCTTGATTCATTGACCTCGTAGGGGTTATCAAATATTGATAAAAATCTTTCTAGTTTATTTAAGTATGGTCCATTGTAGTTTACGTCAAAGTCCTGAAGTTGCTCTTGTCCAAATAAAAATCCAATTAGGGTAAGGACTAGGGCTCCTATGACTTTAAAGTTTTTATTTTTCTTCAATAATATTGTCCCCTCTCTAAATTAAATTTTTTTAATTTAAATATGCTGTCAAATTTTACAGTATTTTTCATTATATATGATAAAGTCAATTTAAAAAAGTTAATGAGAGGCCAGAAATCTTAAAAATGCTTAAAAATAGGACAAAAGACTTCACAAAAATTTTTTTTAATAATATAATATCCTTGCTTTATTTATAATTATTATGTATTTTACATAAAATATTAGGAGGAAAAATGGAAAATCAAAATAATAAACCTGGGCCAAGTTTGGCAGCTCTCCTTCCCTTTCTTGTCTTTGTACTAGTTTACATGGCTACGGGAATCGTCTTAAACCACCTAGGCGTTGAAATGGCATTTTACCAAGTGCCAGCCCCAGTATGTATCTTGCCAGCAATTATACTTGCCTTCATTATGTTTGAGGGAAGTGTCGACGACAAGTTTAACGACTTCGTAAGAGGTTGCGGCGACGAAAATATTATTATAATGTGCCTCATCTACATATTGGCTGGCGCTTTTGCAACAGTCTCTAAGGAATCAGGAGGAGTCGACTCAGTTGTTAACTTTGCCCTATCAGTTATTCCCCTTCAATTTATAACAGGTGGAATCTTCTTAATTGGCTGTTTCATTTCTATATCAACAGGAACTTCTGTAGGTACAATCTCTACAGTTGGCCCAATTGCAGTTGGGCTTGCTCAAAAGGGAAACCTTCCACTAGCCCTAGTCTTGGGTTCTCTTGTTGGAGGAGCAATGTTTGGAGACAACCTATCAGTTATTTCTGACACAACAATTGCTGCAACAAGAACTCAAAATGTAGATATGAAGGACAAGTTTAAGGCAAACATAAGGATGGCCCTTCCTGCAGCTATTATTACCTTTGTAATTTTATTGGTAGTTGGAAAACCAGAAGCCCTTCCTACATTAGAAGACCGTCCTTATAATCCGATCCTAATCATCCCTTACTTATTTGTTCTCATATCCGCTATAGCAGGCATGAATGTATTTTTAGTTTTAACAAGTGGGATAATTTTATCAGGAGTAATTGGGATAGCAACAGGTGCCCTTGACCTAATGACCTTTGCCCAAAATATTTTCACAGGCTTCTCTGGTATGTTTGAAATATTTTTATTATCCATGCTAACTGGTGGACTTTCCTATATGGTTTCCAAAAATGGAGGAATAGAGTGGCTAGTCCAAAAGATAAGGAGCTTTGCAAGAGGACAAAAATCCGCAGAAGTTTCCATCGCCCTTCTCACAGCCTTAACAGATGCTGCAACAGCCAACAACACAGTTGCAATAATAATTGACGGACCAGTTGCAAAGGAAATCTCAAATGATTTTAAAATTGACCCAAGAAGATCAGCTGCACTTTTGGATACCTTCTCTTGTGTTATGCAGGGGATAATCCCTTACGGTGCACAAATCCTAATAGCAGCAGGACTTACAAAAGAACTTGGTGCCGGCGCAGTTTCGCCAATGGAAATAATCCCCTTCTTGTGGTACCAAGGAATACTTGCAATCTTAGCAATTGCATCTATCTTTATTAGATATGCAGACCCAAGTGGCGATTGGGACTTTGAAAAAGATGAATTAAAGGAAGAAAATTAACTATTTGAAAACTTTTAATCTATATAAATAATTAAATTACAAGTTGAGATAAAAAATCCCCAGACACAAGCCTGGGGATTTTTTTACAAATTTTTATTGAGTTCACTGTGTCTTATATGTGTTAAGACATAATTCAATCTAACGATTTCAAATCCCTTTCACTTACCCACCACTCTTTATTCGGATCAGTCTTTATCCACCACCTTTCTTCATAAAATATATAGTCGTAAACGGTTACTACATCATCTTTTATCCAGTAACCAACTACTTTACCTTCTAAGTAAGGCTCTTTTCTAATGTTTGCCTTTTCACCAGTAACTATAAGTTCTTGTCCCTTTACATAAGGTGATTCTTGACTAGAGTTATATTCATCTATTCTTTCCATCTCTTCAAGTTCTTCTTCACTAGGTACATATTCCATAGGTTCACCATCATTAGCTTCAAATTCATCTGGTTTAGCAGAATTAGGATTATCTAGGTATTCTTCATCTTTATCAGCATCAGCATATCTTTCATAAAGAGCTTCACCCAATTCTTTTTTATTTGAATTGTCACCATAAATTAGATTATTTTTATAAGCTTCCATAAATTGTGAATCTTCTTCCTTTTTATTGAAGTCTATATTATCTAATTCAAACTCATCATCTTTAAATGGAATGTTTCTATTGTATGCAAAATCAAAAACTTCGTTAAAGTCAAAATTATATTGATCTCTATATTCGTCTAACTTATTGTATGTAACATAATTTCCAGAAACTTCAGCAACTTTAGTTCCTTCTAAGATAGCTTCAATCGTAAGGTCTTTATTATATTTATCTGTAAATCTTTGTGATACAGTAAGCAAAGATTTTACAAAACTATCAAAATAGCCTATGTATGGACTTTTACCAGTAGCAAAATATTCAAGAAGAGTTATAGCATCATCTTCACTAATTCCTAGTTGTTTAACCAAATCGACTCTAGCTTGATAATCTTCGTTAAGATTATAATGATAATACCTCACCATTTTAGCTATGAAGCTACGTCTAGCTTCGGGGTCGTTTAATCCTTTGTAAGCTAACTCTTTTGTCTTTGTTAACGCTTTAGGACTAGATTTATAAAAAACAGAATATCCAAAAAAATAAGGGGTAGCATAGAAATCAGGATTAAATTTTAAAGCACCTGCAAGTCCATTGTTGAGATAGTAATTTAATAAGTTTGTGGTTTCTTGATTAGCTGAATACAAAGAAATTTTATTTTCTTTAACATTATATTCCACCGTGAAATTGCTATATTCATTTTTAATGTATTCAATATCCTCTTCACTTAGAGTTGGTTTATTAAAAAACGAATTAGCATTACTACAACCAAACAGAAACAAACAGCAAAAACTTAGCACAATTAATATTTTCTTCATTTAACCATCTCCACTAAAAATTAGTTCACTTTCAAGTATTACTACATATTTATAGTCATCTTTGACAAATGAAAATGACCACAAAGATTTTAAATTATGTTCTTAAATTTTATCGAACAAAAAAATAAAGTTCCTTAAGATTATTTTATCATATTAAAAGCTTTCTTTATGAAATTTAAAAACTAAATCATAAGTACATTTAAACACTTTTTTGTAATTTTTTCCTATTTAAAGTACAATATTATTTATTGTTAATTAAGTATTTGTATCAAAATTTAGGATGATTTAAATTGAAAGCTAAATCTATATCAAATGTCGAAAAAAATTTAATGACTTCGGGATCTATTTGGAAGACTATTCTTTTATTTTCCCTTCCCCTAATTCTTGGAAATCTTCTCCAACAAACCTACAACACAATCGACTCCATGATTGTTGGAAATTATGTGGGGAGTAACGCCTTGGCAGCTGTTGGGTCAAGTACCCATCTTATTAATCTCTTAATTTCTTTTAGCCAGGGGATTGCCGTAGGTTGCGGAGTTCTAGTTTCGCAATCCATGGGTGGGTCAAATCAAAAGAATATGAGACTTGCCGTGCACACATCTCTTGCTCTTGCAGTTGCCTTTGGACTTTTAATTTCCATAATGGGCTATATCTTTGCACCCTGGCTCCTAAAAAAAATGGATACACCAGCTGAGGTTATGGGAGAGTCAATTGCTTATCTTAGGTTTTTTTCCTTTGGACTTGTCTTTAATATTATTTACAACATGGAGGCAGGAATCTTAAATGCTGTGGGAAATTCTAAGAGGTCTCTTCTCTATCTTGGGATTGCTTCTTTTACAAATGTGGTCTTAGACTTTTTACTTATTAAAAGATTTGGAATGGGAGTTAAGGGAGCTGCTATTGCTACTAATATTAGCCAGGCCCTTTCAGCCCTTCTTGCCCTCTTGTTCTTAATTAGGGTTCCAGATATTTACAAGGTTCATCTTTCTAGAATAAGAATACATAAGGACATGGCCTTAAATATTTTAAAGGTTGGGGTTCCAACTGCAATTCAAAACACAGTTATTTCTCTTTCCAATGTAATAATGCAATCCTCTGTCAACGTCTTTGGCGCCTTGCCAATGGCAGGTTTTGGTGCCTTTGTAAAGATTGATGGTTTTAACATCTTACCTGTCTTAAGTCTTAGCATGGCAATCACAACCTTTGTTGGGCAAAACTACGGTGCAGGTCAAATTGAAAGAATTAAAAAGGGTATGTGGACCACTCTTGCCATGACAGTTTTTTATACAATCATAAGTGGGACTCTTCTTTATAATTTTGCACCAAAATTAATTGGTCTCTTTACAAATGATGTAAGGGTTATCGAGGCCGGTGTTCTTGCCAGCAGGTTCTTCTGTCCCTTCTACTTCTTGCTTGCAATTATGCATTCACTTGCCGGCACAGTGAGGGGAACTGGAAAAACAATTCCGCCTATGATAATTCTTATCTTGTCACTTTGTATCTTTAGGATTGTGGCAGCAAAATTTGTAATTCCACACTATAACACAATAGAAAATGTCTATAGACTTTATCCCATCTCCTGGATTATTGGGGTCATCTTAATGGTTGCCTACACCATGAAATCAGACTGGCTTGGTGAAAAATAAAACTTCATAAAAATAAAAGCATTGATTGAATCTTCTCAACCAATGCTTTTTTCTTGCTTAAATATTTTTAATTTATTTATTTTCTTTGAAACCTTCGTAAAGATTTCCTTCTAATTCGTCAACATATTTTTGGGCATTCATGGCTGCAACTGCACCATCGCCTGCTGCGTTTACAACTTGACGAACTGTCTTCTTCCTAATGTCTCCAGCTGCAAAAACTCCTGGCACATTAGTCCTCATTTCTTCGTCGGTCTTGATATACCTGTCATCTGTAAGTTCAACCTTGCCTTCAAACATTTCTGTGCTTGGGATATAACCAATGAAGACAAAAATTCCAAAAGGATCATCGGACTTGATTGACCTATCTTCTCCTGTCTTTGTGTCGTGTAAGATCATTTCATTTACAATCTTATCGCCCTTGATTTCCTTAACAGTTGTATTCCAGATAAAATCAATCTTGTCGTTGTTAAAGGCTTGTTCTTGAAGAACCTTTGAAGCTCTAAGCTCATCTCTTCTGTGAATAATGTAAACTTTCTTTGCAAAGTTTGTGATGAAAAGTGCTTCTTGAACAGCAGAGTCACCGCCACCAACTACATAAACAACTTCATCTTCATAGAAAGCTGCGTCACAAGTTGAACAATAGCTTACACCACGGCCCTTGTATTCCTTTTCTCCAGGTGCACCAATTTCCCTTGGAGATGCTCCTGTTGCAATAATAACAGACTTAGCTTCATAAGAATCTACATAGCCCTTGATTTTTTTTACTTCTCCATCAAGATCCATGTCTTCAACTTGGTCCATGACAATTTCTGCGCCAAACTTCTTAGCTTGGTCTGCCATTTTTTTACCAAGTTCAACACCATCTATTGAATCAATGCCTGGATAGTTTTCTACTTGAGTAGTTTCAGCGATTTGGCCGCCTTCAATTCCCTTTTCTATGATTAAAGTTTTCTTTTTACTTCTTGCTGCATAAAGACCTGCAGTTAAACCTGCTGGACCTCCACCAATTATTATAATATCGTACATTCTATCCCTCCAATTCTTATTATACCCAAAAATATATTTTTGTATATAATATAGATAGGTGATTAAATGGAATTAAAAATGAATTTTTCAACGACATACTTTTTGCTAATAAATATTTTGGTCTTTGGGCTAGCTTTTTTGATGTATTATCTCTTAAAGAAGAAGGGATCCAAGACTTATGACAACAAGGTAGACTTAAATTATTATGAGAAAGCCTACATATATAAGGGCCCAAACTTTATCTACAACTCAATAATAGCTATTATCCTAAGAGCTCATGCCTCTGGAAATATTAAAATAGAAAAAAATTACTACAAGACAAAAAAGGGCCAAGATAAGGTAGAATTTATTTTAAAAAACTTAAATGTCTCTGGACTGGATAAAGGAGAAAGAAAACTTTTTGAGATACTCTTTTCCCTTGGAGACGGCGAATCAATTTCTACAAGGCAAATGGACAGAATGAGAAGGACAGAAGCAGATAATTACAACAAGAAGTTCAATGACTTCATCTACTTTTTAGAAGATGAGATGGTGGCAAAAAAACTCTTCACAAGAGAAAAAAATACCCTAAAGATCTTTCTCTCCTTTGTAGTTTTTTCAATTTTATTTTTTGTGGGAATAGTGACAGTTTACAACGAAAGATTTTTTGGCATAGCAAGTATTGTGGCCTCCCTTTTCTTTTACACATCACTAATAACCACTTTCTCCAAGATGACAGACCTTGGCAACAAAAAATTTAGAGAACTAGAAAAAGTAGAAGAAGAATTAAAAGCTGGAAGAGGAACAAGTGAAGATGACCTCCTGCTTGCCCTTGGCCTTGGACTTAAGTACGAAAATATAAAAAATATTTATGAAAAACTGGGTGATGAAGTCTACGAAATTTATCTCGATGAGGACTTTTATAAGACCTTTAAGACAGCCCTAGTGGGAGACCATCTCTTAGTTAGAAATTGAATAAAATTTGCATTAAAAAAACTGTGATTTTACTCACAGTTTCTTTTTTTATTTAAAATTCGCAAATTATTATTTTTCCCTGGCCTTCTATTTGCACTTTTTCTTCTTCAAGATAGATAGCTGAGAATTTTTCAAAGTCCTTACCCTCAACTTTTAGGTCTGAATCATAATTAAAGATTACTGCCCTTTTGTCTGCCTTAAATTCAAGATTGTTTATGTTTAGGGAAAACATCTTGGCATCTTGTCCCTTTTTATAAATCAAGTTGAAGTCTCTAACGTCTCCTGATGATTTTGTTGAGTCATCTCCATCAAAAAATAATACTTCAAAGGGATCTAATGTAAATTTATTCCCATCACTTTCAATATTCATCACATTGTCAATTGGTGTGATGTACCTATAAAAGCCTGTGTAAGGTGTATAGACTGATTCTTTGTCATTGCAAGTTGCTGTTGAAATCCTAAAGTCAAAGTTTTTTTCACCAACACTTGCATCTTCTGGATAGATAAAAACTTCTGTTGTTACACCTGCAGACCATTTTGAATCTTTAAATTCTTCTTTTTTTATAAATTTCATTTAGTCCTCCAATAATTCTCTAAGCTTTCCTGTCACCTTGTAATCAACTTTTTGAAGTTCAGAAATATTTTTTACTCCATTTAACATCATTAGCATCTTAGTCTTTTCCATTAGACCGTCAATATATTTTAAGGTGTATTCGTATCCACCACGAACTATATAGGAAAGAATTTCGCCACTAATAGCTGTCATGTCCGCTCCAAGGCAGATACTCTTCACTATATCCAAAGAAGTTTTTATTCCACCTGATCCTATTAAATACATGTCATCATAATTAAGCTTCTTTGCTTCAATTAAACTTAGGGCAGTTGGTATTCCCCAAGAAAAAAGGTCTGATATATCTGCATTAGGTTCTCTTAGGTTTTCAATCTCGAAAAAGTTTGAGCCACCGTAGCCAGATATGTCCACATATTTAACGCCAACTTCGTGAAGTTTCTTCACTGTCTTTTGCGACATTCCAAAGCCAACTTCTTTTACTATTACAGGGACTTCAGATTTTTTTACAATCTTCTCTATATTATTTAAGATTCCACAAAAGTTTCTCTCGCCTTCAACTTGAACAAGTTCTTGGGCTGGGTTTAAGTGGATTTGGATTGCATCTGCCTTTAAGAGGTCAACTGCTAGTTTTGCATCTTCAACGCTAGAGAAACCAGATAAGTTTGAGATGACAATTCCATCTTTTATGATTTCTCTTACAATTTCAAAGGACTTTCTTGAATCTTCATCTTCTAGGGCAATGGTTTGTGATCCAACTGCCATGGGAAGGTCGTACTCCACTGCAACATTTGCAAGAGATCTATTTATTTCCTCTGAAAGATTTGAGCCACCAGTCATGGCGTTAATCATAAGTGGAAACTTTACTTTTTTATCTAAAAAATTAACACTTGTATCAATTTCATCATAATTTATCTCTGGAAGAGAGTCATTATACAAAAAGATATCAGAAAAAAGTGGGTCGCCAACATAGGTTGAGCGAAGGAAATTTTCTATATGTTCTGTCTTTCTATATTTCCTCATTACATCCTCCTTTATAACAAATAAATAATATCATCTTTAAATTTTTTTTACAAGAAAGGACTTTCAAAAATGCTGGCCCCAATCTTATCTCCATCATGTCTTATAAAGCCATCTTTGATTTCTATGAATTCCCCTTCTGTTAGCCTTACATTTTTATCTTTAAAATATTTTCTGTCTTCTTCTGTGGAAAAGATGGGTCTTGATTCATCCTTATTGTAATAATTTTGGTAAATCTCTTCTGTTGCCCTTAGGTCATTGGCTATGACCTCATCAATAAATTCATAGTTTGAATGTTTTAATATGGCCTCGAAGTGGTCCTTCAAAGAATAGTCTTTTGTCTCTCCCTTTTGAGTCATGGCATTGGCAATATAAATCACCCTGGCCTTGGTATCTCTTAGGGCTTCATTGATTCCTCCTACCAAAAAGTTGGGCATAATCGAAGTATAAAGAGATCCTGGCCCAATAATGACAACATCAGATGATAAAATCGCTTTCACAGCTTCATCATTTGCCTTTGGATAGTGGGGAATCATAGACATTTTTTCAATTTTCGTGTTCAACCTATAACACATTTTTGGGATATAGGACTCTCCCACAACCTTATCCTTAGACGCAAACTCTGCTACAAGATGAGTTTCATCAAGGGTCACGGGAATTACCTTGCCTGTCACATTAAAAACACTGGACATTTCAAGTAGAGCCTTGTCAAAGGACCCAAAAATATCTGTCAGGGCAGCAATTAAAATATTTCCCACATTTTGATCCTTTAAGGATCCCGACTTAAACCTATAATTCAACAAGTCCCTCATAGTCTTGTCGGTGTTGGAAAGAGCAATGAGACATCTTCTCACATCTCCTGGTGGAAGAATATTTAGTTCCTGCCTTAATATTCCACTTCCTCCACCGTCATCAGACATGGAGACAACAGCCGAAATATCCTCGCTATAATCTTTTAGTCCACGCAAAATAGTGGAGATACCTGTACCTCCACCTAGGACCACTATCTTTTTTTCCATAAATTTTTCTCCATATCCCTGTGAGTTACATAGGTAGACTTGTATTCATCCTTTAGGAGTCTTCCTATCTCCTCAGCTATAGCAACAGACCTGTGAAAACCTCCAGTGCAACCAATCCCAATTGTAAGGACTCTCTTTTGCTCTGCCATATAATTTGGTATCAAAAACTTCAAGAGGTCAATAGTCTTATCAATAAATTCTTTAGTAACATCCCACTTCATTACATAGGACTTCACTTCTTCAGTCTTTCCATTTAAGTCCTTAAGTTCTTTAATATAAAAAGGATTCGGCAAAAATCTCACATCAAAAACAAGGTCAGCATCTCTTAAGATGCCAGACTTAAAGCCAAAACTTGAAACCTCAATGGCAAAGTTGTCCTTTTCATCATAGGACACAAAGGCCATTAATTGCTTTCTCAAATTTTTCGTAGAAAGTCCTGTAGTGTCAATGACAAAATCAGCGCTGTCTTTGATTTTTGAAAGAGTTGCTTCCTCAAAATTATAACCATCGACAATGGATCTGTTCATTGGGTGGGGTCTTCTCAACTCCTTGTACCTTGCAATAATAGTTTCCATATCGGCATAGAGGAACAAGAGCCTGATTTTTAAATTCATCCCTTTTAACTCTTCATAAGCAGAATAAAAATCGTTAAAAAGCTCCCCACTCCTCATGTCTACAACAGCAGCCACCTTTTCAAAGTTTTTGCTCTTTGCATCAAGGGCAATGTTGCAAAACTTTGGCAAAAGGGCTGGTGCTAGATTATCCATGGCATAATAGCCAAGGTCTTCAAAGACATCTAGGGCATAGGACTTGCCCGATCCACTCATTCCCGTAATAATTATAATTTCCATTTCATCACCAACTTAAAGACTCCTAGTCACCAATAATTTTAACTTCTCTCTCCAAAGTAACGTCAAACTTATCGTGAACGACTTTTTGTACAATTTCTATAGTTTCAAGTATATCTTGGGCAGCAGCCTTATTCTTGTTTACAACAAATCCGCAGTGCTTTTGACTAATTCCTGCTCCCTTATGAGTAAAGCCCCTTAGGCCCGAATCATCAATTAGCTTTCCAGCGAAATAACCTGTAGGTCTTTTGAAGGTAGATCCAGCAGAAGGCATATCAAGAGGTTGCTTGTCAGCTCTTCTTTGGTCAAAGTCTTCATACTTCTTCCTAATCTCATCCTTGTTTCCATCTTCAAGAGAAAAAGTTGCACCAAGTACAATTAAGTCTCTCTCTTGGACTAGAGAATGCCTGTAGGCAAAATTCATCTCATCTCCAGGAACTTCAATAACCTCTAGGTTTTCATCGAGTAGTCTTACACTCTTACAAACATTTTTAATTTCGCCATCATAGGCACCTGCATTCATAACAATAGCACCACCAAGAGAACCAGGTATTCCGTGAGCGAACTCAAGACCAGTAAGAGAATTTTCCATGGCAAACTCACTAATTTTTTTCATGCTGGCACCCGTTCCTGCAAAAATTTCCTTGTCAGAAACTTTTTTCACATCATTTAATTTATTTTTTAACTTTATAATAATCCCGTCAAAACCCTTGTCCTTGACAATAATATTAGTACAGTTTCCAAGAATATAATACTTGTAATTATTTTTTCTAATAGATTTTAAAATTTCTATAAGAGCCTCTTCATCATTGGGTTTAATGAGAAGCTTAGCAGGACCACCAACACAAAAAGAAGTGTGGTTCTTCATTGGCTCATCATAGAAAAAATCTCCCAAATTTTCATTTATATCAAATAACATAAAACACCTCAATTAAATACTAAGACAATTATATCATTGAAAGAGGAGAAAGGAAAAAGAGAATTGGTATCCTCTTTTAGATCTTCAAAAAAGCTTAGTAAAAATTTTTAAAAGCTGACGCTTTTATAATTGCTCTTGGAGCTGGTGCAAAACCCATTCGGCACACAGGGGGCATCGTGAAGTAGATGATTAAAGACTTCGTCTTTAGGAATCTTTCTAAAGCCTAGGGCTTTGATTCTTCTCTTGGAGGGGACTTAGGGCGTTTCGATTCG
>NZ_KV820456.1:0-29060 GCF_001815405.1 Peptoniphilus sp. HMSC075B08 | reverse complement strand
TGGCAGGGGCCTTTGCCAACAACCCCGAGCGGAAGACAGCCTAAAATTCAAAACTCGTTAAGCTTATATTTTTTTAATTAGAAAACTTATCAGCCAAATAAGGTCATGTATTAATTACTCATAAGCTCAATCGCTTAACTCAAACAGTTGAATTTTTTAACGGCTGTCTTGCCTTACGGGGTTCTTAATACTTAGTGTGTGGTTTTACCTCTGCAGCGTTTCAAACTTATGTGCCCTTCCTTAACCAGTCCTCACAATTCTAGTAAATTTTTGCATTTAAAAAAGCTTAATAAATATCGATTAAGCTTTTGCTTTTTATGAGTTTCTATTTAATTGTGAGCTTATAATATTTTATGACTTTGTAAGGAACTAAAACTTCATAATAAGTTACGAGGTTATAAGCTTCCATGGCTTCATAAAGAACTACAACATCATACATAAGCAGTGAGCTAATCGAGTGCCCCAGCTTGTTGAAATTTTATGAGGGCGTAGCCTTTGCCAATACACTAAAAACTTATAAGGTAGTAAGCAAAAAGGCTGAAAGCGTTAAAAATTTTCAATGTTTGAACGTCAGTGAGTTTTTGAAAATTTAGCTGGAAGCCTTTTTGCGTATTATTGGGTCAGGCCCCTGCCAGGTCGTTGGGGGTGGTAAGGGGAGGTTTGGAGGGGACAAGGGCGGATCGAAACGCCCTAAGTCCCCTCCAAAAGAAGGATTAAAGCCTTAGGCTTTGGAAAACATTTTAAAGATAAATTTTTTATTAGATTCTAAAGACGGAGCCTTTAACTAAATACCTCACGATGCCCCTAGGCCCCTCCTTATTAAATTCGTAAAGCTAAGCTTTACAAAAACTTATTTAAAATAAAAAGCTTATCAAAAAATAAGAATTATAAAAGCGAAGCTTTTACTAAAACTTTTCACTAAAAAAGCAGCCTTTCTCTCGGCTGCTTTCATTTTTCTTAATTTTTATTTTACTAAAATTCTATTTTTCCTTTAATATCTCTAGGGCTTTTTGAAGTTGTGTATCTGTATCTTGATAGTCTATACCTATTCCCTTCACATCTTCTGGAAGGTCTACTTCCACGTCGGGCTCTACTCCCAATTTATTTATTGAGTCGCCACTTGGTGTGAAGTATTCTGATGTTGTCAGTTTTAATCCGTCTCCTTCTGGCAAAGCAATTACATTTTGAACTACTCCCTTGCCATAGGTTTTTTTGCCAACAATTTTTGCCCTATCTAGGTCACTTATTGCTCCTGCCAAAATTTCTGAGGCTGATGCTGATCCTTCGTTGACGAGGACTACCATCTTGATGTCATTGTACTTGTCATCTGTCTTGTAGTCTTCTATGACTTCTCCCTTGTTGTTTTTCAAGGTTACAAAGCTTGTCTTTGGAAGTATTGCGTCTCCAATTTCATAGGCAGCGTCAACTACTCCTCCAGGGTTCCCCCTCATGTCTAGGACTATCCCCTTAACTCCCTCGTCAGTGAGTTCTTGTAAAACTTTTTTGAAGTCCTTACCTGTCTCTTCGTCAAACATTGTTATGCCAATGTAGCCATAGTCTCCAATTTTATTTTTTAAGACAGAGTCTATTTTTATCTCTTCTCTTTTGATTTCAACTTCTTCTGTCTTTAAGTTTTTCTTTTTTAAAAGTAAAATCTTGACACTTGTTCCTGCTTGACCACGCATCTCCTTTGAGGCTTGATCAATTTTTTCTGCTGAGAAGTCCTTGCCATTGATTTTTAAAATCTTATCTCCAGATTCAACTCCAGCTCTATCAGCTGGCGATCCCTTTATTGGCGAAACTACAGTTACACTTCCATCTTCTGCAGGAGAAATTATAACTCCAACACCTTGAAACTTGCCCGTAGTTTGCTCAGACAATTTTTTCATTTCATCTTTTGTAAGATATTGTGAATAAGGATCTTCTAACCCTGCAACTAATCCCTTTAAGATTCCTGCCTCAAGATTTTCTTCTTTTATATCCTTATTGTAAAGATAATTTTCTTTTAAATATTTCTCAAGAAGAACTACCTTTCCAAAGTTTTCATTTGTTCCTAAAATGCTTTTTACTGTGTATATTCTCGTAACAACAGCAGTTGCCAATATTAAAATTGCAACTGCTGCCACTTTTAAAAATTTATTCTTTTTCATTATACATATCCCAATGGATTTACTGGTGATCCATTTACCCTAACTTCGAAGTGAAGGTGAGGTCCTGTGGATAGACCTGTTGAACCTACAAAGGCTACAACATCTCCTGCTGATACAGAGTCACCTACTGACTTATTAAGTGCAGAACAGTGAGCGTAAACTGTAACAGTATCACCGTGATCAATCATAATAACATTTCCATATCCACTCATAAGTCTTGATAAAATTACTGTACCTGACTTAGCAGCAACTATAGGTGTTCCACTTGGTGCTGGTATATCTACACCTGAGTGGAATTTAGAATAACCTAAGATAGGGTGAGTTCTATAGCCAAATGGTGATGATATTGAGTAGTGACCTGGAACTGGCCAAGTATATGCTTGTCCATCTCTTGGTCTTGATGCAACGCTTATGTTGCTGTTAACTCTATTTGTCCTGTTTGCTGAAGCTCTTTCAGCCCTCTTCTTAGCTTCTTCTTCTCTTTTCTTTTGGACTTCAATTTCTTTTTGAAGTTTTAAAATTTCAAGGTCTAGGTTTTGCCAGTCTGATTGAGCCTTTTCAAATTCAATCTTGTAAGCATCAATGTTTTTTTCAAGAACTTTCATGTACTCATTCTTTGCATTAACTGCATCTTGGTAGCCTTGTCTTTCAGACTCAACTTCTGCCTTAGTAACTGTAACTTTTTCTCTATCAACTTTTAATCTTTCTTCAGTCTTTTTTATTGTGTCAATTTGAGTTTTTATGTACTCAATAAGTTCTCTGTCAGCCTTTGCGATTGAAGAAATAATTTCGTTGTTTCTAAGTAATTCTTCTATATCCTTTGAGTTTAATAAAACTTCAATATAGTTGACATTGCCCCTCTTATACATTTCTCTAAGTCTTGATCTTAGGGATTTTGTATTGGCTTCAAGGTTAGCTTGAGCTTCTTCCAATTTTTTTTGGTTAGCAGCAATATCTTGATTTAATTTATTTATTTCTTTTTCAAGAGATGAAATTTTGTTAGACTTCTCTTGAATCTTTGCATCAAGGCTTGCTATTTCATCAGTAACAGACTTTTTTTCTGATTCCGTATTAGAAATATTAGCCTTTTGCTCCTTAATTTTTGAATTAACCTGTTTTCTTTGTTCAATTTTTTTATCTTTTTCAATAGTTAGACTCTTAGAAGACTTGGCAAAACTTGCACTTGGAGCCGCCATTATGGCAGCAAGGCAAATTGCAAGAATCTTTCTCTTACTATACATTCTTTCACCTACACATCTAAAAACTTTTTAGTTGAGAATAGGGATCCAAAAAATCCAATTCCAACTCCAATGCATAAAAACATTATATACAAGTCAGTCCTAACAGACAAGGCACTTATCATATCCACGCCTGTGATATCGTTAAGTTGGGGATTTAACCTATCAAATATTATTACGTAAAGTCTCAGTGTCAAAAATCCCGAAAGGGCTGAACCTAGAATTCCGAAAATAATTCCATTTATTAAGAAGGGTCCTCTTATATAAGTATTAGTTGCTCCAACATACTTCATTATGTTTATTTCCTTTTCCATGTTTGAAATTGCAATCTTAATTGTATTGTGAATAATTAAAATTGAAATTAAAACTAGGATTAGGACAATTGCTGCTCCCACATACTTAACTCCATTTTGAAGTTTCATCATTTGAGTGACAAAGTCATAATAATAATTGTGGTCTTCAACAATTGGAAGGTCCTTGTACTTATCTTCAATTTCCTTTCCATAGGAAAGTTCCTTCATTTCTACTGTAATGGAAGCTGGTAGGGGATTCCCTCCAGGAATATTTTCTAAAATTGTGGAGTTTTCTCCAAAACCTTCTTTAAACTCTTCTAGAGCTTCTTCTTTAGATACATAGGAAACTTTTTTTACCTTTTTATTGCCGTCAAGTTCATCGATAAATTCATTTACATCCTTGGGGTTTACATCATCCTTTAAGAAAAATACAACTTTATCGAGCTTTTCTCCTGTTTGATAGACCATTCCATTTATATTTAGAATCATAAGTATAACTACACCAAAAAGTGTGAGCATAGCTGTAATAGAAATTACAGAAGTAAAGGACATAGTCTTATTTCGCCAAAGACTGGAGAAGGATTCTCTCAAAAGATTAAAGAACTGTCTTATTGCCTTCATAATAACCTCCTTCTCTTATATCCGAAACAATGGAACCATTATCTAGGGTAACAACTCTCTTATTAAATTTATCTACAATATTAACTGCGTGAGTTGCCATAATAATTGTCTTGCCATCGTCGTTAATGTTTTTAAGGGCAGACATAATATCCCAGGCAGTGGACTCGTCAAGGTTACCTGTTGGCTCATCACAAACTAGATAAGGAGCATCGTTTACAATTGCTCTTGCAATGGCAACCCTTTGTGATTCTCCACCAGAAAGTTCTGATGGATAGTCCTTTACCTTGTCACTTAAGTTTACAAGATCAAGTGCATATTCCACTTTTTTATTAATTTCTTTTTTTGATTCTCCAAGAATTTCTAGAGCAAAGGCCACATTTTCAAAAACGGTCTTTTTTTCTAAAAGTCTGAAGTCTTGGAAGACAACAGAGATATTCCTCCTAAGTTTAGGAATCATATATTTTGAAATTTTAGTTATGTCATCGTCGCCAATAAAAATCTTTCCACGATTTACCTTCTCTTCTCTAATGAGGAGCTTTATCATAGTAGATTTTCCAGCACCTGATGGACCAACTAAGAAAACAAAATCTCCGCGAGGCACTTCAATATTTATATTAGAAAGTGCAGCAACGCCGTTGTTGTATTCCTTATATACATTTTCAAATTTTATCATAAAAACACCTTTCTATAATCTTAATCAATTATATTACAAAGCGGTTACAAATGTACAGTCCTTTTGTTAATTTTCCCAATTAACCTCACAATATAGTAATATTTTTAAGACTTAAAAGCAAATTTATAAAAATAAATTAAAAAATATTTTACATTTCTTTACACTTCGTGTATAATTTTGAAGTAAAAAAGTAATTTATTTAAATGTAGGAGGAATTATGCAAAGATACATTGGTACAGTAGTACGTGGAATCCGTACACCTATTGTAAAAAGTGGAGACAATCTAGTAAATATTGTCGTTGATTCCCTAGGAAAAGCTCTTGAATCAGAAAATATTTCTGTTAGAGATAAGGATATTGTTGCAGTAACTGAATCTCTAGTTGCTAGAGCTCAAAATAACTATGCAACAATTGATGATATTGCAGAAGATATTAATAAAAAATTCGACAAGGAAATCGGAATTGTGTTCCCAATCCTTAGCCGTAACAGATTTTCAACAATCCTTAGAGGAATTGCAAAATCAGGAAAAAAAGTACATTTTCTCTTCTCCTACCCATCTGACGAAGTTGGAAATTCACTAATGGATCCAAGTCTTCTTTATGAAGCAAAGATAAATCCATTTGCAGATGTCCTAGAAGAAAAAGATTACAGAAGAATCTTTGGCGAAGAAGTTAAACACGAATTCACAGGAATTGATTATGTGACACTTTACAAGGAAATTTGTGGTGGTAACTGCGAAATCCACTTCTCAAATGATCCTAAGACTATCTTAAACTACACAGACGAAGTTCTTATTGGATCAACTCACACAAGATTTTCAATAAAAAGACTTTTAAAAGACGAAGGAGCAAAAGTTGTTCTTGGTCTTGACGATATATTAAATGAATCCATCAACGGAAGTGGCTACAACGAAAAGTTTGGTCTACTTGGCTCAAACTTTGCATCTGACACAAGATTAAAATTGTTCCCAAGAGATGGAGAAACTTTTGTAAATGAAGTTCAAAAGAAATTAATCGAAAAATACAACAAGCAAGTTGAAGTTATGATCTACGGCGACGGTGCCTTCAAAGATCCAGTGGGAAAAATCTGGGAACTTGCAGATCCAGTTGTATCACCTGCCCACACTGATGGACTTGCTGGCCAACCAAGCGAACTTAAGATCAAATACATTGCAGACACTGACCTAAAGGATATGGATACTGAACACGCAACTGCTGCTATGAAAGAAAAAATCTCTCACAAGAACAAAGACCTTGTTGGTAAAGACGAAACTCTTGGAACTACTCCAAGAAGAATTACTGACTTACTTGGAAGTCTCTGTGACCTTACAAGTGGTTCAGGAGACAAGGGTACTCCAGTAGTTTATATCCAAGGTTACTTCGATAACTTTGCAAGTGAATAATATATAAAATTTATGCCACCCATGAGGGTGGCTTTTTTCTTACAGACTTTTAATTTTTGATTAAATTCTTTTTTCATCTCTATCACGTTTTTAATCCTTTACTTTCTCTAAAAACTTATTAACTTATTCTTATCCTACTTCTATTTAGTAAAACTCTTACTATAACTCAAGAATTTCTTTCTATAATATAAATTAAATCTAATAAACTTTCCTAAGATATTACTCAAATTTTTACGACTTCACAATCTTTTACTACTTCATAAAAAATTGTAACTCTATAATAAATTTTTAATTCATAGGACTTTTTCGCTTAAAAATAATAAAAACATTCTCTAATAATAAAAATAATCTAGCACAAGGATAAATAAATTTTTGCAATAAAAAAACAGGTGTCATAAACACCTGCCACATTTCTAATATAAAAAGATTTTATGAAATCATCTTTGCGTCTTTATATGTTACATCTTCATCTAAAACTGTAACTTGAACTGTTGATGTCAAAACGTCAGAATAAGTGTAACTTGCTGTCACTAATTCTTCTCCGTTAAAAACCTCAAGTACAAAAAGACTTGGGTAAGTTGCCTTTAGAATTCCCTTTCTAGTTACAATTTTTTTCCTGCCCTTGTTGGCCCTTACGATAACTTTCTTTCCTATGTGGTTTTCAAGTTCTTTCTTGATTATTTGCATTTGATTCATTCGATACCCATTCCTTCCAGACCTATTAATATTGATTAATTATACATTAAAAAAGTCCTCTTGTCAAATAAATCTATAATTTTACTCCATAAAAAAAACTTTGTCAATAAAATTTTACAAGAAATTTTATAATAAGTTAAAAATATTTTTATGACCTTTAGAATAAACTAACAATATTTTTTACACGTTAAATTTTTTTACATAATTTTTTTATTTCTTTCTTCAAATGCCTTGCAAACTTGTATTTTCTTAAATAAAGGTGGATTTTTCTAAACAACTATTGTATAATTATGTATTGTTATTGAGTGGATTGGAGGTATTGATGCAAGAAAAGAAAAAAGTCATTCTTGGAATGAGTGGCGGTGTTGATTCATCTGTCTCTGCAATTCTTTTAAAGGAAGCTGGCTACGACGTTACAGCAGTCTTTATGAGGAACTGGGCAGAAGATGATGGCATGTGCACTGCCCGAGAAGATTATATAGATGTTGTCTCTGTATGCTCTCAGCTTGGCATTAAATATTTTACTGTCAACTTTGAAAAAGAGTATAGAGATAGGGTTTTTTCTTATTTCCTAAGTGAATATAAAAAAGGCAGAACTCCAAATCCAGATGTTATGTGCAATACTGAAATAAAATTCAAGGCCTTCCTTGACTATGCAATGGATTTTGATGCTGATTATATTGCTATGGGTCACTATGCCAGGACTAAAAAAGTTGATGGCAAGACTTACCTCTTAAAGGGCTTAGATAATAATAAGGATCAATCCTACTTTTTATCAAGAGTTAAGTCAGAAGCACTTGAAAAAACTCTCTTCCCTGTTGGTGATTTAACTAAGGATGAAGTAAGGCGCATCGCAGAAAAATATGAACTCTCTACTGCTTCTAAGAAGGATTCGACTGGAATCTGTTTTATTGGAGAAAGAGATTTCAATGAGTTTTTAGATCAATTTCTATTTACCAAGCCCGGTAAAATTGTGGACGAAAAGGGCAAGGTATTGGGAGAACACTCTGGCCTTATGCACTACACTATTGGTCAAAGGCGTGGAATTGGCATTGGTGGCGTAGGAAGTGGAGAACCCTTCTTCGTTGCTGATAAGGATTTAAAAAACAATCTTTTAATTGTGGCTCAAGGGATTAACAACCCCGTTCTTTATAAGGACGAGTTTGAAGTGGAAGATATTTTCTGGATTACAGAAAATCCTTCTCTTCCAGTGGACTTATCTGTTAAAATAAGATACAGGGCAAATGATCAGGCTGCCACATTGGAAAAAGTAAATGATAAATATGTTGTTAAACTGAAAAAACCACTTAAGGGTGTCACACCTGGTCAAGTGTGTGTTTTTTATCAAGGCGATGTTTGTCTTGGTTCAGGTATTATAAAATAATTTTTGGAGGTATATATGAAACTAGTTTTAAACAAAAGAGATGCTAAGGGTAAAAACAAAGTTGATAAACTTAGAGCAAATGGTGAAATCCCAGGAGTTCTTTACTCAAAGGGTAATGAAGCAAGAATGGTAAGTGGTCTTGAAAAAGATCTTCTAAAAGCCTATAGCGAAGAAGGATACTCAAATATTTTCGAAATCGAACTTGATGGTGAAACTGTATCTGTACTTTTCAAGGAAGTTCAAATGCACCACATTAAAAATGCTATGGTTCACTTTGACCTATACGAAATCGACATGAACACTGAAATCACTGTTGAAGTACCAGTTATTCTTGAAGGTAGAGATGAAGTAAGAGTTCAACCTTCTTCATTAATCCAAGTACTAAACGAAATCACTGTTACTTGTCTACCAAAATATCTTCCATCTGAAGCTGTTGTAAATGTTGTTGAAATGCAAATTGGTGAAGCTAAGACAATTGCTGACCTTGACATTTATGGTGACGAAAACATCAAGATTGAACACTTCGAAGCAGATGAAGCTGTTGCAACTCTTGTTGAACCAACTGAAGAAGAACCAGAAGAAGAAGCAGAAGAAGTTTCTGCAGAAGTTCCTACTGTTTCTGAAACTGAAGAAAAAGAAGAAGAAGAATAATTTTAAATATTATAAAAAGGGCTCGTGGAGCCCTTATTTTTTTGCCCTAAATTAGGGCTTATTTATTTTTTATAAACTTCTTAAATTATATTTCTAAAATTTTAATAATCTTTTTATAAGCCTACAAGAATTTCAAAATTTCACTTGGATTATCAATTATATTATCTGTGTAGGCTTCTAGCATTTCTCTTGACCCAGTCCCACAGAGGACTCCTATTTTCACTGTGTTTTCTCCAAAAACCATATCAACCCTTGAGTCGCCAACAATTATTATTTCTTGGTCCTTAAGAGAATACTTATCTTTAAATACTTCGAGGCTCTCTCTATTTGGCTTCTTCTCATAAATATCTGCAGCTGCATAAAAATCTATAAAGGAATCAAGATTTAAGTACTCCATAGAATACTTGGCCTGCCTATAGTTGTCCGATGTGAAAATCCCAATTAAGATATCCTTAGATTTTAAAATTTCAAAAAGACTTTTTAAGTCACAGGTTTCCCTTATAAAATTATTATTTTCCTTTAAATAATTTAAGAGGTGGTCATCAATCTCCTTATAAATTTCCCCTAAGTCTTCGTCAAGGTACTTAGAAAAAATTATTGCCAGGTCCATAGCAGTTTCTGATGAAAGAATAGAATTTTCCTCTACCCCACCATCTTCTCTTATGCCAATTTCCTTAAAAAGTTTTTTCTTTTTATCCTCATCTATGTTTTTTTCTTCCAAAAATTCTACAATAGAATCTACCCATCCATCTGTATATTCCAGGAGGGTCCCATCCTTGTCAAATAATATTGCTTTTATCATCTCTGTTCCTTTCCAATAGTTTTATGTAAATTATAGCCCAAATTTATACAAAAGAAAAAGCCCTGGATTCCAGGGCCAAAATTTTATTTATTTTCAAACCATTCTTTCATAGTTCTCATTACTTTTCTAAGTTCTTCTTCTGTGATGACATAGGGAACCATGGAGTAAATGTATTTCACAAAAGGCCTTGAGAAGACTCCTCTTTCATAGGCAAATTCTTGGAAGCCTTCTATGTCCTTGCCGTCTTTAACTTCAATGCAGACGCAGGCTCCCATAATTCTCACTTCTTCAATTTTTTCATGAGTGAAGCCTTCCATCTCTTCTCTTTCGATTTCTTCAATCCTCTTGATCTTGCTCATAAAATCTTCTTCTTGGAAGATTTCAAGGCACTTGGATCCAACGGCACAAGCTAGTGGATTTCCCATAAAGGTCGGCCCATGCATAAGGGCATGTCTTGGGTCGTCATCATAAAAGGCATCGAAGACCTTCTTGTTGGCAACTGTAGCTGCATGACCAAGGTAGCCACCTGTTAGGGCCTTGCCAAGACATATAATATCTGGTAGGACTAGGTCTGCCACAAATCTATGACCAGTTCTTCCAAAGCCTGTTGCTACTTCGTCAAAGATAAGCAATACATTGTGCTCATCGCAAAGTTCTCTTGCTCTTTCTAAGAAAGAAATGTCATACATCCTCATGCCACCAGCTCCTTGTAAGAGTGGTTCAACTATAAAGGAGTTTAGCTTGTCCCCATATTTTTCAAAAGCTTCTTCAAGGGCATCAATTTCTGTTGGAATGTTTACAACATACTTGCTCTTGCCATAGGCTTCTAGGACAAAATGATAGTCTTCGTCGTCACCCACCTCCATAGTCTTAAAGGTATCTCCATGGTAGGCATTGGATAGGGCAAGTATCATGGTCCTGTCACTTTCTCCCTTGTTCATGTAGTATTGAAGGGCCATCTTTAGGGCGACCTCTACTGCCACAGAACCTGAGTCGGAGAAGAAGGGATAGTCCAAGTCTCCTGGCAAAAATTCCTTTAACTGGTTGGAAAGTCTTTCCACTGGCTCGTGAGTTAGGCCACCAAGCATAACGTGAGAAAATTTCTTAACTTGATCTATTAGGGCTTCATTTATTTTTTCATTTTTATAGCCGTAAATTGTTGACCACCAAGATGAAACTGAGTCAATCATGTCATTGTCTTCTGTATAAAGGTGGACTCCCTTAGCATCTATGACCTTGTAAGGTGGCTTCATAGTTTTTAGTTGTTCATATGGATACCAAATCATTTTATATCTTAACTCCTATTCGTAAATTGCTTTTAGCTTTTCAACATCAATGTCCAAGTCCTTGTCGCCCTTCTTGACACAAGCTAAGACTTCAAGACCTGACATACGCTCGCACATTTTTATATTGTCCTCTTGCATGACATCTCCTGGTATAAAGTTGTTGAAGATTATACCCTTGACCTTCATTCCCTTTTCCTTCATATAAAAGGCTGTCAAGACCACATTATTTATAGTCCCAAGTCCTGCATCAGCAACAATAATAGTAGAAAGATTTGCTTTCTTTATGAAGTCTTCTAAATAAATCTCTTGATCATCAAATCTTAAGGGACAAAGAATTCCACCAGACCCTTCAAGAGTTATGTAGTCGTACTTGTCCTTTAGGTCCTCAAATTTTTCTATTGCATAATCAAGATCTATTGGATTGCCTTCTATTTGTGCAGCTAAGTGAGGAGAGTAGGCGTGTTCATAAACGTAGTGACACATTTCTTCAAGAGGCTGATCAATTCCTCCAAACTCTTTTACAAATTTCGCATCACCAGGTATGAGCTTTCCATCATCATCCTTGTCATTTCCACTCATGGCAGCCTTATAGTAGGCAGACTTTTCTCCTGCTTCGTGAAGTTTCTTCACTAGAAGACCAGCTACATAGGTCTTTCCAATTTCTGTTCCTGTTCCTGTTACAAAAATATTTTTACTCATTTTTTTCTCCTTTAGTTATAAGCCTTGTTAATCACTGGAATTAATCTCTTGCCAAGAAAGGCGCCTAAAAAGCACAAGACAATGTCCCCTGGCACTGCAAGTAAGAAGCAATAAATAATAATTGCCTTAACTCCAATTGGCGATCCTAAATAAAAATTGCTAATAAAATAATAGTAAACCATGCCCAAAATATAAACTATGGCGAGTCCCACAAAGTTTGCCTTGAGAAGTCTCTTCATATCAGGTATCTTGTCCTTGTTTGCAATCTTGCCCGTAGCATAAGCACCAAAGGCAAAACCAATTATGTAACCAAAAGATGGCTTAAGGACATAGGCAAAGCCTCCACCTTCAGTAAAGACTGGAAGACCTATAAGACCCAAGATTATGTAAACAAGGACTGCTGTAGCACCAAGCTCTGGCCCCAACAAAAGACCTGCAAGCATGGTAAATAAAAGTTGCAGGGTAAAGGGCAAGACTGGTATAGGGACTCTTATAAAGGTTCCCACAATAATAAGGGCAACAAATAGTGAACACATCACCAAGTCTCTCGCTTTTAAATTTTTCACACTAACCTCCAAAATTTTATTAGTAAACAATTACTTTAAATAAGTTAACATTTTCCTCTTTGTTTGTCAACTTATAAATTTTTATAGTTAACCTCGCTTTTCTTACTTAATATTATTCTATTTCTTAAAAATCATTTTTAAAAAATAAAAAATTTACTTAATCCCAATTCCAATTCAGATAAAAATAAAAAATCCCATCTCATTAATATGAAATAGGATTTAAAATTCTCACTTTATAAAATTTTTCTCACTTTATAAAATTATTTATTTCTTTCACTTAAAAATTTTTCATTGGCTTCCAGAAGTTTTTTGTAATAGGCATCATAAGAAGGCGATATTTTTCTAATCAAAGGGATAACTAAGTCATAATAATTATTTTCTACCATATAAGTTCGTATCTTGTCAGAAATTTTTTTGACCTCACTTGACTTATAATCTTCACTCTCTTTAAAGTCTTCATAAGCCTTGACCTTGTCCCTATTATCTTCCATCCATTCCTCGTAATTATAGGCAGCTTGGATCTTTACCTGGTTAATAGCTTCTAAATCTTCTAAGTCAAAGTCCCTGGTCATCCTTTCAATATAGGCCTTCTCTTCATCTGTAAAATTAAATTCTGGCAGAGAGTCCAAGATTTTTATAAGTTCATTAAAGGCAGGTTCTTGATCTTCTCCTAGCTTGTCCCCTAGGAAGGGCTTGTAGGAAATAAAGAAAATCTGGCCAAAGTATCCAGGGAAAACTCTTGTGAGTCTTTCATATATGGTCTCTTTCTTTTCTAAATCTTCAAGCTCTTTAGATACTTCTTCTAAGTCATGTGATTTAATTAGCCTTTCTAATAAGTTCTTCTTAGCCTCTTCAAGTTCAAGTCGATACTGACGGTCTCTTAAAATGCTCCCAAGGTCTTCTTCCTTCGAATCTAAAATATTTTTTATTTCAGAAATACTGAGACCCAACTTCCTATATATAGAAATTTTTAAAAGCTTCTTCACGTCATCTTGTGAGTAAGCCCTATAATTATTTTCTCCCTTATGAGGTCTTATTAGTCCCTTGTCTTCATAATATAAAATTGCCTTCCTAGTTAAGCCAGTAATTTTTTCCACTTCACTTCGCTTCATAATCCACCTCCATGTATAAGATAAGCCTGCCCCCTGTGGTCAAGTCAATAGCTTTTAATTACATAAAAAAAGATACCCCTAAGGGTATCTCTTAAAATTAATTTTAAATTATCTTCTACCAAGTTCTGCATCGTAGATATAAAGTCCAGACCAACTTTCGTTAATTCTTTCAAGTCTTTCAACGATGTCTCTAAAGTTATCTTCTTCTTCAACTTGTTCGTCAACATACCATTGTAGAAGTGAAGTAACTCTGTGGTCGTTTTCTTCTACAGAAAGGTCTACAAGATCGTGAATTCTTCTTGTAACTTCTTTTTCGTGTTCTAATGCAGTCTTAAATGTTTCTGTGAAAGTACCAAATTCAGTTTCAGGTTTATCAATTCCTTCAAGGTCTGGTCTTACATCAATTTCAAATAAGAATCTTCTTAATTTTTCAGCATGTTCAAATTCTTCTTCTGCTTGTTTGTTAAAGAAGTGAGCAAATCCGCTCATGCCCTTGTCTTCAACATAGTTTGCCATTGAATAATAAATATATCCTGATTCAACTTCGAAATTGTATTGTTCAATAAGTCCTTTAATTAGTTTACTTTCCATTATTAAAAACCTCCAAGTTTTATATTTTCATTTTAAGCTCATCGCTTCTATTCTTAAGTTACCCAGGAAGATTATTTCTAAACAATTTATTTTAAAATTCCTATATTATCTATAGAGATTTTAATATTATTTTTAAATTTGAATTCCAGCTTATTTATCTCATCTGTATTTAAATTAGAATTTTGTTTTTTAAAGTCTTCTAGTGGGATTATAAGGGTTTGCGGTCCAAACCTTTCATAATAATCGTCATCAAGATAGTCAGTTTTGTAGAGATAGGACCTTGTCATTGGTATAAGTTTTTTATAATCACTTAAGCTTAAAGTAGAAGCATTGCCCCAAGTATCTTGGATTTCTAAATCAATATCTCCTTCTATCTCTTCAAAGTTTAAATTTTCTATATCAAATTGTAAAAACTTTCCACTAGGAATTTTTTCTGTAAACCTCAAGGAGTAAGTTGAATTTTTATTTGCATCAATAAAAACCCCTGTAGTCTTAGAATTTTTTTCTCCATAATCGTGGCTATCTTCATAAATTTTTGCCAAGTTGGAGAAATTTATTATTCCTCCGGGGATTGATGTCGTAGTTATGTCATAGTCCTCTTCAAAGTCTGCAAGTTTTATAAAATCCGAATCCATATACCTTGTGTAGTAATTTGTCTCTGGAAGGTCGCCGTACTTGTAAGGACCTTCTTTAAATATTTCCCTGTTATAAGTTTTGCCAAAGACATTTTCCAAGAAGTTGAGTGTGTAGATCGAAAGGATCTCTCTTTGCTTATTACCATCAAGAAGTTCCTTCCTGTTTAAGAAGAGTCCTTCACCTGGATCTGCATCAAAGTCTCCCCAAAGTTTGTTGAAGTTGCCGTGGTTGGCATATCCAAGATAGACTCCCGCCTTAAAATTATCTTTCTCACCAGAGAAAATTACATTGTCATATAGGAGCATGCCCTCGAATCCATCAACATCTGCGTCATTTGTCCCAGCAATAGTCAAGTAATTTACATCTCTTAAAATTAAATTTTTGCCACCTGGTTTGTATTGATTATAAGTTGGTGCAACACTTATTATTCCCTTGATGTCAAAGTCATACTTGTGAGAAATTTTTCCATCATCTGGATGAAACTTAAGTTCATTAAAGTTATAGGCAACGGCTGCTGCCTCTCCACCTCTTGAGTGACCCATTAGGGCAATATTATTTTTATCAAATCTCTTGTAAAGAACACTGTCTTTATTCCTATTTCTCTTAAAGATATTTTCCATATTTTCAAGAAGAAGAACTGCCCTTGCATCATTTTCATTTCCAAGACCATAAGACATAAATCCATTTAACATGTTCATGTCCACAGAAACCATGGCTATCCCCCTCTTAGCAAGATAGTGACCAAGGTAGTCATAACCAAGATAGTTTTTGGTTGTGAACCTGTGGTTACCATGGGCTACAAATAAGACTGGGGCATTCTCCAAGTCTTTTGGAGCGTATATCCTTCCCTTGACTTCTGTCTTGTTAAGACCCTTGCCAAAGAACTTGTCCCTTATTTTTTTTGTTCTGCCAGAATAATAAACAAAGTCTCTTAAGTTTACTGGGTCGGCTTCATAGTCAATGACTTCTACCTTATATCTCTCTGCCTTGCCGGCAATTTTATTTTTTTCTCCCTCAATTTTATAAATTTCTCCAGAATCAAAACCTGGGAAGACCATAAAATATATTGAAGCACCCAAGATTATTCCACTTGGTATTAAAAATAAAAGCGCCAATTTTTTCTTATTTCTCCCAAAAGAAATTAAAGATTTTGAAAAAGTCACAAGGACTATAAAGGCTGCAGCAATAAAAATAATTTCAAAATAGTCTATGTCTACATAATAAAGGCACTCATCATAAAAATATTTTAAGCCCCAAATAATCATCCCATAGATTGCAAGATTTTTTGCCCTAACTCTTTTTAAAAGCAAAAATCCTATTTTTAAAACTTGCCAAATAAGAAAGTAGGCAAGATAAAATAAGACTGCAAGACCTAAGAAAGCCAGGCTCTTCGGCATATTAAAGTCCGAAATATAGTAATAAAAAAAGGTGGCAGAAAATAAAGATATTATTGCCACCATTATAAGGGCAAAGCCATTGGCCCTGCCAAAATGTCTCTTAAAAAAATTATTAATTTTATTGGAAATTTTAACTAAAAAATTATTTATCTTCATAACAAAGGGGATAAGACCTCATCCTATCCCTAATCCCTCTCTAACTCCACTAGTTCTTTTTCGTCGTACTCTTCTACATTTAAGTTTCTTGATCCATCTATAAAGGACTTGTTAAATTCTCGAGTCCTCTTGATTTCGGAAAGTTCCATGTAGACAGTTTCTTTTTCGTCATCAACTTCAAACATAACCTTTACAAGTTCTTGTATTGTATAAGTCGATACAACTGTTCCTTTTCCTTTTTCTGTCTTTACGATCTCACCAGGTCTTGGCATCCTCTTGTTAATACATTCGTAGCCGTCCTGCTCATATTTTAGACAACACATAAGCCTGCCACAAATTCCAGAAATTTTTGTTGGGTTGAGACTTAAGTTTTGATCCTTGGCCATCTTAATTGAAACCGGTGAAAATTCACTTAAGAAAGTTGAGCAGCAAGTTGGCCTGCCACAACATCCAAGTCCACCAACATATTTGGCCTCATCACGAACCCCAATTTGTCTAAGCTCTATCCTAGTCCTAAAGATTGAAGCCAGGTCTCTTACAAGTTCCCTAAAGTCAACCCTTCCATCAGCTGTGAAGTAAAACAATAATTTTGACCTGTCAAAGGTATACTCACAGGAAATCAACTTCATATCAAGTCCATGCTCTTCAACCTTTTGCTCACAAATTATTATTGCTTCCTTGGCCTTATTCCTATTTTCCACATTGATATTTTTATCTTCGTCAGTTGCAAGGCGAATCACAGGTTTTAGTTCTCCCTTTATCGTCTCCTCTTCCACTTCTTTTAAAAGCTCAACTGCTCCAAACTCAAGGCCCCTCACAGTTTCAACAATAACATAATCTCCAACATTTAAATCTATATCAATGGGATCAAAATAATAGATTTTTCCAGTTCTCTTGAACCTTACTCCTGCTATTTCTATCATCTAATTCCCCCTAAATCTATTAAAAGCTTCTCTATATTTAAATCAAAATTCACATTTTTTTCCTTGCGACCCAGGGCATTAATAAGGGCATCGTAGGACTCAACTGCCCTATCAATGGACAAGTCTTGGAGCTTCAAGAGGTCTAGCTTGTCAATATTTACAACAAGGTCCTCTCTCCCACTCTTAACATAAACTAAGTCCAGATACCAGACTATCATAAAATTTAAGATTTCCTTAAAATCATCTTTATTGTCTTTAAAAAATTTCATTTCATCAAAAATAAACTCTGTCTGCCTTATTACCCTATCAGTCATATTTATTATATCTTCTCTTTTTGATAGGAGCTCAGGATCTTCAGAATATTTTATGGCAAGACTCACATCTCCATTGGATAGCCTAGAAAAAAGTTTGGCATTCCTAGGGGATACCTTTCTCGAAAGCAAAAATTCTTCAATCCTATCTTGAGTTAAGTCTTGAAATTTTAAAATCCTACACCTTGAAATAATTGTTGGAAGAATATTTCTCATGTTGCTTGAAATTAAAATTAGGATCAAATAATCCATGGGTTCTTCCAAGGTCTTTAAGAGGGCATTTTGTCCCTCAGCTGTTACCCTATCGAAATCATCAATAATAACGATCTTGTGACTTCCAGAAAAGGGTTTTGCAAAAGAATTTTCGATTATCTCTTCTATATCTTGTTTTTTTATCGTGTCCTTCTTTTGTACCAAATAGAGGTCTGCATCTTCAAATTCGTCAATCCCACTAAAAAATCTTATGCCTTCAGGATCTTCATTTAAGATGGACCTGGCAAAGTTTTTTGCATGGGAAAATTTACCTATGCCCTTGCTGCCTGAAAAAAGATAGGCATGGCTATAGGACTTGTTTAAAAGATCTCCCTCTAAGCTATTTATTACGGACCTATTCTCTAAAAACATTAAATTCTCTTTGACTCTTCCAAATCAACTACAAAAATTGTAGCCCCAGAAACCTTAAAGTCCCCTTCTTCCATGTGGACATCTTCAGATTCTGTTTCTTCTTTAAAGATTTCATAAATCCTATCAATTTCATCTTCCTTACAACCTAAGAGAAGGGTAGTATTTCCTGATTTGAAAAAACCACCAGTTGAGGAAAGTCTAGTTACATAAATGTCTTCATCTAAAAATCTATCTATAAGTCCATCAGTATATTTTTCTTGGACTATTGCAATCATCATTTTCATAATATCACCTAAAACCTCTTGAAATCTACAACGTCAGTTACAAAAATTGTGGCTCCCCCAACCTTTACTGTTATAGGCACTGGGATCATAGCTTGACCAGGAATGTTAACTGGTTGGATCGTCCTCTTAACCTCTCTAGTCTTGGAGTTTTCTTCAAGTATTTGCATAAATTTGTCAAGCTCTTCATCTTCTATACCTGAAAGGATTGTCACATTTCCAGCCTTTAAAAATCCACCAGTGGAACTAATCTTAGTAACCTTAAAATTATTTTCATTAAGATTTTTTATTAGATTTTCGCTGTCCTCATCTTGGACAATTGCGATTACAAGTTTCACAAAATCTTCCTTTCTTTAAGAATCTTCATGCAGTCGCCGAAGACCTCTTCTATAGTCTGATTTACATCTATAAAATAATAATTTTCTTCTTTTTCTAAACTGTTATAGTAGTCCCTTACCTTCTTGTGGAAGTCATCTCCTTCGCATTCTAACCTGTCGTAGCAGGCTTGGTCCTTCCTCGTTAAGGTAGAGTTATTTGTCCTAAATATAAAAACTATGTCTGGCTTCTTGCCACCAGTTGCAAAATCATTTATCGCCCTAATATCTTCTAGCTTTTGCCCCCTAGCATGGCCTTGGTAGGCTAGAGATGATAGGACATATCTCTCACAGAGAACTGTGGTCCCATCCTCTAGGGCAGGAATAATTTTTTCATAAGTATGCTGAGCTCTTGAAGCAGAGTAAAGTAGGGCTTCTGTCCTCATATCCATTTCTTTTAAGTCCTTATCCAGGATAATTTCCCTAATTTTTTCTGAAATCCTAGTTCCTCCTGGCTCCCTAGTCTTTATAGTCCTTATATTATTTTTTAAAAGTTCTTCATATACTAAGTTGCAAATTGTAGACTTACCAGACCCATCTGGACCTTCAAATGTTATAAAAGCGCTCATCTAACTACCTCAATCATATCTCCTAAAAGTCCAATGACTTCTATTTCTTCATCTAAAAATTTATCTATTGTCTCAATTATTTCTTCTGTTATTACTTCCCCAAAGGTCACCAGTGGAACTCCTGGTGGGTAGGCCCCAATAATTTCCTTTGAAATCCTGCCTTTTGCATCCTTATAAGAAATTCTCTCGCCCTCACTTAAGAAGGCCTCTTTTGGCAAGAGCCTCTTCTCTGGAAGGGGAAAGTCTTGGGGAATAATTTTTTTATAAGGCCCATCTCCGTAGGATAAAATTGCATCTCTTAAAATCTCTAGGTCTTCACGTGTGTTAATTGGAGAAACAATTCCCAGGGCATAGTAGAGGTCTCCCATTTCAAGCCTTATGTCCTTATTTATAATAAAGTCTTCAACCACTTCTTCTCCAGTCATGCCAGGTATCCTAAATAAAAATTTCATAGGGTCATTGGCAATTATAGACTGGTGGCTCAAATCTAAGTCATAATTTATTGCTTCTTTGAGATTTTTTATCTCTTCAGTTCTTTTTTTTAATTCACTTCTTCCTTCCCTATCCATGTAAGCAAGACCTGCTTCAATTGAGAGCATGACTAAGTAGGATGGGGAAGTTGTGTTGTAAATATTTATATACTTTAAAAGATCTTCATGGGAAAACCTATCTGTCCCCCTGTGAATAAGGGCAGCTTGAGTAAGAGATGGAATCATCTTGTGGGTTGAATTTATCACAAGATCTGCACCTGCATCTAAGGCAGAATATTTCTTCAAGTCCGAAAAATAAAGGTGGGCTCCGTGAGCCTCGTCAACAATCACTGGAATATCTTTTTCATGTAAGATTTCAATAATTTCTTTTAGTCTTAAGATTCCACCAAAATAATTTGGAGAAACTAAAACGCAGGCAGTAATTTTATTTTCCTTTATTTTTTCTCTAAGTTCATCTAAATCAATTCCAAAATACATGGCACGGTCCTTGTCGTAAATTGTGTTTAGATAAACTGGGTCCAGGTCATTAAGTAAAAGGCCATTGTAAATAGACTTGTGGGTGTTTCTCTGTATCAAAACCTTATCCCCTGGTCTAGTAGTCATGGCCATGGCAATGTGAAGGGCTCCTGTGGACCCATTTGTTGTCATAAAGGATTCTTTTGAGCCAAAGACTTTGCTAATTTCCTTATGAAGGTCATCGATGACCCCAGATGGATTTAACAAGTTGTCTGTTCCATAAATTTCTGTCAAATCTCTTTTTATGTCCAAGTCAAAAAAGTCTTTGCCCTTGTGACCTGGCATCCCAAAGGATATTTTATTTTTTACTTCATTTATCTTTTCACTTAAAGGCCTCTTCATCTCTTCTCCTAACTTCTCTTAATTATACTATAATTTGGAGGACTTTAAAAGTTGGGACCTATTTATAAAAGTTCCCCTTTATGGAAACTTCTCCACTGGAAAGGGTGATTTTCTCTTCTCCTGTGTCGACGATTAGGTTGCCCTTTTCATTGATATCGTAGCCCACAGCAGAGTACTTCTTGCCGTTTAATTCAAAGGTCAAGTCCTTGCCGATAACAAGTGAATGAGTCTTGTAGTAATCTATAATTTCTTCGTCGGACCTATTATAATTATTTTCATAAAAGGCATTTAAGATGGATGATAGAATTTCATTTCTAATTACATCTGTTCCAATATAACCAGCAATATCTTTTAAGTCCTTGAAGCTGTCGTCTTTTGGCTCATTTACATTTATTCCAATTCCAACAATAACTGACTTTACACTTCTTGATTCAAAATCTGCATCAAGCTCTGATAGGATTCCACAAATTTTCTTCCCATCAATAAATAAATCATTGACCCACTTTATCTCTGCTTGCTTGCCTGTAGCTTCTTTAATTCCCTCTGCAACAGAAACGGCAGCCTTAACTGTAATCAAATCAAAGTAAGAAAAATCAAAGAAGTCCTTTGGATGAAGAACTATACTAAAGTAAACTCCACTTCCCTTAGGAGATGCGAAGGACTTTCCCGTTCTTCCCCTGCCACCCTTTTGCATGTCAGAAACTATTACTGTAAAATCTTTGACCTCTTCTGAGTAAAGTCTTCTCTTGGCCTCAGTGTTTGTTGAGTCAATTTCATCAAAGACTATAATATCTATGTCCTTTAACTCTTCTCTTAGTCCCTTTCTTATTCCTTCATCAGAAAGTTTGTCGTCACTTTCTATGAGCTTATATCCAAGTTTTGTTTGAGATTCTATTTGAAAGCCCTCTTCCTTTAAGTTGTTAATGGCCTTCCAAATGGCAGTCCTTGAAATATTTAATTTTTCTGCCAATTCTTGGCCAGAAATATAGGAAGCCCTATTTCTTTCTAATTCTTTTAGTACTATATCCTTAGTTTTCAATTTATCACCTTATTCTTGACATTATTAATTATCTACTGTACAATAAGTTTCTAGGCCGTGGAGAGATGTCCGAGAGGTTGAAGGAGCCCGCCTGGAAAGCGAGTATACACGAAAGTGTATCGGGGGTTCGAATCCCCCTCTCTCCGCCATCGCCATGCTAAGCGGGAAATTAGCGATGTCCTGTACCTGCGATTCGCTACAGCAGGGCTGAATTCCCATTAGAGGATTTTAATTTTGCAGTCTGCCCCTTATAAGTGGTGTTGATGATTGGGTCCTGCGCAACAGAAACTTGTGAACCGTGTCAGATCTTGATCGAAGCAGCACTAAGCAAGACCTTTTGTGTGCCGCATGGGTCGCCTAATCTGAGCTAACTGTAAGGGTAACGTGTGAGATTAACTTTCGACTTTGGGTGCATGGCTACATATTTAGTCCCAGTAATGGGACTTTTTTTATTGCCCTTTTTTAAAAAGTCTAGAAACATTTAAGAGTTCTCTCTCTTTTAGAATTCCTTTTTCCCTTAAATACTTTTCAGCCCTAGAGTAAAAGGCCCTCTTTGACTCAGTTACATAAAAATAATCCCTTATATAATTTTCCTTCTTATAGGTATAATCTTCTAAAATCCCATCAACATTGGAATAAATTTCTATTTCCAAAATTTTTTTTGCAAAATAATTTATGAAAAAGTCCTTCTTCAAATGAAGACCACTTGAGGCAAGAAAAATCATATTATATTTTGAAAAATCAAAATCCTTGAAGTATTCGTCAGAGATCATCTTCATTATGTCATCAGCAATTCCATCGTTAGCTCCATTTATCAAAAGTGGAACATCTAGATAATCTACTGGAGAGTCTGTAAAGTTTTTTAAAGCTTCTTCTTTACAAGTTAATTTTGACCCAAGACAGAGGATTTTTTTATCTTTTAGCTTTTTCCTTAAAGCTTCTTTCCCATAAAAGGCTCTTGATGAATTTCTAAAATAGTTAATGGCATCGAAGTCCATGACTATTATTTTTTTTGCCTTCTTAAAGGATTTTCCCAAAAATTTTATCCTCTCATCAACCACTTCTCTCCTATAGAGGCCATAATATTCAAATTTATCATCAACATAATAGTTTAAGTAGTCCCTGTGGACCTCATAAAGTCCAACAATTCCTGGACCTGTATCAAAAACTGCCATCTTCCTCACCCACTCTCAACTTATAGGTCTTGTCATAAGTTTTTTTGAAGTGCCTGTAGGCATCTTCTAAGTCATTTTTATTTTCAAAAATTCCAAAAATTGTGGCCCCACTCCCACTCATAAGGGGAGCAGAATTAAAGTCCCTCATTTTATTTTTTATGTCTAAAAGGTCCTTGTGACTTTCAAAAACCACTTTTTCCATCTTATTTTCTAAAACATCATTTAATTTCTTTATGTCTAAATCATAAAGACCTTTAAGGACTTCATCAAAATCTATTCTCCTGTCATCTATTTTTATTTTTTCATAGACTTCCTTAGTGGAAACTCCATAGCCAGGATTAACTATTAGGACATTGTCAAGTTCTATAGGTCTCACTTCTTCTAGAATTTCTCCAATACCAGAAGCAAGCTTGGTCCCTCCCGTCATCATATAGGTGAAGTCTGCTCCAAGGCCCGAGGATAATTTTATCAAATCTTTTTTTGGAATTTTTAAATCGTACAATTCATTTAAGGCGTAAAAAGTCCCAGCTCCATTAGATGTCCCTCCGGCAAGTCCCGCTGCCAGGGGAATGTTTTTTTCTATTTCAACCTTAAAGGGAAGTTCTTTTCCTACAAAATCTCTTAGGACATGATAGGCCTTGTAAATAAAATTTTCTTTCATATCAAAATCAAAATCACCAAGAATTTCAACTTTATCGCTTTTAGAAAATTTCATCTCATCATAAAGATCTGTCATCACCATTAAAGTTTTTATGTCATGGTAAGCATTTTCTCTCTTGCCTGTCACGTCGAGAGATAAGTTTAACTTTGCATGGGCTTTCTTCGTAATCATAAAACACCTCTAAATAATTATAATTCATTGAGAATATTTTTTCATCTATATAGAAATTTATTATAAGATCTAAAAATTAAATAAGAACTTCAATATTTAAAAATAAGGATATTTTCATTTAATTATAATAATATTTTTAAAAAATCCTTCCATTTCTTTGCTAAAACATTTTCCTTGTATTACAATAAAGTAAGAGGTGATATTTATGGATCTTAAGACCTTAGGTTTAGATGAAGCCCTTTTAAAAAGTTTAAAGGACTACATAGATACTTTTGACGACAAGGAAAACAATATTATAAGTATACTCCACTACGCCCAAAATATTTTTGGATATCTTCCAAAGGAACTCCAAATTTATATTGCAAGGCTAACTGACCTGCCAGCATCTAGGATCAACGGCATTGTAACTTTTTACTCCTTCTTTAGTGAAAAGAAAGTTGGAGCCTTTAAGGTGGACGTCTGCCTAGGTACTGCTTGCTTTGTTGACGACAGTAAGACTCTCTTAGATGCCTTTAAGGACCAGCTAAAGGTTGATGAAGATGGACTAAGTCAAGATGGCCTCTTCAATGTCAACTCCATTAGGTGTCTTGGTGCCTGCGGGATTGGTCCCGTTGTAAGAGTAAACGACAAGATTTATGGCCACGTTAAACCCCAAGATATAAAGGAAATTATAAAGGTCCACAGGCAAGAGTTAGAAGAAGCAAAGAAATAGGAAAGAGGAGATTATTATGGCAAAAATAGATTCCTTAGAAAAACTTCTGGAAATAAAAGAATCTAGGCATCACAAGACCATTCTCCGTGACATAGGAAACATGTCTGACGATGATGTTATAGAAATTTTTATTAGGGGAAATGAAAAAGAAAAATATGCAGAGATAGAAAATCTTTTTGACGAGCTAAAGTCCTTTGTGAGGGACAAAGGAATGAGAAATTGTAAATTTTTATTCCAAGATGATCCAGACCAAAAGGAGAATTTTAATATAGAAATTTCCTTTAGGGTTAGGACTAATATAAAGTCTAATACTTTAGACCTCGCTGATATTAAGGACTTTATCGACCACATTGCATCAATAAAAGATCAAGCCCACAACTATGATAAAGAGGTGGACCATGAATAACTTGAGATTACAAATACTAATTTGCAAGGGAACTGGTTGCGTGTCTGCAAGAAGTGACCTTATAAAAGAAAATTTTGATAAAGCCTTAGAAGACTATAAGATTAATGACGTTGAAGCCCTAATAACTGGTTGCTTTGGTTTTTGTGGAGAGGGACCCATCGTTAAGGTTGAACCTGACAATGTCTTCTACACTCACGTAAGCCCAGAAGACGTCAACGAAATTGTAGCTGAACACATTATTCACGGAAGACCTGTTAAGAGACTTCTATACAGGAATCCAAAGAACAATGAAGTCATCTACAACCAACGTGACATGAACTTCTACGACAAGCAAACTCGTCTTGCTTTAAAAAATTGTGGCAAGATTGATCCAGAAAATATTTACGACTACATATCCTATGACGGTTACCAAGCTCTTTTCAAAGTTTTAACAGAAATGAGCCCACAAGACGTAATTGACATCATCAAGGCATCAGGCCTTCGTGGACGTGGTGGCGGTGGATTTCCTACTGGTATCAAGTGGCAAAATACCTACATGAGTCCTGGCGACGAAAAATATATTTTCTGTAATGCCGACGAAGGTGACCCAGGAGCCTTTATGGATAGGTCAATACTTGAAGGTGACCCCAATTCCATTGTTGAAGCCATGACAATTGGTGGTTATGCAACTGGTGCAAACCACGGTGTTATTTATATAAGAGCTGAATATCCTCTTGCCATCCACAGGCTAAAGACAGCTATTGGTCAGGCAAGAAAGTATGGCTTCTTAGGTAAAAATATTTTTAATTCTGGTTTTGATTTTGATATAGAAATAAGATACGGAGCTGGAGCCTTTGTATGTGGTGAAGAAACTGCACTTATCCACTCAGTTGAAGGTAAAAGAGGAGAACCAACAAGAAAACCGCCCTTCCCTTCAGTCAAGGGTTACATGGGAAAACCAACTACAGTTAATAACGTAGAAACCTATGCCAATATTCCACAAATTATCTTAAGAGGACCAGAATGGTTTGCCTCCATGGGTACAGAAAAGTCCAAGGGGACAAAGGTCTTTGCCCTAGCCGGCAAGGTCAACAATGTTGGGCTTGTTGAAGTCCCAATGGGAATTACCATAAGAGAAATTGTCTACGACATTGGCGGTGGAATACCAAATGGCAAAAAGTTCAAGGCCGTTCAAATTGGTGGACCTTCTGGTGGTATGATTACCAAGGAAAATATTGACACCCCAATTGACTACGAAAATCTAAAGGAAATTGGGGCCATGATGGGCTCTGGTGGACTTATTGTCATGGACGAAGACAACGACATGGTGGACATAGCCAAATTCTACCTAGAATTTACCCAAGACGAGTCCTGTGGCAAGTGCACTCCTTGTAGGATTGGAACTAAGAGACTCCTTGAAATGTTGGAAAAACTTTTGGACAACAAGGGTTCAGAAGAAGACCTCCAAAAAATCGAAGACCTCTGCCACAACATAATTAACTCAGCAGCTTGTGGACTTGGTCAAACTGCACCAAACCCAATCCTATCTACAATGAGGTTCTTCCCCGACGAATACTTAAAATATGCAAGACGTGAAATGAAAAAATTTTATAAAATTGATAAGGACAAGTGCGTTGGCTGTCACAAGTGTGCAGGACTTTGCCCGGTTAAGTGCATAAGTGGCGAAGTAAAAGAAAAACACGAGATTGACAAGGAAAAATGTATAGCTTGTGGAACTTGTGCCAAGGCTTGTCCAGTAAATGCTATAGCCATGGGAAGGTAGGGATGAATTATGATTAATTGTGTGATAAATGATAAAAAATTACAAGTTAAGGAAGGAAGCACCATCCTAGAAGCAGCAAAGGAAGTGGGCATTGAAATCCCTACTCTTTGTCATATGAAGCTTCCCAACTTTAATTATGAAAATATGCCTTCATCATGCAGGATTTGTATGGTAGAAGTTGTTGGCAGGCCAAAACTTTGTACTGCCTGTTCTGAAGAAATAACTGAGGGCATGGTAATAAAAACTGACACTGTAAAGGCCGTTGAAGCAAGAAGGTTAAATTTGGAACTTCTTCTTTCCAACCACCCAAAGGACTGCTTGGTGTGTCCTAAAAATTTAAATTGTGAGCTTCAAGCACTAGCAGAAAAAATGGGCATAAGAGAAATCGCCTACAAGGGTGACAAGGCCGGTCACAAGGTTGACTCATCTTCAGATTCAATTTACAGAAATCCCAACAAGTGCATTATGTGCAGAAGATGTGAAACTATGTGTAACGAAGTTCAAACTGTGGGAACTCTTGGTGGACTAAACCGTGGCTTTGACGCCATAGTCTCCCCTGCCTTTAATCTTCCACTGGCAGATTCATCTTGTACCTTCTGCGGCCAATGTGTGGCAGTTTGCCCAACTGGAGCAATTGTAGAAGTTGATGCAACTGCAAGAGTTTTAAAAGAAATTAAAAATCCAAGGAAGCACCTTGTAGTCCAAGTTGCCCCATCAATAAGAGTTGCCATAGGAGAACTCTTTGGCATGGAACCAGGTGAGGTTACGACAGGTAAACTTGTTACAGCCCTAAGAAAACTTGGCTTCGATACAGTTTTTGACACAGACTTTTCAGCAGATTTAACAGTTATGGAAGAAGCCAGCGAGCTAGTTGATAGGATTCAAAATGACAAGACTATGCCAATATTAACATCTTGCTGTCCAGCCTGGGTTAGGTTTATAGAAATGAATTATCCAGACATGTTAGATATTCCATCATCATGTAAGTCACCACAAATGATGATGGGGTCAATGGTGAAAACCTATTACGCAGAAAAAACTGGCATACCTGCCAAGGACATTGTCATGGTTTCAGTTATGCCTTGTACTGCCAAGAAGGCAGAAGCTGACAGGGCAGAGCTTGGATCTAATGACATGAAGGACGTGGACTATGTCCTTTCAACAAGAGAGCTTGGCAGGATGATAAACTTATATGGGATTGACTTTGAAGGACTTGAAGAGGGAGAATTTGACCAAATCATGGGAGAATCCTCTGGAGCAGGAACAATTTTTGGTACAACTGGTGGCGTAATCGAAGCAGCAATAAGAACTGCATCCGAATGGCTAACTGGAGAAGAGTTAGAAAAAATTGAATTCCAAGAACTAAGAGGCTTAAAGGGCATAAGGTCAGCAGAAGTTGCTATTGGCGATATGCACCTAAGAGTTGGAATCGCCCATGGACTTGGCAACGCAAGAAGACTTCTTGACGGTATAAAAGATGGAACTTATAATTTTGATGCCATAGAAATAATGGCTTGTCCAGGTGGATGTATTGGCGGAGGCGGCCAACCTTACCACCACGGCAAGGAAGAAGTCTTACTTAAGAGACAAAGAGCCCTTTATGAAATAGATAAAAATAAAGAAATAAGAAAGGCTCACGAAAATCCAATGATTAAGAAAATTTATAAAGACTACTTGGGAAGACCTTATGGAGAAAGAGCCCATAACTTGCTTCATACAAAATATCAAGCGAGAGAAAAGATTTAGGGTAAAAGTATTTTAAAAGCTTCGCTTTTATAAATCTTATAAGGAGGGGGAGCCATACCCATTCGGACACGCAGGGGGCACCGTGAATTTTATGAGTAAAGACTTCGTCTTTAAGACATTTGTGCAAAGCAAAGCTTTACGATTATCTTTCCGGAGGGGGTTTAGGACCTTTCGATTGGTCCTGCCCCCTCCGGTCCACCCCCATCACCTTCAACGACCTGGCAGGGGCCTTTGCAAACAACCCCGAGCGGCAGCCATCCTAAAAATTCAAAACTTGCTCGCTACAAACTTTTAAAATTTTAAAATAATTTATCAATAGAGTCAGAGAATATCTGGCTCTATTTTCTATTTGCGAGCTTCGCGTGAACCTAATCAACTCAAAGTTCGCTTCGCTCCTTTTCGCTGTAAGGTTCATCGGCTGAGCAATAAATTGCTCAAGCACATTGAATTTTTTACGGCTGTCTTGCCTTACGGGGTTTTTCACCTTTAGTTCACAGTTTTACCATTACACAGATTAAAATTTATCTTAAGTTACTTTAACCAACCTAACTATCCAAATTAAGTTTTGCATCAATCATAACCACCGGCTAAGCCGGTGGTTTGT
>NZ_KV820455.1:0-206 GCF_001815405.1 Peptoniphilus sp. HMSC075B08 | reverse complement strand
CTTCATTTGTATCTTCTTTTTTTTCTGATGTCTCTACATCTTCTTTAGAAAGATTTCCACTTTCTGAAACTTTTTCAAGCTTTTCATAGATTTCTTCTTTTTCCGCTTGAGTTTCTTCTTGCTTTTCTTTCTTATCTTCTAAGGCATCTTCAACTACTTCATTGTCCTTAAAGACTTCATTTGTATCTTCTTTTTTTTCTGATGTC
>NZ_KV820454.1:0-4593 GCF_001815405.1 Peptoniphilus sp. HMSC075B08 | reverse complement strand
AAAAAGACCTCCATGTTAAAATAAATTTGTGGTTTACCAGAACACAAAAATAACAGGAGGTTTTTTATGAATTTAAATCATACACATAATTTATCACACAAGATGGAATTGTAAATAACATGTAGTGTTCGCTCCAAAATATAGAAGGAAAGTATTTTACGGAAGTAAAAGATTGGAAATAGGTGCAATATTAAGAGAGCTTTGCAACTGGAAAGGTGTTAACATAATAGAAGCAGAAGTTTGTCCAGATCATGTACACATGTTGCTAGAGATACCACCAAAATTGAGTGTGTCTAGTTTTATGGGATTTTTAAAAGGAAAAAGCAGCATAATGATATATGACAAATGGGGTAGCTTAATATACAAATATAGGGGAAGGCAATTTTGGTGCCGAGGATACTATGTAGATACAGCAGGCAAAAATACAAAAGCAATAAAAGAGTATATTCATAACCAACTTAAAGAAGATGAATTAAGTGGTCAGATAATCATGGATAACACAGACCCCTTTAGGGGTTAGCAAGTAAAAATTGCATGTGGTAAACCACAAGCGTCCTTGAGACGCAGCTAGTAAAAAAGATCCTTTGGACCGCAAAAGCAAAACAACCGGCTACGCCGGTGCAGATTGTAGACAAACCCAGAAATAATTTCTGGGTTTGTTGCATTCTTAATATATTTACTAAAAAAATCTTTAATTTATCCAAAGTTAAATCCTTATTAGGATCCAATTTATATAGTAGTATTGCTAATTTTTTCATATTTATGCACGCAAATGTAAGTGCAGCTTTCATTTCCATCTTTGCTAGTCCAATCATGTTTGTGTATCTAAATCCATGGAATTCTTTTGCACTTCCAAATTGTCTTTCTACTGTTTCTTTTCTTCTTTTGTATTCTTCTTTTCCTTTTTCTGTGTATCTATATTCTTCTGTTTCATCTATGTATTTTTGCCAAATGTGTCTTGTGATTACTTTTTGATTGTTTTTACTCTGTGTGCATCTTTTGAGGTTAGGGCATTTTTTACATTGTTCTTTATTTCTTTTGTACTCTCTATATCCCTCTCTATTTGTTGTCGTGTATTCTAGTATTTGATTTTCTGGGCATAGGTAACAGTCATAGTACTCATCATATATGAATTCTCTTTTGTAGTAGGGGTTTTCTATTTTTGGTTTTCTTTTTGGTGCTGTGTAGGGAAATACTGGTTGTATTTCGTCTTCTAGTAGTTTTTTTGCTATGGCTGGTGTTTTATATCCTGCATCCATTACTATTTTTTCTGGTTTGTATTTTTTTAGTTTTTCTTCATAAAAGGGTATTAGGGTTGTGCTGTCATGGAGATTTCCTGGGAATGTTTTATGTCCTAAGATCCAACCATTTTTGTCTACTGATGTTTCTACACAATAGGCAAAGACTTCTTTGTGCTCTCCTTTATGAAAGAGTCCACTTTCTGGGTCTGTTGTTGAGACTGTTATTTCTTTTGTTTCTTCTTTTTTATTTTTTTCTTTTAGTGGTTTTTTCCCATGTTCTTTTCTATCTTCTTCTATTTCTTTGTCTAATTCTTCTTGGTATGCTTTTGCTGCTTTTTTGATTTCTTCTTTTTTGTTTTTATGTCTATTTGCATGGGCTTTTACATGTGTTGAGTCTACGAATTGTATTTTCTCATCTACGAATCCTTTGTTCATTGCTTGGCTTAAGATGTTTTGAAATATTTCTTCAAATATGTTTGTATCTTTAAATCTTCTTCTGTAGTTTTGGCTAAATGTTGTGAAGTGAGGAACTTTATCATAAAAGTCCAGTCCTAAAAACCATCTATATGCTATGTTTACTTCTATTTCTTTTATTGTTTGTCTCATACTTTTTATGTTGAATAGATACTCTATGAATAGTATTTTTATTAATACTACTGGATCTATGCTTGGTCTTCCGTTGTCTAGTGAGTATTTATCTTCTACTAATTCATAGATGAAGCTAAAGTCTATGTATTTGTCTATTTTTCTTAATATGTGATTTTTAGGTACAAGTTGTTCTACTGAAATTAGTTGTACTTGATTTGTTTTTCTATTGTTATTTTTTGATAGCATGTCACACCTACTTCCTTAGTTTATTTTTACCCTTTTTTTCTGTAATTCAGATGATTTTATTAAAAAAAGCAGGCTTTTTTTGCCTGCTTTGTCATCAGTCTGAGAAGTATGGAAGCCATACTTCTTTTTTTTGTTTTACAAAAAAGTTAAGATTAAAAAGATTATATATTTAAAAAAAATAGGGTTTTGTGGGTATAGATAAATTGATAGATAGTAACAAATAAATTTTAAAATATAAGGAGGACAATATGTCACAAATAGGAAAGAAGATACCTGAGTTTAAAACTATGGGCTATGCCCCTAGCAGGGAAGAGTTTGTAGAAGTTTCTAACAAGGACTTTGAAGGCAAGTGGACAGTTTTAATGTTCTACCCTGCTGATTTTACTTTTGTATGTCCAACTGAACTTGAAGACATGCAAGAACAATATGAGAAGTTAAAGGAACTGGGAGCTGAAGTTTACTCAATGTCAACTGACACTCACTTCGTTCACAAGGCATGGCATGACCACTCTGAAGCTATTAATAAGCTTGAGTTCACAATGTTGGCTGACTCGCACAAGTCAATTGCAAGGGACTTTGATGTACTTGATGAAGAAGCAGGCCTTGCACAAAGAGCTACTTTTATAATTGATCCGGATGGAGTGATCCAAACTTTGGAAATCAATGCAGATGGAATTGGTCGTGATGCCAGCCAAGTTATTGACAAAATTCGAGCAGGACAATTTGTAAGAAACAATCCTGGCCAAGTATGTCCAGCAAAATGGAAGCAATCTGGAAAGACTTTAACTCCAGGATTAGACCTAGTTGGAAAGATTTAATGTTAGATCAAAATTTAAAAAATCAGGTTAAGGGATATTTACAACTTCTCGAGAGAGAGGTTGTAATTTCTATTAGCCTTGATGATTCAGAAAATTCTAAAAAGTTAAGAGACTTTGTTGATGAAGTGGCTAGCATTACAGATAAGATTAAGCTAGAGGAAGCTGACTTAAAGTTTAAGCCAAGCTTTAGCCTTTCATCTGGGTCTGTAAGTGGAGTTACTTTTGCTGGTCTTCCTCTAGGTCATGAGTTTGAGTCCTTTATCCTTGCCCTCTTACAAGTTGGAGGTCGTCCTCCAAAGATTGATGACAAGACTAGGGAGAGGATAGAAGCTCTTGATGAGGAAATGGAATTTGAAACTATGGTGAGTCTATCCTGCCACAATTGCCCTGAAGTTGTTCAGGCTTTAAACATTATGGCAGTCTTAAATCCAAAGATTAGGCACACAATGGTTGATGGGTCTGTTTTCACAGACTATGTAGAGGACCTTGGGGTCTTGGCGGTGCCAACAACTTATCTAAAGGATGAAGTCTTTAACAATGGTAAGGTTTCTTTAGATGAAATCTTAAACAAGATTAGCCATGAGGAAGTGGACTTAAAGCTAGAAGAAAAACCTGTTTTTGACAGTCTTATTATTGGTGGAGGCCCTGGTGGGGCAACAGCTGCCATCTATGGAGCGAGAAAGGGAATAAAAGTTGGACTTGTGGCTGAAGAATTTGGCGGTCAGGTTAAGGAAACTCTTTCAATAGAAAATATTACTGGGATTGAATACACAGAGGGACCAAAATACATGGACGATGTGAAGGTTCATCTAGACAAGTATAAAGTTGATATTATTGAAGGTGCATCTGTAACTGATATTGTAGAAGGTAAACCTTTAAAAGTTATTACTAATAAGGGAGAGCTATTTGCCAAGACTTTAATAATTGCAACTGGAGCCAAGTGGAGGCTAATTGGCATTCCTGGAGAGATAGAATTTAGGAACAAGGGCGTTGCCTACTGCACTCACTGTGACGGACCACTCTTTAAGGGTAAGAAGGTCACAGTAATTGGTGGAGGAAACTCTGGTATCGAAGCTGCAATTGATCTTGCTAGCCTTGCCAAGGAAGTCTTAGTCCTAGAATTCTTGCCAAAACTAAAGGCAGACAAGGTTCTTCAAGACAAGCTAAAAGAATTTAAAAATGTGAGAATAGTTACTAATGCAGAAACTCAAGCCTTGACTGGAGAAAAAGTTTTGGAAAAAATTTCTTACAAGGACAGGGTAAGTGGCGAAGTCATAGAAGAAAATACTGAAGGCTGCTTTATCCAAGTTGGACTTGTACCAATGACTGAGTGGGCAGACATGGTAGAAAAAAATTCTCGTGGAGAAATAATTGTAGATGAGTTTGGGGCTACAAGCCTTGAAGGAGTTTATGGAGCAGGGGACTGCACTAACTCAGCCTTCAAACAAATCATAATAGCAGAGGGTTCAGGTGCGACAGCAGCCCTTGGCGCCTACAATTATTTAATGACTAGGGGAAATTAAGGTCCCTATTAAAGATATTTCATAAAAATACTAAGAAATAAATTATAAGAAAAAGAATTATGGTTGTAATACTTCTTTTTGTAATTAGAATACCCCCGGTTTGACCGGGGGTTCAATTTAGCTTTAGCGATGAATAATAAAAAATAAAAAGACCTCCATGTTAAAATAAATTTGTGG
>NZ_KV820453.1:0-690 GCF_001815405.1 Peptoniphilus sp. HMSC075B08 | reverse complement strand
CTTCCCATTTTGTATCTTTCTACAGTGTTATTGTATCACAAGATTAACTACTTTCTATCCATCTTCTTATAATCATTTTCTATTCTATTTTTTATTTTTGTATATTCCTTATCATTAATTAATTTAAGAGCATAAAGTCTACATAACATAGCAACTCTCATGCTATAAACTTTTATTGCTTGCATTTTAACCTCCTATGTAAGTTGAATTTTTTTCCTAGATAAGTGAATTAAATATGAAATATGCTAATTTCATCTAAGCATTTTCAAGAATATTCACACTTCAAAGTATTTGGATTTTTATAGAAATATGAAAAAATACCCCTCACTTTATAAAGTGAAATTTGCCCTCTTTGGTAACCTGAATTTTTATTTTTTATAGTATTTTTGAGTTTTAATGATTAATTTGAGCATAAAAAAGGACTTATGCTACTAGACATAAATCCTCTAAAATGAAAGAAACTTTTTCGATTGTTATTTGTATTTAGTTTTTCAAACTAATTTTATCCATCCTATTTAATTCCCCAAACATCATTACTACACCGGCTATTATCATAATTAAATCTACAAGGGGTTCTGCAAACCATACTGCTTTAACTCCAAATATCATTGGTAAAATAATCATGGCAGGTACGAATAAAAATAACTGTCTTAGCATTACTATTATGCCGGCTTTTTTAGCGTTTCCTAT